>NZ_JAVROT010000203.1:0-21331 GCF_032162605.1 Mycobacterium sp. | reverse complement strand
CTTCCGCGTCGACGGCGAACCGTTCGGGCAGGCCCCGGTGCTACTCCTGATCCACGGCTACCCGTTCAGCTCGTGGGACTGGTCGCTGATCTGGCCGACGCTGGTCGAGCGGTTCACGGTGATCGCCCCCGACATGATCGGCATGGGCTTCTCGGACAAGCCAGTCGCCTACGAGTATTCGGTTCTCGACCACGCCGACATGCACGAGGCTCTGCTGCACCACCTGAACGTCGACTCCTGCCACGTGCTGGCACACGATCTCGGCGACTCGGTGGGCCAAGAGCTCCTGGCGCGGTACGAGGCGGGCGACAACGCCTACGGTTCACCGATCATCGAGTCGATCACCTGGTTGAACGGTGGCCTGTTCAACGAGGCCTACATGCCGCGTTTAGTGCAGAAGCTGTTATCGCGAACTCCGTTGGGCGACATCACCAGTCGGTTCCAGGGCAGTCCGGTGTCACGGCGCATCCTGGCTCGCACGCTGGACCAGATGTTCGGGCCCAACACCAAGCCGTCGCCGCTCGTGCTCGAGCGCTTCTTCGAGGTCATGGACTACAACGACGGGGCGCGGGTTACCCACAAGGTGGGTAGGTTCGTCACCGACCGGTATGTGAACCGGAATCGCTGGGTGCGGGCCATGAGGGAGACCAGTGTGCCGATGCGCCTGATCGACGGTCCGATCGATCCCAATTCGGGCAGGCACATGGCCGACCGCTATCGGCAGGTGATTCCGGACCCGGACGTCGTCATGCTCGCCGACGACATCGCGCACTGGCCGCAGATCGAGGCCCCCGACGCGGTCCTGAAACACTTCCTGGCGCACGTGGACGGGGTCCGCGGGCGTTGAGATGCGCTGACGGCGTCGGCTACTCGCCTCAGTGCTATCTCAGTGAGTTAGTCGGCCGAATCGGCAGGTGTTGGCGCGACCGTCAACGCTGCAGCCAACACGGGCACCGTCAGCTCCCGCTGCCACGGCCTGGCGCCTGCGTCGGCGAGGAATGCGTCGATCACCGCGGATGTGTCGGGGACCGGTTGCCAGTCCCACACCAGTCGCCGCACCACCTCGGGCGTCAGCAGGTTCTCCGTCGGCACCGAAACACGTTGCGACAGTTCGGCGAGACCCGTGCGAACCGATTCGAGTCGGTCGGCCGCCTCGGGTTTGCGGCGGCTCCAGCGCACCGCGGGTGGTGGTCCCGTGAGCGGTTCGGAGGCCTCCGGTACGTCTTTGGTGGTGCGGGCGCGGGCGAGCGCCTCGAGCCACACCGCGGCACCGCGGCGCTGACGGGAGCCGCCGAACACCGGCAGTGCCACCAGCTTCTCGATGGTGTCCGGGTCGGTGACCGCAGCGTTGATGATCGCGGCGTCGGGCAGGATCCGGCCAGGCGCGATGTCACGCCGCTGCGCGATGTTGTCCCGCGTGGTCCAGAGTTCGCGCACAGCCGCCAGCGTCCGTGGATTCTTCACCTTGTGGATGCCCGAGGTTCGTCGCCAGCGATCCCGCCGCGTCGGCGAGGCGACGTAGGTTCGTAGGTGCTCGAATTCCTCTGCCGCCCAACGTGTCTTGCCCTGCTCTTCGAGCTCGGCGGCAACGGCTGCGCGCAGTTCGAGCAGCACCTCGACGTCCAGTGCAGCGTAGTTCAGCCAGTCGGGTGGCAACGGCCGCTTCGACCAGTCGGCGGCGCCGTGGCCCTTCACCAGATGCAGCCCGAGCAGCCGCTGCACCAACGCGGCCAGGTTCACCCTGTCGAAGCCGGCAAGTCGGCCCCCCAGCTCGGTGTCGTACAGGCTGGGCGGCACCATCCCGAGTTCGGCCAGGCACGGCAGGTCCTGATCGGCCGCGTGCAGAATCCATTCGTCGGTGTCCAGCACGTCGGCGAGGGGGGCCATCACCATCAGCGGATCCTCGCCGTGGTTGACGGGGTCGATCAGCACGGTGCCCGCGCCGGCGCGGCGGATCTGCAACAGGTACGCGCGATTGGAGTAGCGGAAACCCGATGCTCTCTCGGCATCGATCGCGAACGGACCGTGCCCGGACACCAATAACTCGGCGGTCGCGAGGATCTGGTCGGCGGTCACCGCCAGCTCGGGCACGCCGTCGACGGGTGCCAGTAGCGGAGTGGCCCCGGGTTCGCCGGTGTCGATCTCGTCGTGTTCGCTAGTGGCCGCGGCTGGGCCGGCGTCGTCGCCGTCAGTCATTTCACGCGCGGGTACGAGCGCCGAGGTCGGTGACCCCTGCGGGTGGAAGGCCGGCGGCGTGCTCCAGCACTTCGCAGAACGCCTGCACGTGAGGACCCAGGTCCAGGTTCGTCGCCGTCCACGACGCACGAAGCTCCAGTTGGTGCGCTCGCGGCGGCCCGGAGATGTCGCCGTAGCGCACCGATGTCGTCGCCGTGACGGTGCCGCCCAGGGCAGTGACGTGATCCTCGTGTGATGCGAGCGCTTCCACGAGCCAGCTCCACGCCACCTCGGGAAGCAACGGGTCGACGGCTTCGGTGGAATCGAGATCGGCCTGGATGTAGGCCACCAGGCGCATCGTTCCGTCCCACGCCTCCGCGCCCTCCGGATCGTGCAGCAGGATCAGCCGACCGAACGCATCACCTTCGGAGCGTTCGGGGACGATCGCCGTCTCGGGGTGCCGAACCTCCGCGCCGAGTGCGTAGCTGTACGGCGCGAGACGTTGAGGCGGACGGATCGGGCCAAGCTCGATCTCCGGCCGCACGGTGGTGGCATTCATCGCCTCCACCGCTGCCCGGAACTGAGCAGGCTCGACGGTGGTCATGAGGTTTGACGCTAGCTGATATGGGCAGGGCGCAACGAAGGCGCGCCGTAACGTGACTGCATGGCAGCATGGGTGCCGATGAGTACCCGTCGTGACCTGCCCATGTCGCCCTATCTGACCGCGGCCGCGGGCCGCAAGCCCACCCGCGTGCCGGTGTGGTTCATGCGGCAGGCCGGCCGTTCGCTGCCCGAGTATCGGGCCTTGCGGGCTAGGAACACGATGATGCAGGCGTGCTTCGACGCGGAGCTGATCACCGAGATCACCCTTCAGCCGGTCCGTCGCCACGGAGTCGACGCGGCCATCCTGTTCTCCGACATCGTCGTGCCGTTGCGGGCGTCGGGCATCGACCTCGACATCGTGCCCGAGGTGGGACCGGTCGTCGCGAACCCGATCCGCACCGCGGCCGACGTCGCGGCCCTGACCCCGCTGGACCTCGACGAGGTCGCGCCCGTCGCCCATGCGGTGTCCCTGCTGGTATCGGCGCTGGGCGACGTGCCGCTGATCGGATTCGCTGGCGCGCCGTTCACGCTCGCCTCCTATCTGGTGGAGGGCGGTCCGAGTCGCAACCACGAACGCACCAAGGCGATGATGCTCGGCGAACCCGAGACCTGGCACGCCCTGATGACGGCGCTCACCGACGTCACGATCGGCTTTCTGCGGACCCAGTTGGACGCGGGCGTCGACGCCATCCAGCTGTTCGACTCCTGGGCCGGCACGCTGTCGCTGGCCGACTATCGCGCCTACGTGCTGCCGCACAGCGCGCGCGTGTTCGACGCCCTGTCCGGTGACGGCGTGCCGATGACGCACTTCGGAGTGGGTACCGCCGAATTGCTCGGCGCCATGTCGGAAGCCGTCTCGGCGGGGGACAAGGCGGTCGTCGGGGTGGACTGGCGCACCGCCTTGGCCGATGCCGCTGCGAGGGTTCGGCCTGGCGTCGCGTTGCAGGGCAATCTCGACCCGGTGGTGCTTCTCGCAGGCTGGCCGGTGGTCGAGCGCGCGGTGCGCAACGTGGTCGACGATGGTCGGCGTGCCGTCGACGCGGGGGCCGCAGGCCACGTATTCAACCTGGGCCACGGAGTGCTGCCGCCCACCGATCCGGGCATCATCACCGAAGCGGTAGCGCTGGTGCACGCGTTGTGAGTAGATCGCCCACGTATTGTGTTGTCGGAGGCGGCATTTCGGGTCTCGTCGCCGCCCATCGCTTGCGCGTCGCGGCAGGTCCCGATGCGTCGATCACGATCTTCGACCCCGCTGACCGGCTCGGCGGCGTGCTGCGCACCGAACGGGTGGGTGGCCAGTTGGTGGACGTCGGCGCGGAGGCTTTCGTCGCGCGCCGTCCCGAGGTCTCGGCGCTGCTGGCCGAGTTGGGCCTGGCCAACCGTCAGATCGGTACGACGGGTGTGCGCCCCCTGATCTACAGCGAGGGACGTCTACACCCGATGCCGCAGGGCACGCTGCAGGGCATCCCGGCGCAGGCGTCCGCGGTCGCGGGCCTCGTCGACGACGCGACGGTCGCGCGGATCGCGGGCGAGCGGTCGAGGCCGTTCTCGTGGCGTCCCGGCGCTGATCCCACGGTCGCGGAGTTGATCGGCGACAGGTTCGGTGAGCAGGTGGTGGCCCGCTCGGTCGACCCGCTGCTGGCAGGCGTCTACGCCGGGTCGTCCGCGACCATCGGGTTGCGTGCGGCGACCCCGACCTTGGCCGCCACGCTCGATCGCGGGGCGCGCAGCCTCACCGACGCGGTGCGCGAGGCATTGACGGGACTGGGGCCTCCGCCGCTGGGCGGGTCGGTGTTCGGCGCCGTCGACGGTGGCTATGCGGTGCTGCTCGAGGCCCTTGTCCGACGAGCCCACGTCGACTGGGCCCAAGTCGCCGTCGACCGGGTCAGCCGCAGCGCGACCGGCTGGAACCTCGTCGACGACGAGGGCGGGCACTGGCACGCCGACGGCGTGGTGCTCGCCGTCCCCGCACCGCGTCTGCCGCGGCTCATCGAAGGCATCGCGCCGAGGTCCGCGGCCGCGGCACGACGCATCCAGGTGGCGTCGACCGCGCTGGTGCTGCTCGCACTGCCCGGTGGCACGCCGCTGCCTGAGCAGTCGGGGGTGCTGGTGGCGGGTGGAGAACGGTTGAACGCCAAGGCGATGACACTGACGTCGCGCAAGTGGGCACGGCGCGGCAACGTCGAGTTGGTGCGCTTGTCGTTCGGTCGGTTCGGCGACACGCTGGCCCGAAACGCCGGTGACGAGGATCTGTTGTCGTGGGCGGCCCAGGACTTGTCGACGGTGTTCGGCATCGGCACCGAAGCCGTCGACTGCCACGTCCAACGATGGATCGACGCGATGCCGCAGTACGGGCCGGGGCACGCCGATCTGATCGCCGAACTGAGGGCGGGCCTGCCCCCGACGCTGGCTGTGGCGGGCGGTTACCTCGATGGCATCGGGGTGCCTGCCTGCGTGGCCTCGGGCACACGGGCGGCAGCCTCGCTGGCCGCGTCGAGAGCGACGAATTAGGTCCATCTCGCGCGTGGCACGATGGGTGGTATGGCCAAGCTCGACTACGACAAGCTCAATTCGACGACCCGGTACATGATGATCTCGGTCTTCGCCGTGCAGCCCGAAGCGCTGGGGGAGGAGCGCGCCGCGGTGATCGACGAGACCGCGACGTTCCTCAAGCAGCAGGAGGAGGGCGGCGTCGTCGTCCGCGGCCTCTACGACGTCGCGGGTTTCCGCGCGGACGCCGACTTCATGATCTGGACGCACGCCGAGCGCGTCGAGGATCTTCAGGCGACGTACCGGGCGTTCCGGCGCACGGCGCTGGGCCTGGCCAGCGATCCGGTCTGGAGCGTGGTCGCACTGCACCGCCCCGCCGAGTTCAACAAGAGCCACGTCCCGGCCTTCATCGCCGGCGAGGAACCTGGCGACTATCTGTGCGTGTATCCGTTCGTGCGGTCGCTGGAGTGGTACCTACTGCCCGACGACGAGCGTCGCAAGATGCTGGTGGAGCACGGGATGGCCGGCCGTGAGTACCCGGACGTGCGCGCCAACACGGTGCCCGCGTTCGCGCTCGGCGACTACGAGTGGATCCTGGCGTTCGAGGGGCCGGATCTGGGCCGCATCGTCGAGCTCATGTGGAAGCTGCGCTATACCGACGCCCGCCGCCACGTACGCGAGGAGACGCCGTTCTTCACCGGCCCGCGTGTCGGCGTCGAGGAACTCGTCACGCGCCTGCCCTAGCCGCGGAGTCGTCTGCCCGCGCTGGGAAAGCCGCGGATCAGTTGTCTGCGGGCACCAGCTTCAGCGAGATCGAGTTGATGCAGTAGCGCTGATCGGTCGGCGTCGGGTAGCCCTCGCCCTCGAACACGTGACCTAGGTGGCTGTGGCAGTTGGCGCAGACCACCTCGACGCGGTGGATGCCCCCGGAGTCGTCGGACTGCAGGATGACAGCGTCGGAGTCGGCCGGATCGAAGAAAGACGGCCAGCCGCAATGTGATTCGAACTTCTCGGTGCTACGGAAGAGCTCCGCGCCGCACGCCCGACATTGGTAGACACCCTCGGTCTTGGTGTCGGTGTACTCACCGGTGAACGGCCGTTCGGTGCCCGCCTGGCGCAGCACTGCGAACTCCTGTGGCGACAGCTTGTCCCGCCACTCATCGTTGGTCAGCTGGACTTTGGGGGCGGTCATCCCTCAACGCTAGCGCGCTCCCGGTCCGACGTCACCCAGGGCGGGTCGATGCCCTCGTCGAGGCGCCCGTCGGCCTTCGCGTCGAGGTAGCGGAAGTACAGCACGCAGAACACCACGACGAGCATCAGAGACCAGCCGTAGGTGATCTTCATGTATTCCAGGTAGCGGCCGGTGGTGAGCCAGTGCACCAGTAACCAGCGGTCCATCGTCATGAAACCGTAGATCGCGAGCCACGCCACCCAGTTTCGGATGACCGAGTTCGGCAGTACCACCGTCATCAGGAATGGGAAGAGCATCATCGAGTAGTAGGCCTGCCCCAGCGACAGAACCAAGAACGAGGCGATCAGAAGCACGCCAGAGGACGTCAGCATCCAGAACAGCTGATCGCGTTGCCGGTAGCAGCGGTACAGCAGCCACAGGCTGGCGACGGCGAGGACCAGGAAGGTCAACCGCAGCAACAGGATCAGCCACGTCGGCAGGCCGTAGTAGATGCCGTTGCCCTGTATCGAGCTGTTGAAGTAGTCGCGGGTGGCGAAGATGTAGGGCACCGTGTTGCGCACGAAGTTCATCGGGTCGCTGATCAACGGCCACGCGGCGGCGTTGAAGAGCAGCGGCACCCCGAAGGCGGGGATCAGAGCGCGCCACTGCCTGTTCAGCAGCGGCAACAGCAGGAGCGGCGCCAACGACGGCTTGATCACCAGTGTCAGCCCGACGGCGATGCCTGCCAGCCACTGGTGGTTCACCTTGCCGTCGAGCAGCCACCGGAGGAACAGCACCTCGCACAGCAGCATGCACCCGTTGATGTTGGTGAACACCAGTGTGTTGGTGACGCTTTCGGTGCAGAACATCGCGAGCAGCAGAGCGGGCGCGGCTACCGACGTCAGCGAGAACTTGAACAGCCGCAGCAGGAGGTAGGCGGCGAGCACGATGGCGACGGCGTTGAAGGTGATGAACCAGTAGCGGGCGGCGTCGACCGGTAGATACCCGAATGGAGCCAGCAGCAACGTCCCGCCGGGTGGGTAGAGGTAGTGCGGGTCGACCTGGTCGAAGTGTTCGTTGTAGATGTCCACGCCGCGCTTGAAGTTGATGACCGCGCGATAGACGGGTCCGAAGTCGTCGGTGATGTACCCGTTTGTGCCCAGAACGTAGGCGCGGTGGATCACCGAGATGATCGCGATGGGCCAGAGGATCGAGCGCAGAACGGTCGCGGCATTCGGCGGGGAGGTGCGGGGCCGGAATGGGCGAAGCAGGGTGTCAGGTACCGCCACCAGCGCACCGTACACCGGACGTCGCGGGTGGCTCTGGCTAGGCAGGGCAGTACGTGTCGGTCTCGGGCACCTTGCCCGTGTCCAGGTACGACAACACGGGCGGTATCGCGCACGTCGAATAGATGCTTGCGCCGTGGCCGACGCCCTGCCACATGACGCGACGGCTCGCGGCACCGGCGTTGATGATGGTGGCGGCGACGGCCGCCACGCCCTCGTTGCCGACGATCGGGTCGTTCTGCACCCCGAGCAGGAGCACGGGGATCTTGAGGTTCTGCGGGTCCGGCGGTGTGGAGCCGCTGGGCCACGCGAGGCAGTTCACCAGGTCCAGTGCTCCGACGACGCCGAACTGCGGGTAGAGCTTGCCCCACTGGACGACGAGCTCGCGCACGCGGTCGGGCGTCGGACGGTTGAGCGCGTCGCTGCACGTATTCACGAATTGGCCATCGGTCTTGCGCAGCGTTTCGGCGTCGTTGATGAGTCCGTTGAGCTGGCTGAGGTCGTCGCCGTTGCGTGCGGCGGCAAGTGCGCCGGCGAGCGCGTTGGTGGACGTGAGGAAGTCGCCTCGAGGAAACGCCAGCGCGGTGGAGATGGCGTCGGCGAGCGTGGCCACTGAGACGCCGCCGGGCCCATTGCCCTGCCGGGCGCTGGCCAACATCGCGTCGATTGCGCCCTTCGGATCCGGCCCGAGCGCGCAGCCCGCCGCGATGCACTGCGAGGCGAAGGCGTCCAGGGCGGCCTGCTGCCCCTTGACCTTCTGTTCGGCTCTCGCCTCGGCGGCGACGCCCAGTGGGAGCGGGGAGTCGAGCACCAACCGGGAGAGCTTGTTGGGGTGCGCGCCGGCGTAGGCCAGAGCCACCTGCGCGCCGTTGCCGACGCCGAGCAGGGCCACCGTCGGGACGTCCCAGGTGCTGCGCAATCGTTCGATGTCCTCGGCGGCGTGCGCGTTGTCGTAGGCGGAGTCGCCAGGGGCAATGCTGTCGGTGCAGCTCGTGGTCGCAGTCTGGACGATGGCGCTGAGATTGGCTACGGGGTCGTCGCCGGACGCGAACTGCGCCTGGTCGAGCATCTCCTGGCGGGAGAACAGGTCGCGGCAGTCGAGGTTCCCCGACATGCCCATGCCGCGGCGATCGATCGCGACGACGGGGTTGGTCTTGAGGACGTCGGCACCGCTGCGCGAGAGCCACACGGGCAGCTGCACCGAGGACGGCAGATCCGTCCCGGTCGTCATGACGAGCGGGCCTGCCGTCGCGGGTGTCGCGTCGGAACGCGCCCGGACCACCCCGATGCTGAGTGTTCCCGAGGCGCCGCTGATGGAGTCGAGGTCGGCGTCGTAGCTGGCGCATTCCAAGGTCACGCCGGGGATGGCGGGGACGGCGGCCTGGCTGAACATCCGCGAGGTGCAGTCGCGCCACGACAGGTCGTTCTTGGGGGCCTCGATGGGTGGCGGTCCCGACGCGACGGGCGTGGATTCGAGCGCGCCTTGCGGGCCGGCGCCGGAGTCTGTGGCGAAGCGGGGGTTGGCGGCCAGCCCTGGTGCGCAGCCGGCGACGACGACGGCCGCAACGGCGGGCAAGCAGAGGGCCCGGAGCAGCTGAGGATGCCGACGCATGCTGACCACATTAGCGATCGCCGGCCGACTCCCCGCCGAGCCGGCTCGGCGGGCAGGAGCGAAGCAACCCGGGAAGTCGCGCTTCGGTCACTCGTCCTTGACGTAGCGCGTGTAGAGGTAGCCCTCGTCGTCGGTGAGCAGGTGACTCCGCCGCATGCGGGTATGGGCCTCGCCCTCCCCGGTGGCGATGCGGCGGGCCTGCCCGCCGACGAGGATCGGTGCGATCGTCACGCAGAGCTCGTCGAGTAGACCGCGCTCGATGAGCAGGCTGATCATTCCGGGGCCGCCTTCGGAGAGCACTCGTAGGAGCTTCCTCTCGGCGAAGGTCTTCAGGACCACCGCGAGGTCGACGCGGTCGGTCTGGGTGCCAGAGGAGTCGATGACTTCGACCATCGAGCCGAATCGCCCGCGAGCGTCGTCTACGGCTTCGCGGCTGGTCATGATCAGCGGCGGGACCTCGGTACGGGTGAAGATCTTGGCGTCGTGTTCGAAGTCGGCGCCGTGGGTCACGATCGCGATCGGCGGCACCTCGGCCTGCCCGCGGCCCTGGCGTTCCTGGCGTTGTGCCAGCGACATCTGCGCACCGGAGTAGTTCTCGATCCGCACGGTGGATGCGCCGACGAGGACGACGTCGGCTTCCTGTCGCATCCGCGAGAACAGCGCGCGGTCGCCGGGGCCCGCGAGCCCGGCCGCCTTGCCGTCGTCGGTGGCGCCGCCGTCGAGGCTGGAGATCATGTTGGCGCGCACCCAGCAGCGACCGAGGTCCTCGGGGTACGAGTAGAAGGCGGCGAGACGCCCGTCGTCGGTGTCGAACCTGCCACCAGACGGGGCCAGCTCTGTGAGCTCTGTCGCAGCATCGGGATCGGACACGTTGACCATTGCAGCACGTCGTTACAGTTCCTTCCATGCCCGGGGCCAGCGGTGTCGATGTCGACCATCTGACCGATCGGCATCCGAGCGTGACGCCGGAGCGGTTGGTTGCTGGTCTGGTGCCGCCGCCCACCTTCTCGGACGTCAGTTTCGACACGTACCGGCCCGACCCGGCCGAACCTTCGCAGACGGCTGCGGTGCAGGCATGTCGGGACTTCTGCGCTCAGGCCGTGCAACGGCGGGCGGGCAAGAAGAAGCTGTTCGGCAGGCGCGAGGTGCTTCCCGGCGTCGGGGTGTACCTCGACGGCGGCTTCGGCGTCGGCAAGACGCACCTGTTGGCGTCGACTTACTACGACCTCGCGGCAGCTCAGGCCGGGCCCGCCGCGTTCGCGACGTTCGGTGAGCTGACGCAGTTGGCGGGTGTGTTCGGCTTCGTCGAGTGCATCGAGCTGCTCTCCGACTACGTGGTGGTGTGCATCGACGAGTTCGAGCTCGACGATCCCGGTAACACGACGTTGATCTCACGTCTGCTGTCGGCCTTGGTCGAGCGTGGGGTTTCCATCGCGGCGACGTCGAACACGCTGCCGGAACAGTTGGGCGAGGGACGGTTCGCGGCGCAGGACTTCCTCCGCGAGATCAACACGCTCGCAAAGATGTTCATCACCGTGCGGATCGAGGGACCCGATTACCGGCATCGTGACCTACCTCCCGCCCCGGTGCCGCCGTCCGACGACGAGGTGCGGGCTGAGGCCGCCGACGTGCCGGATGCGACGCTCGACGACTTCGACGCGCTGTGCGCACATCTCGCGACGATGCACCCCTCGCGCTACCTCGCGTTGATCGAGGGTGTCGCCGAGGTGTTCATCACCGGTGTTCATCCTCTCGACGACCAGAACGTGGCACTGCGCCTGGTGTCGTTGACCGACCGGCTGTACGACGCGGGCATTCCCGTGGTGGCCTCGGGCGCCAAGCTGGACACCGTCTTCAGCGAGGAGATGCTGACGGGCGGCTTCCGCAAGAAGTATCTGCGTGCGACGTCGCGGCTGCTGGCGCTGACCGCCGCGGGCCGCCCGGGTTAGAGTGGGCGCACCATCACGTAGTCGTTCTCGAGGTGGCCGCCGAGGCGGAACGTCTTGGTTCCGCGGACCGCGAAGCCCTGTTTGACGTAGAACCGTTGCGCGCGTTGGTTTTCCTGGTTTACACCCAGCCAGACGCAGGCTGCGGCCAGCGCTCGGGCAGCATCGAGCGCGGCCGCCATCAGAGCGGCGGAGACACCTGCGCCGTGACCGTCGGGCACGACGTACATCTTGGACAGTTCGACGGCGGGTCGCGGCGCCACGGCCCGCTGGACGTCGGCGTCATCGAGCACGCCGCGAATCAGCATGGCGTAGCCGGACATAAGGCTTCCCTCGCGCGCCGTCAGCACCACGCGATCGGCGTCGGACAGGTACTCGCGGAACCGGTCTGCGGTCAGGTGCTCGGCGATGAACGCAGCGACGTCGTCGGGTGTTGCCGATGGGGGACAGGCCAGCGGGAAGGTGCGTGCGGCGACGTCGGCCAGTTCGGGCAGGTCGGCCTCGGCGGCTGCGGTGACCTCAATGGACATACAGCGTCAGGTGAGGTTCCACTGGGCGAGGTGGTACCCGGTGACCTTGTCGAGGAGGACGACGTTGGTGACGAGGTCGCGGTAGACGTCCCACCACACCCCGCCACTCACGGTGGCGCCGGCGGGGGCGTTCTGCAGTGCGGTGCGCAGGTCGTCGGGGGCGTCGCTGTTGCGGGGCTTGTAGGCGTCGGCGATGGGCGTCACGCCGTTGAAGTCGAACACGATCGACGTGATGTACGGATTGGGCGCCTTGATGACGTGGACGGTCACGTTGGCGCGGTACACCTCGTAGCGTGGGCCCAGCGGTGCGCGGCCGAAGCCCGGCGGGATGTCAGAGAGGTCGACGCTGGTCACTGCGACGTCAGCAATGATGCCCATGTAGTCGACGTGCAAGACGTCGCCGAGCCTGCCAATCGGTGCGTTTCCCGCTGCGGCATCCGGGGCCGGCGAGGCCATCACCCCGGACATCACTGCCAACCCGGCAACCATCAACACCAACCAGCGACGCATGCCTGGCATGATCGCACACCGCCTCGTTGCCGAGGAGGTGATCGGCCGTCAGGACGCCCACGGGCCGAGGCCACCGACCTTGTCGATCCGGATCCGGGTCAGCAGACCGGCGGGCGCGTTCGCCGGCGGGAAGTACTCGCTGGACCCGAGCATCGCCTCGGCCAGTTCGGTGAGCAGTTCGGGCGCACCGCCCTCGACGATCCGGGCGGTTCCGGTCACCGACAGATATGGCGCTTGCTGGCCTGGGGCGGCAGGACCGAGGATGGTGACGGCCACCCGTGGGTCGCGTCGGATGTTGCGGGTCTTCTTGTACTCGGTGAGATGTGCGCTGACGAGCTCGTCGCCGTCGGGTGTCGACTGGCGTGCCACCCAAACGACCGAGACCTGGGGGCTGCCGTCGGGGTTGATGGTGACCAGGGTGGCGTCGGCGCCGGCGCCGATGAGCGCGCGGGCGGATTCGTCGAGGATCATGGTGCGTTCTACCGCACCTGCGCGGATTTCATTCCCGATCAGCTCTGCGTCAGCGATCGGAGAACTTCGGCGATCTCGTCCTCGACCCCCTGCTTGTCGACGCCGAGCGCGTGTAGTGGGCCGTCGCCCCCCTCGGCTTCCAGCAGGGCCAAGAGGATGTGTTCAGTGCCGATGTAGTTGTGCCCCAGTCGAAGTGCCTCACGGAAGGTCAGCTCGAGGACTTTCTTGGCCGGGCCGTTGAATGGCACGAGCGCGGGCGTGTCGTCGACCTTCGGCGGCAGCGTCACCGCATGGGCCGCGCTGTCGGCGTCGACTCCGCGGCCGATGAGTAGGCGCGCGGCCACCGATGCGGGATCGGTGTACAGAGCGAGCAGCAGGTGGGCGGGCGTGATCTCGTCGTTGCTCGCGGCGTGCGCCTTGTTCTGTGATTCGACGACGACGTTGCGGGCCCGCGGGGTGAACCTGCTGAAGCCGTCGCCCGCGTCGAGCGGGTTGGTCTCGGTCCTGGGGACGAAGCGCTTCTGGGCGGCCTGCTTGGTGACGCCCATGCACTTGCCGATGTCGGTCCAGGAGGCACCCGAGCGGCGGGCCTGGTCGACGAAGTGGCCGATGAGGTGGTCGGCGACTTCGCCGAGGGCCTCGGCGGCGAGCATCGCGTCGGTGAGCTGCTCGAGTGGCTCGTCGTGAGCTGTCTTGATCACGTTGATGAGGTCGTCGAGGCGGACGGGGTTGGTGATCTTGGCCGGTTGGTTCATGCGTCAACCATAGGTTGACGAGCGTGTCATCGTCAACCTCGGGTTGACGATGGTGTGTCAGCTGGGTAGCCGCGGCGCACCGTGCGGTCGAGGATTCCGAGCGTGCCGCGGAGCGCGGCCTCCGAGAGGACGGGGAAGATCCCGGCGTCGCGCCACTTCTGGTCGATGTCCGACCAGTCATAGAACGAGGTGACGAGCGTCCCACCACCATCGGGTTCGAGACGGTATCCGTAGACGTGACCGATCGGCGGCTTGATCTGACCCAGGATGGTCCAGGCGATCAGCGTGTCCTGCTCGAACTCGGTGATCGTGACCGTGACGTCGTACTTGCCCATCGGAAAGTCGTTGAGTGCCTCGCGATCATGTGCACGACGAAGCTGTCGCCGACGGCGGTCACGGGGTCTCCGTCAGCGTCCTGCAGCATGCCCGACGCATCGATGGCGACGTGTCCCTGCGGATCGCAGAGGAGGGCGAAGACGTCTGCCGGTGGAGCGGCGATGGTGCGTTGGACTTCGATGAGATCGGCCATGTCGTCGATCGTGTCAGACGGCGCAGTCCCCGTGACCCAATCACGGGTGACTGATCTGTGCGTCGAGGACGCGCCTCTCCGATCGGCGTCGCCAGTGCCGCGTCAGGGCGAGGGAGGCTGTCCGGACGCGGCGGCCCTGGCATTGAGCTGAGCCATGTAGAGCTTCAGTTGCACCCCGGCCAGCGCAGGGGACATGCCTTGCGAGGCGGGTGGTACGGCACCATCGGTCAGCTGCCACGGTTGACAGCCGTTGGTCTTGAAGGACTGGTCGGTTGGTGCGATCTCGACGGTCTGCGGTTTCTTGGTGAGCGCATTGTCGATCGTGGCGCCGTCCGGATTGCCCGACCGCTTCCAGAAGCACGTTCCGTTGTCGACGGGACCGGCGGTGCTATAGACGCCGGGAACGATGTCGGTACCGACCGCGTAGGTTCCGTCGGCGTCGATGGACGTCTTCGGCGTGGGCGGCGTGGCCGAACCGGTCGGCGCCGTCGATTCGGCAGGCGTGCCAGAAGCGGTCGGCGCCGCCGTGTCGGCGGGAGGGGTCGGCGCGATCGGAACGTCTGGCGTCGTCGGGTCGGCCTGCGTGGTCGGATCGACAGGCGTGGTCGGGTCGGCCGCTGCGAGGCCGGGGACGCCGCCTACGACACATGCCGCAAGCGCTGCGGCGGCCGCCACTGTCTTCAACCACATGGCGAACACCTTAGTCCGTCTCAAGAGTGGGATCTAGCGGGCGAAGATTGCAATTGAGTCGGCTCGGCGTCGATAGGTCGAGGTCACGGTCAGGAGACGAGGCTTGGTTGAAGCCCTTCGTCGTGCAGTACCTCCGCGGTGAGTGCTACCGCGCCCGCTTCTGCCAGAGCTACGACTAGTAGGGGCCATGCCGCACCGGCGACGAAACTCGACAGCGCTGGGTGTGCAGTTGGAGCGTCCTTGTCCAGCAGCCGCCAGGCCAGCAGCGCGAGCAAGATCGAGGTCAACACCCAACCGCTCGAATCGCCGTACAGCAGTGCACTCGACACATGGCCCCCTCCACGAAGTTCGCTGTCCGCAAACTTACTAAAAACGTAAGTCAGTTCGTCGGTGGTTTCACAGTCAAATAACCAAGAAGTTGGCCCGTCATCCTCGTGGGGATGACGGGCCGACCCGAGTTCGCGGTTGGAGCAGCGGCTATTTGAAGGCGTCCTTCACCTTTTCGCCGGCGTCCTTGAGGTTCGCCTTGGCCTGGTCGACCTTGCCCTCGTTCTCGGTGCTCTTGTCGTCGGTGGCCTTGCCGGCGGCTTCCTTGGTTTGGCCGCCCAGATCCTCGACCTTGTTCTTCGCCTTGTCCAAAAAGCTCATGCTGTTCAACTCCTCGATCAAGCTCGGCACCGTTGTCCAAGCGTGAAACGCGTATGCCACGGATCGCCGACTTCGAAACTCGTCGAGGCTGCTACAGCTTGACCCGCAGTGCTCGGTCCTCATCGGGAACGACAGCGGCGGCAGCCGCAACAATTGCGTACTCAGCAACGCCTAGAAGTAGCAGCGGCCACACCGCACCGGCGGCGAGCGCCAGCGGCAACCGGTGGCGTTGAGGACTGTGCGGATCTTGAATACGGGCGGCAACGAACGCCAAGCCGAGGGTGGTCAACACCCACCCGGCCATGTAACCGTAGACAAGAACTTCGATCACGCACACCCCGACCTCGATCCCGTCCCGACCGAATCTCGGTGGATAGACGTTCTCAGCATCTACTAAACACCGTCCTCTATGCGGATTGTCGGAGGCACCCTTGCAGTGGCTGACAACATGCCATGGGCGACGGTGCTCACCTGATGATCAGCCCGTCTTGGATGCGGAAGTCGTGCACGATGCGCATCGCAACCCGAGTACCGAACGGGAGTGGATGGTTCGGGAAGCCCGTACTCTCGACGAGTTTGAAGGTCATCTCCAGGTCGTCGAACACCCGCCCAGGTGTGCCATACCGTTCGACGGTTCAACCTTCGACTCGGCGTACCTCTCGAAGATCCGTGCGTAGTTCTCCAATATGTCGCGTATGTCGCGCTCGCCGCGGTGAATCACCCGCCTTGAGGGCACGTCCCAAACGACGTCATCGTGGTATGGCTGCTTCAACATATGACGTTGCTCAGTGTTCTCGCACTGAAAATTCCAGTGCGCCCACCAAAGTGCATGCTCAGTGGGCCCCTCGGGTGGCGGTGAACCCCAGTCAGCAACCGAAGTCGCAGGCATAGATGAGACTGGGTGAGGCATCTACTGATCTTGGACACCAGGGAGAAGTAGACCGTCACGGCGGGGGGCGGCAACCGTGAAAGTCATCGTTGTCGCCCCCAATGGGCGCCTTCACGGTTCCCGCGTCGTAGCGCGAGACTTGGTAGTACGGCCCCCCGGCCGTGATAGCTGCATCCATTGAACATTTGCCACACACGAAAATCAAGAGGTCGCATCGACTCAAAAAAGTGCCTGCGTAGCCCGTGTCGAAGTGGCGATCCCGGGGACGGGGCGTACGTCCAAGCGATGGGGCTTTCGATGAGTGAACGTAAGGCCGTGACGAAGGCGATGTGGGCCAGCCCGGCTCAATTCCAACGAAGGCCCCACCACTTCCGAGGTGAGGCCTTCTTTGGACCGGGTGCGGGAGGGTCTGCTGCACGAATAGGTGACAATTTTGGTCACGCGGGCTGACTGGCCGGTGTGGTCATGATTGCTTCGAATTCGATCGGGGTCAACCGCCCGAGGGCGGTCTGGCGTCGGCGGCGGTGGTAGGTCCGTTCGATCCAGGTGACGATGGGATCCTGAGTTCCTCCCGGGTGTCCTACCGGCGGCGGTCCAGAGCGTTCTTCTGCAGCAAGCTGACGAAGCTCTCCATGGCCGCATTGTCGCCGGCTGCACCAACGCGGCCCATCGAGTCGACCATCTCGTATCGGCCCAGCGCGTGCACGAAACTCCTTGACCTGAAATGAGATCCACGATCAGTGTGCAGAACGGAGCCAGCCACCTCACCGCGGCGCGCTACCGCGTTGCTCAGGACAGTGGTCGCCATCCGTGACTTCATCCGCGAGTCCATGCCGTACCCGACGATGCGGTTGGAGAATACGTCCTTGATCCCACACAGGTAGAGCTTGTCCTCACGTGTCGGATACTCGGTAATATCGCTCAGCCACAACCGATCTGGTCCTTCGGCAGTGAAGTCCCGCGCCACCAGGTCATCGTGCACCGGCGGACCGACCTTGCCGTTCTTGCCACGCTTCTTACCGAACGCACTCCACAGGCGATGCTCTGAGCAGATCCGCCACCCGGTCCGCTCGGCCATCGGCTCACCGGCCGCGCACGCCTCCTCGACCAGGTAGCGGTAGCCGAACTCCGGGTCGTCACGATGGGCGTCGAACAACGCATTGACCCGATAGGCCTCGAGGCGCTCTGCGTCGGTCACCGGATTGGCCCGCCAGCGGTAGTAGGGCTGGCGGGCGAGCTTGAGTACCCGGCACGTCACCGCCACGGGGATCCCGTCGGCGGCGAGCTCGTTCACGAGCGGGTAAAGCCTTTTCCCGGCAAATTGGACTGCGATGGAAAAACCTAAGCAAGCGAGTCCGCAAGGCTCAGCCGTGGTGCCTGACATGTTCAGCGACCACCGACCTATGCGCGGACCACATCGGAACGACCGGACCTAGCGCTGAGGAACTGAACGTGACGGTTCATTGCCGGTCCTGTACGGACGACGGGGTGACCGGTGCACGGACGCCGAAGGGCAACAAGTGCTATCGGCTATCGAACAACGCATGCACCGCTTAGCGCGCTACTACACAAGCTTGTGATGTGCAGCAATGTCAGCCAGGGCCGAGCCCCGGTTCCTACCGGGGAGTACGCGGACGGAGTTAGCGAGCGCCCATCTCTGCATCCCGCCACTGGGCAATCGTTCGTCCCGGTGTGTTGCTTCTAATGGACGTGCGTCCACGGAGAATACGTGAACTCCGCCTCGCCGCTTGGAAACGAGCCCGCCGCGGCAATGTCGGACATGCTCGTGTCGCTTGCGTCGAGGGCATCCGTGCAGCTGGCCGAACTCGCTGGGCCGTTTGAGAAGAGTTGATGTGACGACCCCGTCGGTACCCCGCCCTGGCAGGCAGGCTCTGCCGCAGCTAAACCCGCAAAGCCGATTGAACTAACCGCCAACCCTCCGGCAACGAGTAGCGTGTTTGCAAACGAAACTATCCTGACCATCGCCTACGCCTCCCCTAGTAGATAGCTCAGGTGAATACCTACATGATTGAGTCAAGATCACACGCTAATTAGCGAACCCGTAGGCCTGTCGCGTGACGATTGCCCGAGCCACCATGCCGAATAAGGGGGTGGCCCGCTTAGGTCGACGGAGAACACCTGCCCGTCCTCGCAGAGCTGGACGCAGGCCGTGCCCGCAAACCGATAGAGCAGGTAGTGACTTTGACCGTTAGGCGACTCGCGCCAGTCGGTGCGGGGTGTGGGGATGCTGTCGAGATTCGTCATGGCGCAGTGAGGTTCCCCCCGAAAAGTGGACAGGGGTTATGCGGCTTGTGTAGCCGCTTCCAGTGATTGTTCATAGGCAATCGGGCTCAGCATGCCGATCACCGAGTAACGCCTCTGATTGTTGTAGACGTGCATCCACTTGTCAACTGCTGCAACGAGTTCCGCTCTAGTGGCGAAAGCTTGACGGTAGTAGTACACAGCGATTCCGCGCCGCTGTCGTCCCAAACAGATCCCCGTGGCCCCATCGAGCGACGCAGCCCGGCATCAGCGCAGGCCGCCGCCATCGCCCGTGCCGTGTACTGGGCGGATTCAATCGGCGGTCGCAACACCGGCTCGGTGAAGCGAGTGTAGGTGTTCGGTGAAGACTTCCGCAGGGGTGCGCCGGGTTTTGCGTGGTCGGGTGTTGAGGGTGTGGGCGATCGCGGCGATGTCGCCGGCGGTCCAGCGGGACAGGTCAGTGCACTTCGGAAAATATTGCCGTAACAGGCCATTCGTGTTTTCGTTGGTGCCGCGCTTGCCCCGGGCACTTGGGATCGGCGAAGTACACCTTGACACCGGAAGCGATCGAGAACTGGGCGTGGGCTGACAACTCCTTGCCCCGGTCCCAGGTCAACGACCGGCGCAACTCCGCGGGCAGCGCGGTGATCGTCTGCTCCAAAGCGTTCGCCATCGTGATCGCGCCGTACCCAGCCAGCGCTGGCCCGTTCTTGGTCCGCGGAATCACGCCTAGCCGGTCCCGCTCGGGAGATGTATCAGCATCGTGAACCGACTGCTGCGCTCGACTTGGGTGCCGATCGCGCTGCGCTGCAACCCAATCAGAAGATCGCCCTCCCAATGACCCGGACGGCGCGATCGGCGACCTCCGGTGGACGCTGGCTGATCAACGTCTCGGGCGTGACATGGGCCCACGCCTTTTGCCGGGTCCGTGCTCGCGGCACCCGCAACGCCCGGCCGCGACGTAGGCAGCTGACCAGGTCCCGCTTGAACGCACCGCGGGTCTCGATATACAGCGCCTGGTAGATGGCCTCGTGGCTGATCCGCATGGACTCATCATCGGGGAAATCCACGGGCAACCGGCGAGCGATCTGTTCGGGACTCCACGCCGTCACCCAGGCCCGATCACCACGGTGGGGCTTGTTGCGGCCCTTCCACGACGTGCCGGCGGGGGCCGACCACGACCTGGCCATCAGCGCGGCGAGCGACTCCCGACAGCTTGTCCTGGACGTACTGGCGCAGCCGGTCGTTGCGGGCGAGCTTGGCCGTCTTCGGGCGCCGGACACGCCGCTCGGCATGCCACTGCGCAGTCGAAGGTTTTGTAATCCAGCCAGTAGGTACGGGGTCGAGGCGTTACGGCGCAGCTCACGCGAGGTCGTCGACGGCGCCCGCTTCAGCCGCCGCGCAATCTCACGCACACCGGCACCCTGAGCAAGCCACAAAGCGATATCCTCACGCTGAGCGGCGCAAGAACGGTGGCGACGGCGGCATGGAAGGCCTGCGCGTCCTCAAACGCCGTCTGTCCGATGTCGTCTACCGAGCGATGCTCACCGACGAAACGGACCCGCTCTCGCGCACCGCTTGACAGAGGAGCTAGAGACAGGACTTCAAGACAGTCGGACCGCGCCGCAGGGCCTGGAACCCACGGGCTTGGCCAGCGGAGGTCAGCGTCTCAACAACCCATCGTTTTCGAGACGGACGTCAACGGCACGCATGAACATGGCGCGCTCAATCTGCAGCGGCCAGGTTCGCCTGGTTAGCTGCGGTGTACTGCTCGTCAGTGACGGGTTCGAGCCAGGTGGTGCCGTCGCCGTCCTCGACTCCTTCGAGCATTGCGATGTGGCACATCATGCAGTCGATGCCTGCGCCGTGCCAGTGCTCCTCGCCGGGTGGGGTCCAAACGGTGTCGCCTGGGGTGAGGCGAATGACGGTGCCGTCGCGTGACACGACCAGGCCCCTGCTGTCGGTGCAGAACAGCGTCTGTCCCAAGGCGTGGAAGTGCCAGTTGCTCCGCGCGCCGGGGGTGAAGCGCACGATGCTGGCGATCAGACGGGACGGTTCGGCCTTCGTCTTGATTGGGTTGACGTAGACGTCGCCGGTGAAGGCGGCAGCGGGGCCTTGGCGGGGGCGCTGGGTGTGGTCAGTTGCACGGGTACTCCTCGATGGACGGTTACGTGTGCGACTCGCAGAAGACGCTGAACACCTCCACGTCGCGGCGGCGCCCCTCGCCTGAACGGCTTCCGGCGTCGCGGGATGGGCGGTACCCGCCCGCGACGCCGGAAGGAGTCAATCGGCGGTCAGAACAGCGGTATCCACAGACCGAAGAACCAGAAGCCGAAGCCTCCGAAGACGGGGTTGAAGACGGGAACGGCGGTGTAGTTGCCATAGTTGAACTGCCCGAAATCGGTTCGGCCCTGGTTCACGTCACGCGGCGGTCCAGCCCACTGGCGATTCCAGCCGCCGGGAGGCGGCGGTCCGTTCCAACCGCCCGCTGGCGGCGGTCCGTCCCAGTTCGGCGGCGGGCCATCCGGCGGGGGTCCGTCATTCCAGCCGGGACCCTTCTCGGGCGGCGGCGGCGGCGCTCCGTTGCCAGGTGCGCTGAAACCGCGGGGCGCATCCCTGGGACCGCCCACTTGATCGTTGCCACGGTCGAACGCCCCTCTGGGCGTGAAGGGCGGCGGTCTAGGTCGATCCTTCTGCTGGTCGGGTGCACTGGTTTGCGGGCTCTGGGACGACTCCCCGCCCTGCGGGTTTCGGGACCCGTTGC
>NZ_JAVROT010000202.1:0-4884 GCF_032162605.1 Mycobacterium sp. | reverse complement strand
GGAACTTCCCGCAGGCGTTCACCCACCTGGCCATGATCAACGCGGTCGTGCACGTCATCCGCGCCGAGGAGGAGTCCGACAGCGCAGGAGTCTTTCAGCCTGCCAACGCGCCGATGTAGGTCCGGCGCTGGGGTCCCCCGCTTACGGGGGACAGCGGAGCGACCCGGGGAAATCGAATCCGTCAGCCGCCGAGGGCGTCCAGCATCGACTCCGCCGAGGCGGACTCGCCGTGCCATGCCAGGTGGAAGTCGACTTCGATGGGTGCGCGGACGGCCAGCGCGACCGGCGTGAGTCGGTTGTTGACCTCGTCGCGCGCGACGCCGGTGACCACGCGGCCCCCGGGCCCGGCGGCCGTGGCCGTCACGGTGAGGGACCGACTGCCAGCACGCGGCCGCACGTAGAACTCGCCGCCCGGCTCGCACGTGAGCATTTCCACACCGTCGGCGTCGACCACCGTGCCCTCGGAGACTGACAGGGCCGCAACATGATCGGCGTGCAAGCGGAACGGACCGACGTGCTCGGCGTCGACTTCGGCGTGCACCGCAGACAGTTCCGGGGGCGCGGCTTGCCGACGGGCCCGTTGCGCTCCTGCGAGCAGATGGCGATAGAGGTGGACGATGCGGTCTGAGTTGCCGTAATGCCCCGACCCCTCCAGCCAGAACTGAACGTCGCCCAACGCAATCCCGTCAGTCGTGTCGACGACAAGCCGGTAGTACCGGTAGCCGAGCCCCCGACGCCCCGGGCGGTTCTGCGACATGGTGCTCCCCAATCCGAGCACCTTGCGGTAGCGACCCGGACCGGTTACCGCCAGGCCCGACCCCGCGACGTCGCGCCAATTCACCCCGTCCGAAGACTTCTGCAGTATCACCGAGGTGGCCGAGCCGGAGTCGACGTCGACGGTGAACCCACCGAGTTGCGGGGCACCGTCGAACTCGAACGAGATGGATCCCGTGCCACGCACCGTCGACACGGGTTCGTTGCGCGCACGGTCGTCCAGTTGAAGGTCGTTGGTGAAGAACCAGATCGCGGCCTGCGTCGCGGCTATCGCCTCGTGCTCGGCCACGTTCGCCGACTTCAGCGGATAACCCGCAGCACGAAGCCGCCTACTCAGTTCCGCGGTGCCGACGGTGGGAAATGAGTTGCGCAGAATCCAGTCGACCTCCGCTTCGTGAGCACGCGTACGCAAGTGGGGCACTGCCGACCACGTCGCGACCCGGTAGTGCGATGGCCGCGTCGGCGAAATCCCGCTGAAGTCAAGCGAATACGCCTCGACGTTCGGATTCAACCTGATGAGGTCGGTGCGTGCGGCGGTACCGTCCGTGAACACGATGGTGTCCACGGTGTGTGAGTAGGTGCCGCCGCGGTACCGGGTGAGGCGGGCGAGCTCGGTTCCGCCGGGGCGCTCCCGGCGGCGGACAGCGAGCGGCACGCGGGGGCGCAGGGTGAGGATGGTCATCGTTGACTTTCTGCAGACTGGCCGCGCGAGCGCACCGCGAAAGGGGTGCGCGTCGACGCTGGGGAAATGCGGCGTCAGAGAATCAACAACAACAACACGACAACGGGACCAAGCAGCGCGCGAGACCAAGGCGCGGCGACTGGGCGAACCGTTGCATGCGCAATACCATACGGCACGCCGTCGAATTTACTCCATGGGTTTCGCTCGCAGTGCTTGTTAGTCCTGCCCATCGGCGCTGGAAGTCCTATGGTTGACGGGCATCTTCAGCCTCGAGGGAGTACTCATGACGTCGGCTCAGAACGAATCGCAGGCACTCGGCGATCTCGCCGCACGGCAACTTGCCAACGCCACCAAGACCGTTCCCCAGCTGTCCACCATCACGCCGCGATTCCTGCTCCACCTGCTGAGCTGGGTACCGGTCGAGGCAGGCATCTACCGGGTCAACCGGGTGGTCAATCCCGATCAGGTCGCGATTCACGCCGAGGAGGGCTCCGGCACCGAGGAACCGCTACCGCAGACCTACGTCGACTACGAGACCAGCCCACGCGAATACACGCTGCGTTCGATCTCCACGCTGCTGGACGTGCACACGCGGGTATCCGATCTGTACTCCAGCCCGCACGACCAGGTCGCGCAGCAGCTGCGGCTGACCATCGAGACCATCAAGGAGCGTCAGGAATTCGAGCTCGTCAACAATCCCGAGTACGGCTTGTTGGCACAGGTGACGCCGGAGCAGACGATCCAGACCCTCGGCGGCCCACCGACGCCCGACGACCTCGACTCGCTGATCACCAAGGTGTGGAAGACGCCCGGCTTCCTGCTCACCCACCCGCTCGGCGTCGCGGCGTTCGGCCGTGAAGCCACCCGACGTGGCGTTCCGCCCGTGGTGGTCAGCCTCTTCGGCGCCCAGTTCATCACGTGGCGCGGAATTCCGATCGTGCCGTCGGACAAGGTGCCCGTAGAAGACGGCAAGACCAAGTTCGTCCTGGTTCGCACCGGCGAGGAACGCCAAGGCGTCGTGGGCCTCTTCCAGCCTGGCCTGGTCGGCGAGCAGGCCCCGGGGCTGTCGGTCCGGTTCACCGGCATCAACCGGTCGGCCATCGCGTCGTACCTCGTCACGCTGTACTCGTCGCTCGCGGTCCTGACCGACGACGCCCTAGCGGTGCTCGAGGACGTGGCCGTGGACCACTTCCATGAGTACAAGTGAGTACCCGGGCGAGCGAAGCGACGGGAGAGAGGTTCCGGGCGAGCGAAGCGACGGGAGAGAGGTTCGGGGCGAGCGAAGCGACGGGAAAGAGTATCGGGGTGAGCGAAGCGACGGGAAAGAGGTTCGGGGCGAGCGAAGCGACGGGAAAGAGTATCGGGGCGAGCGAAGCGACGGGAAAGAGTATCGGTCGCTAGACGCCGAAGGGGACTTGCCGATCAGCAAGGCTGAACTCGCCGCCTTGGCCAGTCAATTGTTCGCCCAGAGCCTTCGTCCTGGCCCGGACGGACCTCCCGGCCTCGCCCCGCCCGCTCCTCGCGGATCGGTGCCCGACACCACCTCGGCCGCGAGTGTGGCGACGGCTGCTCCCCACGCCGCCTACACACCGACGCCGCCCGTGCTCCCGTCATCTGACGTCTACGTACCTGCGCCGACGTCACCCAAACCGGACGGTGTGCCCCAGACCGTGCCGGTAGCGCCCCGCGGTAACGCGCCGGATCCGACGGCGCCGACGTCGGCGGGCTACACGGCCGCAGGCGTACTGGATCCCTTCGCAGTGCCGACTTCCGGGCTCGTGTCGACCGTCCCCGGCGTACTCGCAGGCAGGTCGGTCGCGGCTCCCCCGGGGCCTCGCGGGTCGGCTCCGGGCTGGCCGTCGGGCACGCCGACCATCCCAGACCTGGGCTGGTCCGCGCCTGACGCAGCATCGGGAGACGAGGCGAACTACTACTTCCTGACGCCGGTCGAGCAGCCGACGGCTCCACCCGCGCCGCCCGGCGACCACGAGGTGTTCGACGTCGCGACACTGCGGGCAGACTTTCCAATCCTGCGCGAGACCGTGAACGGCAAGCCGCTGATCTGGTTCGACAACGCCGCGACCACACAGAAGCCGCAAGCGGTGATCGACCGGCTCTCGTACTTCTACGCCCACGAGAACTCAAACATCCACCGGGCCGCACATGAGCTGGCGGCGCGGGCCACCGACGCCTACGAGGACGCCCGGGATACGGTGCGGCGCTTCATCGGTGCGTCGAAGAGCGAGGAGATCATCTTCGTCCGCGGCACGACCGAGGCGATCAACCTCGTCGCCTACGCGTGGGGCGGCAAGCACCTCGGGCCCGGCGACGAGATCGTCATCACCCATCTCGAACACCACGCGAACATCGTGCCGTGGCAGCTGCTTTCGCAGCACACCGGCGCCGTGCTGAAGGTCGCGCCCGTCGATGACGCGGGCAACCTGCTGATGTCCGAGTTCGAGGATCTGCTCGGCCCGCGCACGAAACTCGTTTCGGCCACCCACGTCTCGAACGCACTTGGCACGGTGACGCCCGCGCACCAGATCGTGGAACTCGCCCATCGGTACGGGGCGCGGGTGTTGATAGACGGCGCCCAGTCGATCCCGCACGTGCCGATCGACGTGCAGGCCCTCGGCGCCGACTTCTTCGTGTTCTCCGGCCACAAGATCGTCGGCCCCACCGGTATCGGCGTGCTGTACGGCACGGAGGACGCGCTGGCCGAGACGCCGCCGTGGCAGGGCGGCGGCAACATGATCGCCGACGTGACCCTGGAGCGCTCGTTGTATCAGGGCCCACCGAACAAGTTCGAGGCGGGCACCGGCAACATCGCCGACGCCGTGGGCCTGGGGGAGGCCCTGCGCTACGTCGAACGCATTGGCATCGAACGCATCTCGGCGTACGAACACTCCCTGCTCGAATACGCCACGCCGAGGCTGGCAGACATCCCCGGTGTCCGACTGGTCGGGACGGCGGACGAGAAGGCCAGTGTGCTGTCGTTCGTGCTGGCCGGGCACGAGCCCCTCGAGGTCGGCAAGGCGTTGAATGCCGAGGGCATCGCCGTGCGGGCCGGACACCATTGCGCGCAGCCAATTCTGCGGCGGCTAGGGCTCGAAGCCACGGTGCGGCCGTCGTTCGCCTTCTACAACACGTTCGACGAGATCGACGTCTTCCTCAAGGCGGTGCGGCGCATCGCCGAAGGCGGGCGCGCGGTCTGAACCATCGAGCAGGTCGGCAACCAAGTCGACTCAACTATCGCCGGGACCACTCCTCAGCGAGCAGCTGATAGGAACGCACCCGGTCGCGGTGCTCGTGGGTGATCGTAGTGATGATCAGTTCATCGGCCGCGGTGGCGTCGCGCAGCCGCTCGAGCTCGTCGGCGACCTGCGCCGGAGCTCCGACGAACTGGGTCGCGAGCCGATCCGAGACCA
>NZ_JAVROT010000201.1:0-3204 GCF_032162605.1 Mycobacterium sp. | reverse complement strand
GTTGCAGTTCAAAGACACGGACAAATGGACACAGCCAAGTAACCCGATAACTTGGTTTATCTGGCCACTAGCGGGCCATGGCCATCGACATGCTGTCCAGCCAGGCCAGCACATGCTTCCCACCCCGACGTCATTTCATGGATGATGACGATCATCCATCCTCTTGGGAAAAACGATGCGGGACAGCGTGTCGCGAGCCTCACCGGTGCGTCGGTGTTCGACATCATGCGCGCGCCGCGCGGCGCGGCGCCGTTGATGTGGAAACAGTGGCAGACCACCGATGCCGATGCACTCTGGTGAGGCGCCGAAATAGGCCGAACCCGTGTGAAGTTCGTCGATATCGCCGAGATGCTCGCCACTGCTCGGTGATTCGCCCTAACATCATCGCTGGTCGTGGAAACGAGCACCATCTGATCTTGTCCGGAGGGCGGCCGAGGTAGCAGTCTTACCACCGCGCAGTTACGTTCGCGGCGATGTGGTCGGCAATCTTCAACGCCGAGTCAGCGGGGTTAGCGCTGCACGTGTTGATGTCGATAATGACATTGTTGCTGAGCGCCAGCGCGCGTCCACAGCCCCAGCCGGGGGCACTGGCGTCCTGTTGAGTCGCAGTGGTGCTCAGTGTGCCATTCGCATTGGAGATCTGCCCGACAGACCACTGCGACTCGCTCTGCGTGTGGCTGTACTGGCGGCAGGCCGGCGACTGCTGGGCGGAGGCATCGAAGAAGGTACCGGCTCTTTCCACGGTAGGAAACAACACCACCGCCTGTTTGAAGTAGTGCGTGAACTTATCGCCGTCGTTGAGGCTCTGATCGCGCTCGGCCAAGTTACCGCTGTTGCCATAGACCGGGGCTTCCGCCGCGCCGTCGATGGCGAGGCACTCCTGCGGCGCCATGGTGGCGCTGTTGTCAGACATCGCGCTGTGCGTATTCGTGACCGTCATTCCGGTCGCCCCCATCGCGACATTCACCTGTTCCGTGCTGAGCAGCAACTCGGCCAACTCACGCTCAACAAGAGGGCGCGGAATCATCGGTCGGGTGGTCGTCGTCGACTCGGCGTTGCCTTTTGTGACGGCGCACCCAGTGATCAGAACACAGATGACTGCAATAGCAATTGCGGCCGTTGGTTGGCGCATGTGTTCCTCCCTATTCGAGCCGAGCGCAACCGACACCGTGGCGCGATATCTCCATAGCGCGGCACGTGAAGACATGGTCCAGTAATGCCGCCGACGCCTATGCGAGGTTGAACGGTGTTTCCTGATAACGATCACCGTTGTTCTTGATAACGATTGGTGGGTCGAGCACAGCTCTGAGCGGTCCTGCGATCGGCCTGGTCCCGGCGCGGGGTGGCAGCCGAGTAGAAATGGCGCTTGGACAGTTCGTCTGGGTGTTGGCTGCCCAACCCGGTGTGGCTGGATGAACTGCCCGCTAAACGTCCTGCGTTCGGGCAACCCGCTCAGGCCGGCCGCAATCTGGGGCGGGAGCAATCGATCACGTCTTTCGGATGAGGACGGCGAGCGCTTCGCGGTCGGTGACGTCGAGCTTGATGCAGGCGCGGTAGATGTGGCCCTCGACCGTGCGGAGGGAGACGGTGAGGCGTTCGGCGATGTCGCGGTCGGACAGACCTCGTGCAGCGAGGTTGGCGATCTCGCGTTCCCGGGTACTCAACGGCAGCGGATTGGCTGCCAAACTCAGTGCGAGAGTCTGTATGTCACCACAGGCGGTGGCAACGCGGTCGGCGACCGCAGCGGAGTCGAGGTGGCGCCGGCGCTGATTCGCTGACTCGAACAACACGGCGGCTTGGGTGGCGGCATCGGCGACGTAGAGCAGTGCGTCGATGTCGGAGAAGGCGTTGGCGGCGGCGTAGAGCGCCGCGGCGTCGCGGTCGATGAGCGCCCGGGCATAGGCATGCTGCGTGCGGGCCAGCGCACCATCGATGGTGGCAGCCACGTCGGCGAAGGCCTCCCGACCGGTGCGGTCCCCGAAGCGGGCGGCGTCATGATGGGCGAGCTGTCACCTATGTAAGTCTTCTGGTCGAAAACGCCAGGGGGAAGCCGCTCAGGCATACGATCACGTCGGGCCGACAGGCGCCGGCGCCTTGCACGTCGGCTACCAGGACTTGTCAGTCATGTCCTTCGAGCAAGGAGGCCGCGTGTCCGGTCAAACGTCACCCGCAACTCCTGGACGTTTCGCGCGAATCGAGTTGCGCTCCATTGACTATGTGCCACTGGACGAACGGCACGGCAAGGTATGGAGCCAGGGCCCGTTGTGGTTCATGAGCAACGCCCAGATCGCGACGCTGGCGGTCGGCACATTCTCGGTCGTCGGGGGCGGCAATCTGATCTGGTCGATGCTGGCGATCATCGGGGGAGTCCTGTTCGGCACGTTCTTCATGGCCTTCCACTCAGCCCAAGGCCCACAGCTGGGGTTGCCCCAGATGATCCAGTCACGCCCGCAGTTCGGCTACGTGGGCGCGCTGCTGGTCTGGGCGTTCGCGTACCTTCAGTACGCAGGCTTCAACATCTTCAACACCATATTGGCCGGCGACGCCCTGCACTCGACCGTTCATGGCCCCAGCAAGATGTGGATCGTCGTTGCCACCGTGGTTGCCGCGATGGTGGCGCTGGTCGGCTACGACCTCATCCACGGTGTCGAACGGTGGTTGACGGCGGGCTTCCTCGTCATTTTCGGGCTCCTCACGATCGCGGTCTGCACGCTTGGCTATCCGGCGGGGTCCTTCGACCTCGGCGGCTTCAAATGGACTCCCTTCCTCATCCAGTTCGGCGCGGTCGCCGGCTACCAGATCAGCTGGGCCATCTATGTTTCGGACTACTCCCGCTACCTTCCCCCGTCGGTCACCGTCCGCAAGACATTCCTATGGACGTACGGGGGCTCTGCGCTCGGCGCGATCTGGCTGATGTGCCTGGGTGCCGCGCTGGCCGCCTGGGAAGGAGCCGACTTCGATACGATCGCATCGCTCAAGGCGGCCGGTGATCACCTGTTTCCGGGCTTCGGAGCCATCGCCCTCGTCTTTTCCACGCTCGGCCTCATATCGGTCACCGCCTTGAACATGTATGGCGGGTCACTCACCTTGATCAGTGCGATCGACTCGTTCAAGAAGGTCCGCCCGACGGCCACGGTGCGCATCATCACCATCACTTTCACCGCGGTGCTCTCCCTCATCCCGGCCTTGCTCATCGGCGAGAAC
>NZ_JAVROT010000200.1:0-2570 GCF_032162605.1 Mycobacterium sp. | reverse complement strand
TCGACGTCCAACGCGACGACGCTGTCGGTGTAGAGGTTGTCGCCCTCGCGGACCTCGCCGTCGAAGTCGGGTGCCGGGTTGCCGGTGCCCGCGTAGTACAGGTTCAACTCCGGGTCGTACGTCCCGGTGACCCAGTGGTTCGCGCCGCCGCGCGCCCAGGCCTCACCGTCGGCGGGCCACGTCTCGGAACCCTTCTCGCCGGGCTTGGGCACCGTGTACGTGCGCCACAGATGCTCGCCGGTCTCCAGGTTCCAACAGTCGATGTGGCCACGCACACCGAACTCGCCGCCAGCGCCGCCCGTGATGAGCGTGTCCTTGATCACCAACGGAGCCATTGAGGCGCTCTCGCCCGCACGCACGTCACCAGTCGTCTTCTCCCACACCACCTTTCCATTGGTGGCGTCCAGCACGATCAAGTGGGCGTTCGGGGTGACGAAGTACACCTTGCCGTTGGCCACCGCGCAACCGCGGTTGACGTTCCCGCAGCAGAGCGAGACGTCGAAGGGCACCGCGTGCTTGTAAGTCCAGAGCTGCTGACCCGTCTTCGCGTCGAGAGCCCAGAACCAGCCGTCCCAGCCGGTGACGAACATGACGCCGTCCACGACCAGCGGGCACGCCTCGAACGCGTAGGTCGAAGCACCCGCGATGTGACCGGAGGTGCCCGCCTGGAACATCCAGGCCGGACCGATGCTCTTGACGTTTTCGGTGTTGATCTGGTCCAGCAGGCTGTACCGCTTGCCGTCATAGTCACCGTAGTAGGTGAGCCAGTTCTGGGATTCCGAACGTGCGTCGAGAAGGCGCTCGTAGTTGACGTTGTCGGTCACCGCGGGCGCGGTGCCGGTCTTGGCGCTCAGCGCGCTGTGGTCGATCGCCTCGCCGGCATCAATGTATTCAATGGTCATTAGGGTTCCTCCTAGGGGCGTGGCTGGTCGGGACGGTCGAGACGGGCGTGCGGCGGCACCTCGCCGAGCACGACGATGGCGGCGGTGAGTCCCCGACCTTCGTCGTTGCCGCCGGGCGAGCTGTACCAGTAGTAGCCAGGGCCGTCCAGGTTGAGCTTCGCTCGGCCCTTCGAGTGGTTGAGCAGCCAGAGGAACTTCTTGTCGCCATTGCTCGGGAACAACGCGGAGTGCGTGTTCTTGTCGTCGTTGATGACCGTCAGTTCGAGATTGCCGCCGTGCGGCAGGACCAGGACCGCAGGCTCCCATGCGACCGAGTCCTCCTTGATCCGGATCGTGGCCTCCATCGTGCCGTCGGCCCGTTCGGTGGCTCTTTCGATGGAACCGGTTCCGAGTAGCCGACCAATGGTTGCGTGGTTCTGTGTGTCCAAGCCGAGTTCGCTCAGTAGGTTGGCTGGTTCATCAGTGATCGTCATAGGACCTCACCTCCTCATCAGTGAAACTTCGTTGTTTGTTTGTGTGGAATGCGAAATCCGTTCAGGACGGATCGCATTCACGTCCTATTTGCTGAATTCCTATTTGCTGAATTCGGCGAGCCGAAACTCCGGTTGGCTGTATAGATCCTCGGCTCCATCTGGTCGGTTACATCTCGCCGCATAATGCCGTCGGTCGTCGAATCACTTCGCTCACCCGAGCGCCTGTTTCGAGTCTGTAACTAAGTGAACGATAGATTCGGTGAACCCCTACGTACAGGCATTACCGCCAGGTGGTCGTACCCCGCCGTTCGCACGCCGCTAGGTGCCGTTCGTCGTGATGCCAGTCACATCTGTGGGTGTTACGGCCGCGAGGTAGTGTTCGCGGCCGGTAGCCGGGACTGCAAGTTCGCCTTGAGACTGGACCAAAGGCTCCATCACATCGTCACTGCGTTGGGCCAGTCCCGTGCTTCCATACCGCGACGCTGGCCCCCGCAGGCTGGTGCGGCGTCGGCGGCTGGGCACGCCCGACGAGGTTCGTGTTCCCGGCGCTTTTGGTGAGCAAGCCGACGTTGGGGCATCAAGTGCTCGCCGGGCCGATCCGCTGTTCTCCGGCGACGCCGTCACCCTCATTCAGAATGCGGCACCGGGGATATCCGCGGGCGGTGAACAATATGGCAGTGAAAGCGTTCATGGCGGCGTTCCGCAACGAATACGGCGGCGTTCCACAACAAAGGAGTCCACCGTCGACGAGTAAGTCCGCCCTGGCGGATACCAATGGGTCAGGGCAGGTCGAACAAGTCGAGGTTCATGACCTTGTCCCACGCGGACACGAAGTCGCGCATGAACTTCTCCTCAGCGTCCTCGCTCGCGTAGACCTCCGAGATTGCGCGCAGCACGGAGTCGGCCGCGAAAGCGAGGTCGACGCGACTGGCGACCCACTTGACCTCGCCGGTGTGCCGGTCGCGGCCCTCGTACGTTGCCGTCCGAACGGCGGTGTCCGTCCTCGGTGCCCACTCGGTGTCCACGTCAAGAAGGTTGACGAAGAATTCGTTGGTCAGCGTCCCTGGCGTCGAGGTGAACTCGCCCAAAGGGGACTGGCCGTGGTTGGCGCCGAGCACGCGCAGCCCACCGAGCAGCACTGTCATCTCGGGGGCGCTCAGGGTCAACTGACTCGCGCGGTCGACGAGCAGGTGTT
>NZ_JAVROT010000199.1:0-3329 GCF_032162605.1 Mycobacterium sp. | reverse complement strand
GTCGGTGTGGCCGACCGCCACCGAGTTCGGTTTCGAGAACGAGATGGCGGCGTTCGGGCTGCAGTTCGCCCACGGCCTGGGGCTCGGCCTGCACGAGCGCCCGATCATCTCCCGGCTGAACTCCCTGGAGCACCCGATCGAGCTCCAGCCGGGCATGGTGTTCGCGATGGAGACGTACTGCCCGGCCTCCGATGGCACGTCAGCAGCCCGTATCGAGGAGGAGGTCGTCATGACCGATTACGGGATCGAAGTGCTGACCAAGTTCCCGGCGCAGGAACTGTTCGTCGCAGGAAAGTACTGAGCACAGCCCTCAAGACGGCTCGGACGCTACCCGAACTGGAACGGGGTGTACGTACACTGAACATCGACGGTCCTGGTAGCGGGCAGTTCCGCGGGCGTGCAGCATGGAGGAACGGCAGTATGAGCCAGGCGAACTTCGGCCCACAACTTCGTGCGATCCGCATGGCGCGAAACCTGAGCCTGCGCTCGGTGGCGGCCGCGGTCGGTGTCTCGCCGAGCATGCTCTCCCAGGTGGAGACGGGAAAAACCAATCCGTCCGTGTCGACGCTCTACGCGCTCGTCAACCATCTCGACGTCCCCATCGAAGACTTGATCAGCCCGGGCGACCCCCAGAGGACAACTGCGACTACCCGAGGTCACCTCTCGATGGTCGGCGGTGATTCCCCTGCCATCCAGCGGCGCGAGAACTCCCCCACCATCGAGATGGAAAACGGTGTGACGTGGGAACGGTTGGCAGTCGGACCTTTCGGGATGGCCGACCCATTGATCACCACGTACGCGCCCGGCGGCTCCAGCTCCGTCGAGGGCCGCATGATGCGTCATTCAGGAGTCGAATACGGCTACATCATCGAAGGTGAGTTGACGCTCAAGCTCGACTTCGACACCTTCGTCCTCAATCAGGGCGACTCGATGTGCTTCGACTCCATGCGTCCGCACCTGTACATCAACCACACCGACGCAGTCACCCGCGGGCTGTGGTTCGTTGTCGGTCATCAACGGCCCCGGGCCCCTGCATCGGCGGCCACCGACAGCGACAACGTCGCGTCGGATCATCCGGTGAAGTCCGCGGTCGACATCTTGGCCGCGCTTCGCGACATGCAGTGAAGATGTAGGCGATCGCAGGGCCCCGGTTCAATCGGTCGCGTCAACCGACGCCGACGCTGCACGTTGCACGTTTACTTTCACTCCTTCAGCTGGAATTCGGGCCGCTGCCGGCCACGTGGTCGCGATGGCTGCAGGACGCTGCGGGGTGGTGATGGACGGTGACAGCAGCCAAGCGGTCCGGACGACCAGCAGCACGACGTGCGGCTTGGACGTCCGACGTCGGGCGGCGGGCGAAGCGCCAGCGGGCGTAAACCTTCTTAAGCTGTATTGTTCGTATGGACTCGACAGTGTTCAGCCTGACTGTACATAGTGAGTAGGCGGCGTGTGATGACGGTCATATATCCAGGTCACCGCCAGCCGCATTCAGCACAGCTCGGTGCGGCCGCGACGCGAACCGCCCGGACATCAACAATGGGACAAGATTCGCAAGCCCAGCGTGGCCACTGCGATGAGGGACGGCATCGGTTTCGTCCCAGAGGATCGGCACGAGAGCGGCTTCGCACCGGAGCTGTCCGTTGAGGAGAACGCCACCATTACGGTCCTCAACCGGATCTGCAGCCACGTTGGTCTGATCGGGACGCGATCTACGGCCTGATCATCCTGGCGGCACTTGTGTTCAATCCGATTGCCGGCCGTCTGCGTGGGCTGCGCGCCGCAGGGTGATTGCAAACTGAATATTCTGTGGCACAGGTTCTTTGGTCGATCAATCTTGAGAAATCGCTATCGGCGCGTCCGTTCACACAGTGGTGAAGCCGCCGTCGACGACCAATTGCTGACCGGTGACGAATGAGGCATCGGCGGAGGCCAGAAACGCGATGCACGCGGCGACTTCCTCGGCCAAACCGGCTCGCGCCATGGGGGTTTGATCGATGAGGCCCTGCGACAGACTCTGATCTTGGGCTTGGGTCATGGGGGTCGAGATGAAGCCGGGGTGCACGGAATTCACGCGCACTCCGGCAGCGGCGTAGGTTGCCGCGGCATTTCGGGTCATCATCGTGACGGCGCCCTTGGAGGCCTGATACGCCGATACTCCGGATGCGCCGACCAGGCCCCACATCGACGAGACATTCACGATGGCTCCACGGCCCGCGGCACCATGTAGGGAAGTACGGTTCGAAGTCCGTAGAAGACGCCGTTCTGATTGATGTCGATGATGCGTTTCCAGTCGTCGAGGGCGATGTCGACGAGGCTTTCATAGGACCCGACGAGGCCGGCGTTGTTGACCAGGCGTCGATGCGGCCTTGCGGTCCGGCGATCTCACTCACCAGCTGGCCCCATCGTTCGAGGTCCGTGACATCGATTTCGTGCCAGGAGATTCCAGGCTCGTCGTCGGGAATGCGTAGGTCGAAACCGTGGACCGTGGCGCCCTCGTCGCGTAGGCGTCGCGCTGTGGCCAAGCCGATTCCTTGGGCAGCTCCCGTCACGATGGCTGTCTGTTGGTCGAAACGTGGGGCGAGCAGGCTCATGTGACTCCATTGTCGTGGTGGTGTGTCTAGCGGGTCGAGTGGTCGCTGAGGGCGGCGGAGAGGACTGACTCAGTGGCGCATCGAGCTGTGTCCAGAGCCTCTTGCAGAGGCAGTCCGCGATGCGCGCGCGAGATGATCTCGGTGCCCCACGGTCCCCGGAAGCCGATGTCGACGACAGTCTGCACCATCCCGACGAGGTCGAAGACGCCCTCGCCGCACAGCAGGCGTTCGTTGATGGAATCCTCAGGCAAGGTGCCGATTACGCCTTCGGCAGCGTCGTCGAGCTCTACTCCGAAGATGATCTCCGGGGTCAGCGATTTGCGAAGATCGTCGAGCGTCGTGCCGGCGCGGAACACATGCCAGCTGTCGATCATCACTCCGAGATTCTCGCGGTCGACGGCCCGCACGAGGTCGGCTGCGCCGGGGACCGAGCCGAGCATGGTGTACGGCATCGGTTCGAGGGCGAGGCGCACGCCGCGGGCCGCGGCGTGGTCGGCGAGACCGCGCAGGGAGTCGACGAACCACTCGACGTCCTCTCGCGCTGGACCCAATGCGGTGGCGATCTTGATGTGCGTGGCGTCGAGCTCGGTTGCGGCCGTCATCAGCAGGTCTCGGACGGGGTTGTCGAGCCCGAGTGTCGGATCCTGAGATAGTCGTATGCGATGCCGATGCCGGACCACCCGGTAGCCGCTACTGCGCGTACGCGCTCCAAGATGTCGTGCGGACTCTTCTCGCTCG
>NZ_JAVROT010000198.1:0-21606 GCF_032162605.1 Mycobacterium sp. | reverse complement strand
CCTCCGGGTCGAAGTCGATCTCGGCCAGCTGGACGTCGATGGGCAGATCGATGAGCACCGGACCGGGCCGGCCGGAGCGCATCAGGTGGAACGCCTTGGCGAACGCGCCGGGGACCTGTCCGGGTTCCAGGACGGTCATCGCCATCTTGGTCACTGGCGCGGCGATGGCACTGATGTCGACGGCCTGGAAGTCCTCCTTGTGCAACCGGTTCACCGGCGCCTGACCGGTGATCGCCAGGATCGGGATGGAATCCGCCGAAGCGGAGTACAGCCCGGTGATCATGTCGGTGCCGGCGGGGCCCGAGGTGCCGATACAGATGCCGATGTTGCCCGCTGCCGCACGCGTGAAGCCCTCGGCCATGTGGCTGGCGCCCTCGACGTGTCGCGCGAGGACGTGCTTGATCCCGCCGTGTGCGCGCATCGCCGAGTAGAACGGGTTGATCGCCGCGCCCGGCAGCCCGAAGGCTTGTGTTGCGCCTTCGATTTCGAGGATTCTGACCGCGGCGTCGACGGTGCGCATCCGGGTCATTTCGCGTCCTCGCTTGCCGTGCCGGACAACCGCTCGACGCCGAGCAGCAGGCCGGAGTGATCCAGGCCGCCCTCGCCGTTGGCGATCGCGGAGGCCATCAGCTGCGCGACGACGGCGCCGAGCGGGATGATGACACCGGCCTCGCGTGCGGCGGACGTGACGATGCCCATGTCCTTGTGGTGCAGTGCGATGCGGAATCCGGGGTCGAAGTTGCGGGCCAACATCTTCGACGCCTTCTGGTCGAGCACGGCCGACCCGGCCAGCCCGCCGCCGAGCACCTTGACGGCGGCTTCGATGTCGACGCCGTACGCGCGGAGGAAGGTGATCGCCTCGGCGAGCAGTTCGATGTTGCCTGCGACGATCAGCTGGTTCGCGGCCTTCACGGTCTGGCCGGCTCCGTTAGGGCCGACATGCGCGATGGTCTTGCCGACGACGTCGAGAATCGGCTTGGCGGCGGCGAAGTCGGCTTCGGAGGCGCCGACCATGATGGACAGCGTTGCGTTTACCGCGCCGGGTTCTCCACCGGAGACGGGCGCGTCGATGATGCGCAGTCCGCGCTCGGTGGCGGCCTTGGCGAGTTCGGTGGTGACGTCGGGCCGGATCGAGGAGAAGTCGATCACCAGGGTGTCGGGCTGGGCGTGGGCGAAGACGCCGTCCTCCGGGAGCAGGACGGCCTGCACGTCGGGGGAGTCGGGCACCATGATCGCCACGACGTCGGCGTTCTTGACGGTCTGCTCGATCGACTCGGCAGCACCGCCGCCCGCCTCGACCAGTGCCTGCATCCGTTCTTGGGATCGGTCGTATCCGACGACGGTGTGGCCGGCTGCGACAAGATGGCGGGCCATCGGGCCGCCCATGATGCCCAGTCCGATGAATCCGATGGTGCTCACGAGATCCTCGTTTCTTGTTGCTGCCGAAGGGTTTCGATGTTCACGCCGTTGGCGCCGCGGTCGGCGCGTGGGAGCCAGTCGAAGGCATCCGGGCGGGTGGCCTTGTACTCCAGACCGATGTAGCCGGCGTAGCCGCGGTCGGAGAGTTCCTGGAGCTGACTGGCCAGCGCCAGCTCCCCGGTTCCCGGTTCACCGCGTCCGGGCGCGTCGGCGATCTGCACGTGCCCGATCCGGCTGCCGTATTCACGAATGGCGGCGCTGGTGTCGTCGCCGTTGACGTCGAGGTGATACAGGTCGGCGAGCAGGCGCAGGTTCGTGGTGCCGTGTTCGGCGTGCACCCGGTCAATGACCTGGATGACGTCCGCCGCCGTCTTGAGCGGATACTGCGGTGCACCGCTTACCGGTTCCACCAGTACCGTCGCGCCGATGCGGTCCGCCGCCGCCGACGCGTAGGCCAGGTTGTCGGCCGCGACATGGTCCTGCGTCGAGGGCGCGAGGTCCGCGTCGCGATTGCCGTACAAGGCGTTGAAGGCACGGGTCCCCAGCGTCTCGGCGATACCGATGGCGATGGCGACGTTGTCTCGAAATGCTTGTATCAGTGCGGGATTGGACAAGATCCCGCGCTCGCCCGCCGGCATGTCCCCGGCGGCGAAGTTGAGGCCGGTCAACTGGACGCCGGCGTCCTGGATGGCGCGGGTGAAGGCGGTGACTTCGGCGTCCGACGGCGAGGTACTCGCGAAGGGCCACCAGAACTCGACGGCCACGAAGCCGGCTTCTCGGGCTGCGCGTGGCCGGTCCAGCAGAGGGATGTCGGTCAGCAGAATCGAACAGTTGACGGTGTAGGTGGCGTTCACCACGGCTTGCCTTTCTGTGTCAGCAGTCGGGGACTCGTCGCGGCGTACGCGCATGGAGTGAAACCCTCTTGGTTTATTCCGTATGACGGAACTGGTCTATCATTATGCAATCCAGTGAACCCGCGCGGGACCGACTTGTCAAGGGGAGGGGGCCGGCGCCAACGGCGAACAATATTGTCGTCGAACGCTATTGCAAAGGCACCGATGACGCGGCACGATCGGCAGCGTGGGGGTCCGGCGTGACATTTCTTAGCCAAGGGCGCACCGATCAGCTGAATTATTTGTTCCACGCAGCGGAATGAGTAACGATCCTGCTTCGCCGCGAAAGACCGCAGCTACTCATCTCATCCGTCGTCGATCCACCTGAAGGGAACCCCGCCATGACCTTGCAACGCAGCGCCGGAGCTGGACCGAGTCGTCGTCCCACCGATCGCCACGTGGTGATCGCGCCCGACAAGTTCAAGGGATCACTGACGGCGAGGCAGGCAGCCCAGGCGATGTCCCTTGGCGTCAAACGCGCCGACCCCACGCTGCACACCGTCGAGTGCCCGGTCGCCGACGGCGGCGACGGCACGCTCGAGACGGTCCTGGCCGCGGGATTCGAGCGGGTTCCCGTCTACGCCATGGGACCGACCGGGCAATTGCTGCTCACCGCCTACGCGCGCAACGGCGACACCGCGGTGGTGGAGATGGCCGAAATCTGTGGCCTGCAGCGGCTCCCCGGTGCCACCCCGGCGCCTCTGACCGCATCCAGTTACGGCCTCGGTGCGGTGGTGGCACAAGCGCTCGACCATGGCTGCCACGACATCGTCATCGGCGTGGGCGGCAGTGCGAGCACCGATGGCGGGGCCGGCTTCCTGGCCGCGCTGGGCGCGGTGGCATTCGATCAGCAGGGCTCACGCCTAGGTCCGGGCGGCCAGGCCGTCGGCTATTGCACGCACCTCGATCTCACGGGCGTGCGGCCCGAGGTCGCCGACGCCACCATTACGATCGCCGCCGACGTCGACAGCCCGCTCTACGGCCCACTGGGCGCCGCGAGCGTCTTTGCACCGCAGAAGGGCGCAACCCCGGACCAGGTAACGGAATTGGACCGCGCCCTGCGGTCATGGGCCGACGTCGTGGAGCGCACGACCGACACCGACTTCCGAGATGCGGCCGGAGCTGGGGCCGCCGGTGGAGTCGGTTTCGCCGCACTGTCGGTGCTCGGTGCGCGCATGCGCCCGGGGATCGACTTGATCCTGGACCTCATCGACTTGGACAAGCACCTCGTGGGAGCCCGCGCCGCCATCACCGGCGAGGGCTCGCTGGATCACCAATCCTTGCGGGGCAAGGCCGCGGTGGGCGTCTCTCGTCGGGCCGGCGCGCACGGCATCCCGGTATACGCCGTGGCCGGGGTGTCGACGCTGCCCCCGGCCGCGGTCCACGCCGCCGGGCTCGTGGGCGTCCATACGCTCAGCGAGCTGGAGCCGGACCGCCAGCGTTGCATGGAACAGGCCAGCGATCTGCTCGTAGTGGCCACCGAGCGACTGACCCTGGCGGCGCTGGGCGGCGCCGCCGCCGAGGAGGGATAGGGACTAGCCACGTCCATGAAGCATGTGATTGCATACAGTATCCGGACGCTGCCCCGCCCCGGCGCGTGATCTGAAATGAGACCCAAGCCTTGGCCACTCTGCTCATCCACCATGCGATCTTCGCCAGCCACCAGACCTCCGCAGGTCATCCCGAGCGCCCGGACCGCTACCGCACGGTGCAGGCGGCCCTCGGTCGGCCGCAGTTCGACGCCCTGGTGCGCGAGGAGGCTGGGATCGCCGACCTCGACACGACGCGCTACGTCCACACCAATGCCTACGTCGACGGTCTGGAAGGGGCCCGCCCACACGAGGGCTATGTCTACCTCGACGGCGGCGACACCATGATGGAGCCCTCCACGTGGGAAGTCGTGTTGCGCGGCGTAGGTGGCACCGTGCAGGCGGTCGACAGCGTCCTCGCCGGCGACGTGCAGAATGCCTTCGTCGCGTGCCGCCCTCCGGGACACCACGCCGAGACCGATCGGGCGATGGGCTTCTGCCTGTTCAACAACATCAGCATCGGCGCGCGTCACGCCCAGCTCAAACACGGGCTGGCCCGGGTCGCGATCGTCGACTTCGACGTCCATCACGGCAACGGCACCCAGGAGATCTTCTACTCCGATCCGAGCGTGCTGTACGCCTCTACCCACCAGATGCCATGGTTCCCCGGCACCGGGGCAACCCGCGAGACCGGTGTCGGCAACATCTTCAACACTCCGCTGGCGGCCGGTGACGGCGGCGTCCAGCTGCGGGCAGCCTTCGAGGACCGAATCTTGCCTGCGCTCAACGCGTTCGCACCGGAGCTCATCATCGTCTCCGCCGGATTCGATGCCCACGAACGCGATCCCCTGGGTTCGCTGTGCATGACCGCCGGCGACTTCGCCTGGGTGACGCGCGAGCTGATGTCGGCGGCGGAGCGGCACTGCGAGGGCCGCCTGGTGTCGGTCCTCGAAGGCGGGTACGACCTGCAGGGTCTGAGGGAATCGGTCACCGCCCACGTCGGTCAGCTGATGCGCGGCTGAGGGACGCGAGTCAGGACTTGCGCGTGGCGGAGCCTCCGCCGTTTCCGACGAGTTCCTGCAGCTCTCGGTCCCAACCGCGGTCCCGAGAGCGCTCGAGCGCCCTCCATAGGGTCGCGAATGCGCCGCCGACCAGGGCCGCCAGTGCTAGCCACACGAGCGCCGCCGTGCCGATTGCCAGGACGTGCCCGTCGATGTCAGAATGCGGTGGCGTGGTGACTTTGCCCTGGTCGTCCAGCCAGATACGCACGTCGTCGCCGGCCTTGACCGGTTGATCGACCTTCGTCACGGTGTCCTGCGTTGCGTTCTGAGCGAACCACCGCACCGGCACCGAGAATGTCGTGGCCACCGCCTCGGAGGTCGTAGGGTTGGATTTGCTGTTGCCCAGAGCCGTCGCCTCCACCGGATGACGGGTGGCAGCCTCGGCAGAGACGGTGTGCGCGTGAGCGGCGTAACCCATCTGAGCGAGAACCACGGCGGGGTAGACAGCGGCGAGCAGCATGATCATCCCCGCAACGACGGCCCAGGCGTGCACACGGTCCGCGGCGCGAGCCAGGGGAGAGCGCCCGAATGCGCGCACCGTCCACCAGCGAAGGGGGTTCGCGGTCATCGACGCCACCCCTGTGCCGCTCTAGCTGCTGTCACCCGCATATGACAATGGTTCCCCAAATGCAGGGATCAACACCACTCAGAACACCGCGATATCGATCACATGAGCGCCATATCACACCACGTACTTACGTCGCAAGGCTGCGTGACCGCAATATTCCACAGCGCCAGTGCCCAGCGACGGTCGCAACGCGCAACGCCGGCACCGGGACGGTTGACGTAAGTCGCTGTCGCCGGTCGACGACTGGCCGGGGCCCGTTATTTCTGCGCCATGCCCCAGAACGCCACTTCGTGAGACAGCACGTCGGCCACCACGTCGTCGTGCCCATCGGCAGTGGCCAGCTCGCGGAGCGCGTCGACGTAGTCGACAAAGCCAGGCGCGGTCCAGTGGTCCACGAACTCCCCGAACGGTGAGGTGCTAGACGCGGCGGAAGTCCATGCGAGGAGGTACACCCGTTCCACGACCCACAGCGCGGTCACGGCCGCTTCGTACGGCGCGGCATCCAGCTTCAGCAGCAGTTCGCGGTAGGCGAGCGTCGCTGGTAGCGCCGACTGGCCCATGTCGATCCCCCGCCGAGCCGCCTGAACGTCAAACCAATCCAGCTCCTCCACTAGGGCAACACATCCTGCCGTCAGCGGTGCCTGTGCTGGTCGCGGCGCGCGCGCCAGCAGCCTGGCCTGAAACGTGAGCAGGTCAGCGACGAACAGCGCATCCTGGACCAACCACCGATCAAATACCGTATCGGTGATCGTGCCCTCCCGCACCGCGTCGAGGAACGGATGTTGGGTGGCCGCAGCCCAGAGACGAGTGAGCACGCTCCGATCCCCAGGTGGTAGGCCATCCGGCTGCGCCATGGTCATCCCTCTCTTGAATCAACCGTCTTGTCATTTGTCCGACCAGTGCCCGGTAATCGCAACGTTGTTGCCGTACGGGCTCTTCAAGCTGTCCGCGCGAGCGTGTGACCGCCCGCCCGCGACCCGACACTCCAGACCCGAGCACGCGGACCTCTTGTGTGCCTTAGGTGTTCGCCATGTCCGTGCTCAGCGGTTGGTGGGATGATCGCCGATTGGTCAACCGAGACATGCCACCAACCAGCAGGGTGAGGGCCGCGGCCACCGCGAACGAGAAGATCGAGGCGCTCATCCATGGGCGGGCACTGAAGCCAATCGCCTGTGCCAGTTCACCCCAGGCTGCCGCCCACCAGCCGACTTGACCCGGATAGATCAACTGGTAGGTGACGAAGCCCAGCATCCACGGCGCCAACATCAACCACCTCGACGGCGAGTTCAGGCTGAGGTCCCATCCGCGCCTTCCGGAGAAGCAGAAGTAATCCACCGCCAGGACCGCGAACAGGGGCACGAACACCGACCCGATCAACGACAGGAAGCTGGCGTAGCCGTAGATGTCGACCGCTAAGGCGAGCAGGGTGATCACGACACCGACAGTGAGGGAGATGAGTCGACGGTCCCAGCGGGGCCGAAGGTTCTGCGTGGACACGGTGGCTGAGTAGACGTTGGCGAACGACTGGTCCATCTCCCGCACCGCCAGGACCGCAAACGCGAGTCCGCCGAGGGGCACGGCGATGAATGCTGCGAAGACATGGTCCTCATCGACGGCCACGGTGACGAGCGCCAACAGACCCAGCGCGTAGCACGCGATCTGGGTCACGCCGTAACCAAGGAACGCGCCCGTGAATGCCGCAGCCGAACTGCGCGAATGCCTGGCGTAGTCAGCGGCCATCGGCACCCAGGACACGGCGACCGCCACCGTGGTGTCAACCCCGATGCTGAAACCCGACCACGTCCCAGCCGACATCGCCGGCAGCGGATGGGTCAGCAATTGAAAGAACAAGTAGACCAGCGCAATTAGCACAGCAACGGTGACATACCGTCGCAACACCCGGACCGCCCCCAATGGATACAGCGAGAGCGCGGTCGTGATGACTCCACCTCCGACCACGTACCCCCACTGTGGCACCGCGGGCAGCACCGTTACGGCCGCGGTGGCGATGGTGACCAACTCGAATGTGCCCCAACCAACCATCTGCACGATGTTCAGCACCGTCGGCAGATAGGAGACCCGACCTCCCAACAGACCGCGGAGCAACACCATGGCCGGTGCGCCGGTCTGCGCGCCGGGTATCGCCGCCGCTGCGATCGCGGCTGCGCCGAGGACCGTGCCGACGACGGTCGCCAGCAGCGCGGCAGCCAAGGACAGCCGTTCTGTCCCCGGGCCGCCAGGTTGCAAGACGACTGCGGCACCGGTGAACCCGAGCAGACTCACGCCCAGGTTTCCCCACAGCCCGAGCTGGTCGAACACCCCAAGCACCCGCGGCGCCGGGTCCACCAACGTCGGCGCGACCTCGCCGCTCGCAGCACGATGGCCGGAGGGAAGAAAACGACGCACTGGAACAGACATCGAACTCACTCTCCCTACGCCGGCATTATCCGGCTCAGGTTCAAGCGGTCGGTGGCCCTACAGCCACCCTCTCAGCCCGGTGATCCCGAGCTCCCGCGTATTAGCCCACCAAATGTAGCGCACCACCGTCTGCTGGGTGACATCTGGCTCGCTAATCCTCCCGCTCACGGCGGGCTGGAGTGAAGTACACCGAAACCCTTGGTGGGCTTCGGATCACCGAGCATCGAAACGGGCTTACTGCGGCAGAGGTTCTTTCGCGTGTCGAATGACGGACAATCGACACCGTTCAGACTGGCGATCGTCCGGGCTGCGCAGCGATTTGGAGCGGCGCACTTCAGTAGTCGTCGGCGGCGGCGTTCAGTGCGCGGGCAGCCTTGCGGGTGTCCGGCTCGGGCCAGCGTTCGGGTACGTGCAGAGTGAGAGCCAATCGCGTGCCTTTCACGGCGCAGGCGAGCTGCCGCCCCACGTGTGGCGAATGCGATTCGTACACCGTTCGTCGCCGAGTGCGCCTTAGTGCCAGCGTGCGCTGTACCGCGTCACCGGAGAGGCCGAGGTGCGAGGCGGCTGCCCAGACGGCGTTGGCCGCCTCGGAGGCTGGCAGCGACGAGAGGATGGCGACTGCTCCCGCGCAGGAATCCGCACTCGCACGTTGCCCAGGGCGCGGCGTCAGCGGCAACGGGTGCCTGCCCGGCCGGACGTCGACGAAGACGACCTGGTTGCCGAAGAGCTGAACCAGCGAGACCGTGTGACCGTCGAGGTCCGTTGTCGCGCAGGCACGGAACACGCGGTGCGCTACCGCGTCGGGATCGGACAGGTCAGACCAGCGGGCTCCCGCGTGCAGACCGCCGTTGGAGCTGCGCGCAATGAAACCGGCTTCTTCGAGGGTGCTCAGCAGGTCGGCGATCGAGCTCTTGGGCAGCCCGATTGCCGCGCTGAGTGCTGCCGGGGTGCTGGCGGTGCCAGATGAGATGGCGTCGAGCACGCGAGCGCCGCGGTGCACGGCCGGGCTGCGCGGCCCGCCTACCCCCACGGCTGGTATCCCGTGGCGTTTTGCGCATCGATCAATCGGGGGACGAGGTAGCGCGACGGCCGGGCGACGCGCGCCCCGCCATGTAAAGCGGTGCCGATGTCCATTGCCGCTCGGACCAGCGCGGCCGGGTCCTGAGTGGCGGTGGCGATGATCGGTCCGCCGGCGCGAATCTCGTCGACGGCGCCCCTGGCTCCATCGACGCCGACGATCGGCACGAACAGCCCACGGCTTCTGAGGACGCGAGAGATGCCGATGGCGATCTGGTCGTTGCTGGCGAAGAAGCCGTCTATCCCCGGGTGGCTGGCGAGGATCTCCTCGGCGGCTCGTTGCCCCGATGGAGCGTCCAGTTCGCCGTAGCTGGTTGCGACCACCGTCAGGTGGGGATGCGGGGCGATCGCCGCATGAAAGCCGGCAATCCGGTCGGAGTTGGCGGTGATCGGTATGCCGCCGACCACGGCGAGCCGGCCTCGCCCTTCGAGCGCCTTCGCCAACGCCGCCCCGGCCAGCGAGCCGGCTTTCGTGTTGTCCGTCGCCACGACGGCGTCGGCACCGCTGACGGCCGAACCGATGGCGACGACCGGAATCCGGGCTGCGCGAGCTCGGGCGCAGGCGTCCTCCAGCCCTTCGGTCGCCACCGGCTCGATGAGGATCAGGTCGAGCCCGGCATTGACGAAGTCGAGGATCTGGCGGGATTGAATCTCCTTGTCCTCCTTGGCGGCATGCACGTGCAGTCGGGCACCGAGCCTGACAGCCTCCGCGCGCAGGGCGTTGATCTCGGCGACGAAGAAGCTTTCGTCGAGCGGGTAGCTGAATCCGATGTCGTGAACCGGACCGGGTTGCGCCCTGGCCGCCGACGCCAGTTCGAAGACGCGCGAGCCCAGCGCGTACGTGCCGTCGACCCCACGGGCGAGCAGGCTTTCCTGGGTCAGCGCGTGGCAGATGCCCATCACGCTGCTCTTGGGAAAACCGGTCAGCTGAGCCAGCTCGGCAAGTGCCATTGGGTGGCCGGCGTCGCAAATGGCTTGCAGCACGGTCGCCGCGCGCGTCAGCGCGGGGACACGTCCCCGTCCGCGGCGCGCGCGTGTGTCATTGGCCCCGGCTCCTGGGTCCGACATCCGACTCAGCGTAATCGATGCGCAAACGCCGACGATGGTCGCGCGTCATTGCACTGCGTTTCACCGCTCGGCGAGGAGGACGAAACCCGAAATGTCCGAAGAGCAAACGTGCTGCGGCAGAAGTACATCCGCATTGTTGACAAGGTCACGGGAGGATGCCTAGTGTGTGTTTCATCACTCGACGGTGAGTTCGATATATGAAACGCACTTGTCGAGTGTTCGCCTCTCCATGGGCAGGTCTCGGGCGGGGTGCGCGTAGTCGACGTCGACCGGGCGTTGGCACGTGATCCTCAGCTCAGGCCGAAGGAGAAGTCGATGGCGATTTCCCAGCGATTCGTCGGTGCGATCAGCGTGGTGTTGGCCATCGCCATGGTCAGCAGCGGCTGCACCAAGAAGAACGAGAACACACCGTCGACCTCGGGCGGCACCAGCGCGTCGGAGAGCACCGGAGCATCCGGCGCCAAGGTCAAGGTGGCGTTCGTGCCGAAACTGCAGGGCTCTCCCTACTTCGAGGCAATGGACACCGGCGCCAAGCAGGCGGCGAGCGACCTCGGTGACATCGAGTGGCTCTATCAAGGGCCCACGTCGGCCGACGCCGCCGCCCAGGCGCAGATCGTGCGGTCCTACATTCAGCAGAAGGTTGACGCGCTGGTGATCGCGCCCAACGATCCCGACTCCATGGCGCCGCTGATGAAGCAGGCGCAGGACGCAGGCATCAAGGTGATGACCGCAGACACCGACGCCCCCAACTCGGTCCGCGAGGCCTTCGTCAACCAGGCCACCGCAGAGGGCATCGGCAACACCACCGCGGAGACGCTCATGAAGGCGATGGGCGGAAAGGGCAAGTGGGCAATCGTGTCCTGTGGTGAGACCGCCGAGAACCTGAACTCGTGGATCGCCGCAGAGAAGGCGTACGTGTCCGCGAAGTACCCGGAGGCCGAGCTGGTCGACGTGGTGTATTCGGGCGAGGATCAGGCCAAGGGGACCCAGATGTCTACCGACCTGATGAGCGCGCACCCGGACCTGAAGGGTCTGCTCGGGCAGTGCACCACCTCGGCGGTCGGCGTCGCACAGGCCGTCAAGGACGCAGGCAAGATCGGCCAGGTCTTCACCGTCGGGATCGGCACGCCGAAGTCGATGAAGCCGTACCTGGCCGACGGATCATCCTCCGGCTCGATCCTGTGGAACGTTCAGAACCTGGGCTACCTGACGGCGTGGGCCGGCGAACAGCTCGCCAAGGGCAAGACGTTCGAGGCGACCAACAAGGTCAGCGACCAGATGCCCGATGTGAAGTGGGACGAGGCCACCAAGACGCTGGTGCTGGGTGCACCGTTGCTGATCACCACCGAGAACGTCGACCAGTTCAACTACTGACCGCGGGACAGGCTGCGCGGCATGGCGAAAAACCTTGCTGCGCAGCCGGTTAGCAGATCCGCAGCCATTGGAGACACCATGCCGGAGGACCCGCGACTGACCCTCACGGGGGTCGTCAAGAGTTACGGCGCGGTCAAGGCGATCAGGCACGCCGACTTCGAACTTCGGCCCGGTCAGGTGCACGCCCTGGTGGGGGAGAACGGCGCGGGAAAGTCCACACTGATCAAGATCATCTCCGGTGCCACCGCGCCCGACGCCGGCACGGTCAGCTATGACGGTCAGCCGGTGTCGATCACCTCGACCGTCGACGCGATCGCGCTCGGCATCGCCACCGTGTATCAAGAGCCTCAATTGTTCGGCGAACTCACCGTCGCCGAGAACGTCTTCATGGGTCGCGAGATCGTCACACGTGGGCGCGTCGACTGGGCCGCGCAGAACGAACGGGTCGTCGGCCTCCTCGACGCCCTCGACCTTCCCGCCAAGCTGACCACCGCCACCGTCGGGGGACTGTCGGTCGCCACCCAGCAGCAGGTGTCGATCGCCAAGGCGCTGGCAGGCAAGTGCGGCATCCTCATCCTCGACGAACCGTCGGCCATCCTGACCGACGCCGAGATCGAGGTGCTATTCGGCATCATCCGCAGACTCGCCGACGACGGCGTCGCGATCATCTACATCTCCCACCGGCTCGACGAAGTCGTCAAGATCGCCGATCAGGTGACCATCATGCGGGATGGCAGCACCATCGGCACCTATCCGGTCGAGGAGATGTCGGTGCGGCGGATGGCCGAACTGATGGTGGGAGAAGCCCTTTCCGAGCAAACGGGCCCCCGCACCGCGCCTGCGGGGAAGCCCGTCCTTGAGCTGAAGTCACTCGCGCGGGCCGGTTCCTTTCACGACGTCAGCCTGCAGTTGCGGTCCGGAGAGATCCTCGGTCTCTACGGGCTCGTCGGCTCCGGCGTCGCCGAGATCGCCGAATGCATTCACGGGCTGGCCAGGACCAGCGCCGGCGACATCGTGGTCGAGGGACGCACCATCGCGCCGCGCACGCCACGACAGGCCGAGCGGGCCGGAATCGCGTTGCTGCCCGCCAACCGCAAGACCGAGGGCATGTTCTCCTTTCAGTCCATCGCCTTCAACGTGTCGATCGGTCACCTCCAGCGCCTCTCGCTCGGCAGGACGTTCGTGGACCGGCGTCGAGAACGCACCGTGGTGAAGGACTTGATGAAACGACTGTCGGTGCGGGCATCGGACGAAAACCAATCCGTCGGAACGCTTTCCGGTGGCAACGCGCAGAAGGTGATGCTCGCCCGGCAGCTCGTCGAACGACCCAAGCTGCTGCTGCTGGCCGAGCCCACCCAAGGTGTCGACATCGGCGCCAAGGAGGAGATCCACCGCATCATCACCGATCTCGCCGACAACGGCACGGCAGTCCTCGTTGTCACCTCCGACCTTCAGGAGGCGCTGCGGATCACCGATCGGCTCCTGGTCGTGCGCGCGGGTGCCATCGCCGCGGAATTCGGCCCCGACGCCCGACAGGTCGACGTCCTGGCAGCAGCCGCCGGGGACCGCGAAGGAGCGGCCAACCCATGAGCGTCGCAACCGATCCCAACGCCGCGTCAAGCGCCGCGTCCGTGCGCACCAAGGGCCGCGTCCTGCCCTCACCGGTGACGCCCGCCGAGATCGCCCTGATCGCGGTCCTGGTCGTGCTCTGGATCGCACTGGCCTTCGCAACGCCGGCGTTCCTCAGTGCCGGCTCGATCATCCCGCTCCTCGTCGAGTTCTCTCCGGTGGCGCTGATCGGCATCGGCATGACGTTCGTGATCATCACCGGCGGCATCGACGTGTCCGTCGGCGGCGCGATCATGGTGTGCTCCGTCGTGACCGCCAAGCTCATGCGCGACCAATCCCTGCCGCTGGTGGGGTGTCTGGTGGTGGCTCTCGTCACCGGCGCGGTCCTCGGCCTGGTCAACGGCGCACTCATCGCCTACGGGCGGGTGCACGCCATCATCATCACCTTCGGCACGGCGAATCTGTTTCTCTTCATCGGCCTGCAGATCTTCGCCTCGCAGACGATCAACGGCATGCCCAACACACTGGCCTGGTTCGGACGCGGCGTCGACGGCCGCACGTTCGACGTGCCGCACAGCTTCGCGATCACCGTCATCCTGGCCGCCATCGCGTGGTGGTATCTGCGCCACACGCCGGGTGGGCGTCACTTCTTCGGTGTGGGCGGCGACCCGGTGGCCGCGCGACTGGCCGGCATCAGGGTGCAACGACGCATCCTGATCGCCTACGTCATCACCGGCGTGCTCGTCGGACTCGGATCCATCTTCACCCTGGCCAAGGGCACCTCGAGCCTCGACCAGTCCGTGGGGTCCGGCCAAGAGTTGGCCGTCATCGCCGCGGTGGTCATCGGTGGTACCTCGATCATGGGCGGGCGCGGCTCGGTGCTCGGCACGATCCTCGGCGCGCTCCTCGTCCAGACCGTGAAATCCGGTGTCACGCAGTTGGGCTGGCCCTCGCAGCTGTCCGACCTGTTCGTCGGGATCTTCATAGTCGTCGCGGTGGGGACGGACCTCCTGCGCCGACGCGCGAGGAGTGCCCAATGAGCGTCGAGGTTTCCGCGCCCGCCGATGAGAAACCGGTAACGCGACGTCGGGTGGACCGGATCTGGGAAGCGATACTGACGCAACGGATCGTGCTGCTCACGGTGCTGATCGTCATCGTCGTTTCCTGGCTGATGTACATGAGCGCCAACGGCTATCTCAGTGGCGACTACGACTTCGACTACATGTCGGCCAGCCTCATCGACGCCGTCCCGCTGGCGCTGTTGGGCTTCGCCGAACTGGTGGTCATCGTGTCCGGCCGCGGTGGGATCGACCTCTCGGTCGGCGCGATGGTGTCGCTGGTCGGGATGATCGTCGGGTTCGCCTACGGCAAGTGGGGCTGGCCCCTGTTGGCCGCCGTGGTGCTGGCCATCGTCGTGGGCGCGGTGCTGGGGGCGATCAACGGATTCCTCGTCGCCCGCATCGGCTTTCCCGCCCTCATCGCGACGCTTGCCACCTACTACGCGTACAAGTCTATCGCGCTGGTCATCAATGGCCAGAAACCCATCAACAGCGCGCAGATTCAGTCGCTCTACACGCTCACCGGCTCGGTGCGCGTTCCCATCATCGGTGACTACATTCCCGACGTGCCACTGGGCGTGTTCACCTTCTTGGTCCCCGTGCTCGTCGTGCTCTGGCTCGCTTTGGGGCGCGGCACCTTCGGGCGCAGGCTCTACGCCGTCGGGACGAACGACGTCGCGGCGCGCTGGGCGGGACTCGACGTCGCAGGCACCCGGATGCGCGCCTACGTTCTGTCCGGGGTCCTGTCCGGCCTCGTCGCGGTCTACATCACCGCGGAATTCGCCTCGGCCCGACCCGACGCAGGTACCTCCGGCAACGGCCTCGCGCTGCCTGCGATCACCATCGCGGTGCTCGGCGGCGTCGCGATCACCGGTGGAATCGGCCGCCTCGCGGGCGTCCTTCTCGCGACCGTCCTGATCGTCTGGCTCAACGCCGGCATCATCCTTTACTTCGAAGGCAATACCGGCACGCAGTTCCAGCTGCTGGCCCTCGGTGTCGTCCTCATCCTGTCCGCGCTGCTCAACGGGCTGGCTGGCCGAAGATACCGCGGCGGTGACTGACGAAAGCCCGACGCATCGAACGCATTACGTGTCGGCATAGAAACGGAGAAGGTACATGACTGTTCTCGACGCGTTCGCGTTGACCGGCAAACGGGCCCTGGTGACCGGTGGCAATCGCGGGCTCGGGTTGGCCTTCGTCAGGGGGCTCGCCGAGGCCGGGGCCGACGTCGTCTTCGTCTCGCGAGACGCCGAGCGCAATGCCGCGGCGGTGGCGACGCTGGCGCGGGAAGGCCTCGAGGTTCGAGCCTTCGACGTCGACATCACCGCGAAGGACGGCCCTCGAGCTGCCATCGACGGGGCGGTGGAGCGGCTCGGTGGACTCGACCTGCTGCTCAACAACGCCGGACTGGCGATCCACCGGCCAGCGCTGGAGATCACTGACGACGAGTGGGACCGCGTCTTCGACGTGAACACCCGGTCTCTGTGGCGGCTCAGCCGGGAAGCGGGCGCGTACATGAAGGACCACGGCGGCGGCAACATCATCAATGTCGGCTCGATCAGCTCCCTGATCGTCAACCGCCCGCAGTGGCAGCCCTCCTACAACGCGTCCAAGGCCGCGGTTCACCAGCTCACCAAATCCCTGGCGGCTGAATGGGCCCCATACGGCATCCGGGTCAACGCCATCGCACCCGGTTACGTCAAGACGGAGATGGCGCCCGTCGACGAGCCGCGGTTCCGCCAGCACTGGATCGAGGACGCCCCCATGAAGCGATACGCCCTGCCCGAGGAGATCGCACCCACCGTCGTCTACATGGCGTCCGACGCCTCGGCGTTCATGACCGGATCGGTCGTCGTCATCGACGGTGGTTACACCATCCATTGAGAGATTCGGCGCTGCGGTAAGCACTTTTCGACGACAACGCCACGGTCAAGACCGTGCCGACGACAGGCCCTCGCGGCGGAATGCCCTGAGCCCGTTCGACGTTGAATATGAGGTAGTCATATCAGATCGTTAGTGCTCAATAAGATCAAAGGATTGTTCTCGTGCGTTTCACAGTTTCCCATCTGGCCCCGCTGATCACGGCGGGAGCCGCGGTCGCAGCGATTGTGGCAGCACCGATCGCCGTCGCCTCGCCGACCACCTGTATCGACGTCGGTTCGGCAACCCAGTGCGGGTCACCTGGCAACAGCCAGGTCACCGCCAACACTCCTCCTGTCCAGCAGCAGCCCCAGATCATCATCATTCACCGCAACCATCGGTGACGTTGGGCCACCCTTCCCGATGGCCAGCGTCAACGGCCGAAGCCCATCCGCGAGAGCATGCCGTCGCGGAGGGTCAGTGTGTGCAGCAGTACTGCACTGACGTGCGCGGCGATGACGACCACCAGTGCGTAGGCCAGCACTGAATGCGCCTGCCGCAGAATGAAGAAGGTGTCTGCGTCGAACGGTGCGATGGCGGGTAGGCGCAGTTGGCCGAACACCACCACGCGATTGCCAGTCGCGGACACCATCGCCCAGCCGACGAGGGGCTGCACCAGCAGCAGGCCGTACATCGACAGTTCCGAACCGACGACCAGTTTGTGCTCGAGCGCTCCGATCGTGTCCGGGAGTGGCGGCGTTCGGTGCGTGAACCGGTTAACGACGCGCGCGACGACGATCACCAGGATCGTGACCCCGAGCGTCATGTGCACGCTCCTGAGCGCCGCGTAGGAGCCCAGCGAGTTCACCATCGCGAATCCGACGAGTAGCGCGGTCAAGACCAGTATCGCCGTCACCCAGTGCAGCAGGCGCGTCCGCAGCGGATATCGCTGGCGCGTCCTCATGATGCGACCTCGTCGACCTGCACGGCCGACGGAGACTTCGGTTCTCCCGTGCGTGCACGGTAGGAGGCCGCGTACACCGAGGAGCGGGCGCTCAAAAGGGGATCGTCGGTGGGTTCGATGCCGGCGGGAAGGACGAGCGGATCGAAGTTCACGTCGCGGGCGTTGCCGGGACCTTCGGTCTGCGCGGTGGTCAACGTCAGAGTTCCTGCATCGATGACGCGCCGGCCCGGCGGCCACGGCAGGGTCGCGTCGGTCACCGGGTCGGACGCCTCGCCCACGACCAGCTGCAACTGCCAGCGCAGGGGACCGGCGTGAACCTGCCGAACGAGCGCATCGAACAGTCGGTCATCACCCGCCGGTGTTGCGGGCAGCGCCGCTTGCGATGGCACGAACGACCACCGCACCGGAGTGCGCCTCCCTGCGGCGTCGACGAGGTAGAACGCATTGAGGCTCGAGAAGGTGCTGTCGGCGAAACCGGGTGTCGGCGGGTGCATCTTCATCACCGCCATCGCCGCGGCCGTCTCCGGGTGCGCGGCGAGGAAACGGGCCATCGCATCGGGATCGGGCTTGCCGGTACCTGCGACGGTCTTGGAGGCAAGTAGCCGGTCGTAGAAGCCTTGGGGCGAGTTGTCCGGAAAGACGGGAAGATTGAGCATGGCCGTGCGCCACTGGTCGCGGCTTGGCAGGCCGAACACCAGTCCGAGGCCACGCGCCGCCGACGGTGTGTCGCTGACGAATGGGTCCCCGCCCGAAAGCGAGAAGCGACCCGTCACCGGTGTGCGGCCCTGACGGAAGACCCTCGCTGTGGACAGCTCGCCGCCGTCACCGTTGCTGTCGAAGTACCCGGTGACCGCGACGCCCTTGGCGTGGTTGCTGCGGAAACCCGGGTGCTTGCCGGACACCGCACGGAAACCGTCGATGAACGTCTGGCGGGTGAGCGCTTTGCCGCCGATCCAGTTGTTCGCATACGCGACGGCTCCGAGATCGACCGCGAGGAAGGCACCCACGGCCCCGATGCCCACTAGCATCGAGCGTCTGCTCACTGTGGAACTGCGCCAGCCGTGGCTGGGCTCGCGTTGTTCGTCTCCCACTTTCAGCATCTCCTCGTGGTGTGCATTCTGCGCGGCCAACGTGGGGCGTCGATGCAGTCTACTTCTGCGCCGAGTGGCCCGGTCGCCCCGAAGGCGCGATGCAGCCGCGGGCTGACGATCTCTGCCGAAATATCCACTGGTCTAACGGTGTTCGGCGAGTTTCTGACGGTTCGATGACGCCTTCCTCGGGGGAAGGGACAGAGACAGGGCGTATAACCGATGAGGAAGGGCGTATGGCAGCCCTCTCCGTCAAGCTTCCGCGACGGAATACATTGCGCGCCTTGGGCGCTGGGAAGTGGTTGTCCACGAATGTCGTTCACAGGCGTACCGAAGTAAGGAATTGTCACCATGCGCTCCAAAGTCAAGTACCTCGCTCCGCTGGTCCTGGCGGGAGCGGCCGCCCTGGCCGCAGCACCGATGGCCACCGCCTCACCGCCGACGTGCACCTACAGTGGCGCCGCGACCCAATGCGTGACGCCCGGGAATAGCCAAATCACAGCCAGCGCTCCTTCTGTGCAGCAGCAGCCCGAAATAATCATCATTCACCGAAACCACAGGTGACTGTCAATCCTCCCCGGATCCACCCAGAACCCACGACCAGTCCGTCGCCGTCCTCAATTCCCATTCGTCCAAGTGTTTCCGCGCTTGGCGCCGACTGCCGTGGGTGCAATGGCTTGCACCCTCAGCCAGGGCCTGCGCAGCTCCTGAGCGCGCCGCGCTTCTTCCGCCGAGATGATGAGGTGTACCCGATCGAAGAGCTGATCTCGGGTCATCCCGAATTCCGCCAGCACCTCGTCGGCGGGCGGGCCTCCGTAGGGCGCCCAGCTGCGGACGAAGTCGAGGCTCCGAAGACCTGCCGACGCCGCCGTTGGTCGACGCGCCACCGATGAACGCCGCGGCGATCGCCGCCAGCTCCATTCCAATCCCCGATCGTGGTGTCGCGGAGTTGAGCCGTGCCGCGCCCGAAAACGGTGCTACGCATGACACCGATGTCGGATATCCGGGTCCGCGGGCTCTCGTCCAGACCGACCCGGTCGAGCAGCCGCTGCGCGTGGGTCATGGTCTCGTGCCGGCTGATCACTCCCGCCGACGCATGCTCGTTGCCAAAGGAAGATGTTCTCGGCAATGGACAGGACGGGCACCAACGCGAGCTACTGGTGGATGATCCCGATACCACGGCGCTCGCTGGAACGGATGTCCTCGAAATCGCCTGGGCGGCCGTCGAAGACGATCTCACCCCGGTAGCTGCCGTGCGGGTAGATGCCGCTGAGCACCTTCATCAGCGTCGACTTGCCTGCGCCGTTCTCACCGCAGATGGCGTGGATCTCGCCGTGACCATCCGCTATCGATCGGCGATCGCGACGATCCGGTCCTGCGCTTCACGGCGGCACCCGCCGATGCGGTCATCATCGGCATCTGCGACATGGGGAGCCGATTCCGGCTGGTGGCCAACGAAGTTCGAGTCGTCGAACCGCCGGCAGAGCTGCCGAACCTGCCGGTCGCGTGTGCCGTTTGGGAACCCTCACCGTCCTGGTCCACCTCGGCCGAGGCGTGGCTGATGGCCGGTGCACCACACCACACGGTGATCACGACGGCGGTTGGGACGGAGACCATCGACGTACTTCGCCGCGATGACGGACACCGAACTGCTCATCATCGACGACACCACCACGGTGCGTGGCTTCCAGCACGGGCTGAGTGGAACGCCGTGTATCACCATGTCGCCGCCGGACTCTGAGCCGGAAGGAGCTCGATGATCGCCGCCCGCGGATGACGTTCGCGATGGTGCGGCGGATGAACGACACCCGAACGTCACTGCGACAAGGTCGTGGTGGTCGTGTCGAGTAGTTGAGCCGTTGCAGACCGATCCGCTCGCCGCGCCGCTGCTCGACGAGCTCACCGTCGAGTACGGCACTCGGTACGCCGACAGCATCGTGGGTGGGGAATACGGCGACTTGCGCGCGTATCTCGCCGAGGAGTTCGCACCGCCCGGCGGTGCGCTGATCGTGGCGGTGTCCGACGGAGTGCCGGTGGCCGGGGGCGCGTTCCGTCGCTGGGACTCCTCGACCGCCGAACTGAAGCGCGTGTGGACGGCGTCGACGCACCGACGGCGGGGCTACGGCAAGCTCGTCGTGGCCGAACTCGAGCGGACAGCACTGCAAGGCGGATACACCCGTGCCGATCTCACCACCGGATGGCGGCAACCCGAGGCAGTGGCGCTCTATCTGGCGATGGGTTACACGCCGCTCTATGATGCGTCGCTGCCGCCCGAGGACGTCGGCGCGCATCCGTTCGAGAAGCGGCTGGTTCGGTAGGAATGTAGTGCGTGAAGTTGGAATCAGTCCGTGGTGGTCGAGGACTCTGCACGCCCGAATGTGGCCAGGGCCGTCTCCAGAGACAGGTCGAGCAGGTCCGACAGGTGGGCATCGCGGAGGGAGTCCGCTAGGGCATCGGCGATGATCGATGGTGGAGTCCCGTCCGAAAGAACCAGTCCCACTATCGAACGGGGCCGGATCTCGCGAAGTGGTCGCACGCACATGCCTTCGGGCACCCCGAAGGCATGCAGCCAAGTGTGCGCGACGATGCTCGGCAATCGTCGCGTTGCGACGTAGGCGTACAGAGCGCCGACGTTGTCGGTCTCGATGGCGGGCCGGATCCGCTCTCCGACCGATGCCATCGTGGCGTCCAGGATGCGTCGGTTGCGCATCTCAGCGGTCAGCACACACAACGGCAACTGCGCTGCTGCTTGCCATTCCACCATCTCGTTGACGGCCGTCGGATGTGTTGTGTCGAGTAGCAACAGGTAGCGCTCGCGGTACAACTCGATGCGACGAGTCCCGGGTGGTGTTTCGTCGTCGAGATACGTGACACCCGCGTCGAGTTCGAATTCGGCGAGGCGCCTAGCGATCTCGCGCGACGGCAGGGCTTCGATCTGAACTCCGGCCATCGGGTTGCGCAGGCTGAACCGCTCGGTGATGAGCGGTGTGGCCGGAATCGCGGTCGGCACCGCGCCGATCCGGACTGTGGCAGTGATGCCGCCGTGCATTCGGTCGATGTCGGCGAGCAGTGCGTCGCGTTCTGCCAGGATCCGGTGTGCCCAGCGTACGACGCGGGCGCCTTCGGAGGTGAATCCCTCGAACCGTCGCCCCCGCATCACGATCATCACGCCCAGGTTCGTCTCCAGCTTTCCGATCGCGCCGGACAGCGTCGGCTGGCTGACGTGGCTCAGCCGTGCCGCGCGACCGAAGTGGCGCTCGCGGGCCAGCGCGACGAGGTATTCGAGTTGACGGATCAGTACTTCGCCGTTCACGTGCCGCTCCTTTTGAAGACTCAGCCGGAACCCGGCAACCGCCCACCCGCCATCATCGACGATACCTATCAAGAGATCGAATCTTCCGTCATTGCGAACCCTTGCCCGCCTTGAGTGGTGTCGGACACGATTCATGTTGCGCGCCAACCGGATCGCGTCGGGCCGGATAGGTCGACCCGACCCCATGAGCAAAGGAACGATAATGGCCAAAGTAGTGGTCGTCCTGTACGACGATCCGATCGACGGGTACCCCACGTCGTACGCGCGGGATGGCTTGCCGGAGCTCTCCGGCTATCCAGGTGGTCAGACCCTGCCTTCTCCGTCCGCGATCGACTTCATTCCAGGAA
>NZ_JAVROT010000197.1:0-10712 GCF_032162605.1 Mycobacterium sp. | reverse complement strand
AGGCGTCTTCTGCCTCGAGCCGCTCTCCGATCTGGCCGATCTCATGGCGGAGGCAGCTTCGTGAGCGAAGCCGGTTGCACGGCACCCGGTTTCACCGCCGACGGTGTCGAGTTCGTCGGCTACCACGACGTCGGCGGCAAGCCCGTCTTCAAGCTGGCGATGCAAGTCGTCGACGAACGCTGGTACCTCTACGCGACACACTTCTGGGAACCGCGACTGTCGATCTTCGACGTGACCGATCCCGCCGACCCGCGCCTCGTCGGCGCGATCGAGGGTCCCGATCACGCCGCGACCTGGCAGGTTCAGGTCGCCGCCGGTCTGCTGGTCCAGGGCATGGAGCACCGACCGCCTGCCTGGGGAGGCGATCCCGCACTCAACTCCGCCGAAGGCATCCGCTTCTTCGACGTCAGCGATCCGGCCGCGCCGAATCTCATCAGTGAGTGGCACACCGGCGAGCACGGCGTGCACCGCAACCACTTCACCGGTGGTCGCTACGTGCACGTGACGGCGAGTCGGCGCGGGTTCGAGGGCAACATCTACGTGATCCTCGACATCGCCGACCCCAGCAGTCCCAAGGAGGTGGCGATGTGGTTCCTGCCCGAGCAGTACGTCGCCTCTGGAAAGACCCCACCTCGACGCATCTCCCTACACGGACCGCCGTATGTCCTCGGTGATCGTGCCTACCTCAGCTACGGGGCGGCCGGGCTCGTCATCCTCGACATCTCGGACATCGAGCGGCCGACGCTCGTCTCGCGACTGGAGATCGGCGCCGCCTTCTCCAGCATGATCGCGTTGCACACCGCGATCCCACTACCGTCGCGAAATCTGTTGCTGGTCAACACCGAAGCGATCGCGGAGCGCCAGCAGGAGCCCTACAACTTCGCAGGCATCGTCGACGTGAGTGACGAGCAGAACCCCCGTCTCGTGTCGCTGCTGCCGATACCAGCGCCTGCGGCGGGTGCGGCGTATCCGAACTTCAGCACGCGTGGTGGGCGCTTCGGCCCGCACAATCAGCACCATCCTCAAGGCGCTGAGCTGTTCGCCGACGACAACCTGATGTTCATGACGTGGTTCAACGCAGGGTTGCGGGTCTACGACATCAGTGACGCCCATCTGCCGCGCGAGATCGCCTGGTACCTCCCGGACGACCCCGTCGAACGCCGCGGACTGCTGCCCAAGACCTTGGTCACGCAGTCCGAGGACGTCTTGGTCGACGCGCGCGGCAACATCTACTTCTCCGACAAGAATCACGGCCTGCACGTCGTCCGGCTGACCGGCTGAGCAATACCCTCGCCGAGTGGCCACCTACCGCACGCCGTACGCGAAAAAGTCTGTCATAACTGGCCACTCGACAACCGGCGGCTGAGCGTTCAGGGGCTGGACATCGTCGGCGTCAGCCCAAGGTCGGCCAGCACGGTGCGTGCCGTGTTGCGTCCGGGCCGCCCCGACACCGAACCTCCGGGGTGCGAGGTCGAACCGGTCAGGTACAGCCCTCCGACATCGGTGCGGTAGTCGGGCCAGCCGGGGATCACCGTCCCATCGTCGAGCGCGAACTCGCCGCCATGGCACGATCCGCCGATGTTCGAGAGGTTGTGCGCGGCAAGTGATGTGGGTGATTCAGGCCTGATGGCCAGGATGTCGGCGTCGTCGATCCCATCGACATGGCGGCGGGCGATCCCGAGTAGCACCTGAGCGTATGCCATCGCATCGGCGTCCGACCACGGACTGCCGTCGCGGAGCATCGGCGCCGCGGTCAGGAACTTGAACGTGCCGCCGGGCGCGCGGCCGGGATCGACCGCCGTCGACGACATCATGAGCAGCCACGGATCCTGGTCTTCCAGGCGCCCGGACGGCAGTCCGGCGACCTGGCGAAGCAGCCCCTCCGGACTGCCGAGCCCCGCGGCGGCCGATGTGACGGGACCGCTGGCCGATCGATAGCACGCGTCGGCGCGAAGCGCGAAATGCACTGCGAACAAAGAGATTCCCGGTCGCCAGCATCGTGCCGCGTCGTCGGCCGTCCCCGAGAAAGTCTCGAGCATCGCGGATAACTCGCGAAGGTGACTACCGGCGACGACGGCTCGGCCGGCCCGGAACTCGCGGCCGTCGTCGGTGCGCACCCCAACGCAGCGCCCGCGCTCCACGAGAAACGACCGCACCCACGCCGACGTCTCGACGGCGCCGCCGTGGTCGGTGATATGGGCCGCAAGAGCTTTCGGCAACGCGCCCGATCCGCCGACCGGCGTGGCCCAGCCATAGGCCAGTCGGCCGGCCATGATCGCGGCAGGCAGTGCGCCGGTGCCGGGTCTCTCCGGTGGCTGCATGGTGGCGAAGGCCATCCAGGTCATCACCCGACGCACGACCGGGTGGTGGAACGTCGAGGCGATCACCTCCCAGGCGCTGCAGCGCCGTAACCGCTCGTAGCCGTGCGCCCACGGCTCGTCGGGCAGCGGAAGACCTGCGGACAGGTGGGCGTGCGCGATCCGCTGACCGGCGTTCCAGTCCTCGATCATGGTGACCAGGGCGTCGGCGTCCGGGCGCGAGTAGCGGGCGAACTCGGCGGCGGTGGCGGTCAGGTCCGGGTGCACCGTCAGCAGATCGCCGTCGGCGAGCGGGAAGACCACCGCCGGGTCGGTAACGACGTACTTCAGCCCGTAGCGTGCGACAAGTGCCAGCTCGTCGTCGCGGATCAATGGGTTCGACTGCAACACGACGTGCGCCGTCGAGCACGAGTCGTGGCGCCACCCCGGGAGGGTGAGCTCTTCGGTCACGGTGTTGCCGCCGATCACGTCGCGCCCTTCGAGCACGGTGACGGACAGGCCGGCCTCGGCGAGGTACGCAGCGCACACGAGCGCGTTGTGCCCGCCGCCCACCACTATCACGTCGCTGACCGGCGGGTTTGAAGAGGATGAGGGCACCGTCGTCCTTCCGTCGATACTTCCCTCCTGCTACGGTAGGAGAGGCCGCAATCGTTTGCAATAGTGGGATCGAGGAATCTGAGGCATGGACGAATACGTCGCCTCCGCCCGTTCGCACTGGGGTCCCCGGTTCACCGCCAACGGTGTCCCGGCCGCCGATTTCGACCGCGTCATGGGTGGCCTGGAGTCCTGGGACGACTGGTGCGCCGCCTGGTCGGCCGCGGCGCGCGTGCACGAGGACCTCGGGACCGAGGCGCTCGAGCAGGATCGCCTGCGGTCCGCGGGAGCGCACCTGAGCACCGCGGCCGTGGTGTATCACTTCGCGAAGTTCGTCTATGTCCGCGACCTGGATCAGATGCGCGCCGCCCACGAAGCTGCCGTGCGGTGCCTCGATGCCGCACTGCCGCACCTTGACCCGCCGGGTGAACGAATCGAGGTGCCGTTCGAGGGCTCGACGATCTACGGGATCCTGCGCAAGCCGCAGGGGCAGGCACCCCATCCGGCCGTCATCATGGTGCCGGGCCTGGATTCGACCAAGGAGGAGCTGCGGGCCACCGAGGAGCTCTTTCTCGAACGCGGCCTCGCCACGTTCAGCGTCGACGGCCCAGGGCAGGGGGAGGCCGAGTACGACCTGCCGATCCGTGCGGACTGGGAGGTACCGGGCCGGGCATTCGTCGACGCCCTCATGGCACGCGACGACATCGACGCCGATCGCATCGGCGTCTGGGGAGTGAGCCTCGGTGGGTATTACGCACCCCGATTCGCCAGCGGCGACGAGCGGATCAAGGCGTGCGTCAGCCTGTGCGGCCCTTACAGTTTCGGCGAGAACTGGGATGTGCTGCCCGCCCTGACCCGGGAGACGTTCACGGTCCGGTCGCGCTCAAAGGACGAGGACGACGCCCGCGCCCTGGCGCTGACGCTCACCATGGACGGCCGGACCGCGTCCCTGCGCTGCCCGACGCTGATCGTCGCAGGCAAGAAAGACCGGCTGATCCCCTGGCAGCAGGCCGAGCGGGTGCATCACGAGGTCGCCGGGAGCGAGTTCCTGCTCCTCGAAGACGGCAACCACGGCTGCGCCAATGTGCTTGCCGCACACCGCTACCGCACGGCGGACTGGATGGCGGCGCTGCTCAATCCGCAGCGTTGATCGCCGCGACGATGTTGTCGGGCGTGAACGGCAGCGCGCGGACCCGCACTCCGAGGGCGTCGGCCAGCGCATTGCCGATCGCGGCTGTCGCCGGGCCCTGCGTCGCCTCGCCCGCGCCGAGCGGCGGCTCGTCGGGACGATGCACCACGTGGACATCGACAGTAGGCACCTGGCTGAACCGCGCGATCGGGTAGGACTCCCAGTCGGTGCTGGTGATCGAGTGCCGGTCGAAGCGGACCTGTTCGAACAGCGCCCAGCTGGTGGCCTGGATCGCCCCGCCCTCGATCTGGTTGCGCACCCCGTCGACGTTCACGACCCGACCGACGTCGACGGCGATCGTCAGGCGCGTGACGTGCAGCCGGTCGGTCGCCTCCACGTCGGCGACGACGGCGCAGTAGGAACCTCGGTTCTTGTATCGACAGAACGCGATGCCCCGGCCGTGACCGTCCGGCAGCGGTGCTCCCCAGTCGGCCGCTGCGGCAGCGGTGCTCAGCACCTCACGCGCGCGCGGGTCGGACAGGTGGTCGAGCCGCATCTGCAGCGCGTCGCGGCCGGTCGCCAGGGCCAGCTCGTCGATGACGGATTCCAGTGCGAACGTGTTGAGATGACTGCCGAGCGAACGCAGCGACGACGTGCGGATCGGCATCGTCAGCAGCCGGTGAACCGTCACGTCGACCCTGGCGATGTCGTAGTACGGCACTGAGTTGCGCGCCGAGCCGTAACCGCGGTCGGCAGGCGGGTCCACTGCGGGAGGCAGCATCGCGACACCCGCCCGATGGGCGTCGGCCAGCAGGCCGTGGCGTGGCGCGTAACCGGGCCTTGCCGTGTGGCCGTTGCTCCACAGCTCATACGACCAGTCGGTGATCGTCCCGTTCCCGTCGACGCTGGCTTTGACGTCGGCGACCATGGCCGGGCCGAACGGCTCCCACGACAACTCGTCGGCGCGGCTCCAGAGCGCCCGTACGTACCGGCCGGGAACCCGCATCGCCAACAGCGCGGCGTCAACGGCGACATCGTCGGCGGCATTGTGGCCGTAGCTGCCCGCGCCCTCGACGTGCTGCACGACGACCGCCTCGGGAGGCAGATCCAGGGTCGCCGCAATGGCGCGGCCCAACGTGAATACGCCTTGGCTGTGGCTCCACACGTCGAGGCGTCCGTCGTCGTATTTCGCGATGGCACAGCTGGGGCCGATCGACCCGTGCGCAAGGAAGGGCCTAGAGAAGGTGGCGCCCACCACGGCTGACGAATCTTCGTGTCGGGCGACGTCATTGCGGATCAGGCTGGTCTCGGCCTCGGCGCTCCGCAGCCAGCCAGAAAGTTCATCGGAATCGGGCAGCTCGATGCCCGCCGACCACGACGCTGCGGCCGCCAATGCCTCGGCCGCTTCGTTGGCCTGCCCCTCACGCCGGGCGAGGACGGCCAGGAAGTCGCCGTCGCGCACGACATCCTCGACACCGGGCATGGACGCAATCTGGGCGAGGGAGACGTCTTCGAGATGTGCCCCCGGACCGGGGGGCCGCACGACCCTGGCGTGCAGCATGCCGTCGAAGTCGAGGTCGTGGATGAAGCGCGCGCGGCCAAGCACCTTGTCGGGCAGGTCGACGCGGGCCAGGTCCTTCGATGTGGGAGGCGCGAGCTCGACGTCGAGAGACGGGTCGCCGACGCGGACGTGGAGGTCGACGATGCCGGAGAGGTCGGCATAGGACCCGATGCGGGAACCGTCCGGTGCAGCGAACACCCCGGACGCCAGCCGGACCTGCCCGACGTCCAGTGCCGCCTTGCGCGCGGCCGCACGGCGGAACAACTCGCGCGTCTCCGCGCACACCCGCCCGACCGCCGCGCCGGAGACCGTGATCGACAGGCTGCCTGCGGTCAGGCCCTCATCCGGTGACGACACCGTGTTGGTCGCGGCGGCTAGGACCGCCTCTGGCGGAACGTCGAGCTCGTGGGCCGCGATCTGGGTTAGGGCCGTGACGATCCCCTGCCCGAGCTCGACCTTGCCGATGCGCAAACCGATCACGCCATCGTCGGCGACGGTCAGCCACGTCGAGATCCATGGATTGGCGACCAGCGACGCCGGCAGATCCGTTGTCACGGTGCCGATTCCAGCGTCGATCCCAGTGCCGACTCCGGTGTCGATCCCGCCGCCGCGAGCACGGCGTCGATGAAGCGCAGATGCGTTCCGCAGCGGCACAAATGGCGCTCCAATGCCGTCGTCACCTCGTCGCGCGTCGGCCGGGGATTGTCACGCAGGAGCGCTGCGGCGCTCATGATGATGCCTGCGATGCAGTAGCCGCACTGCGCGGCCTGCAGCTCGAGGAACGCGGACTGCACCGGGTGCAGGGCGTCGGGCCGACCGAGCCCGACGAGGGTTCGCACGTCGCCCGCGACGTACTCGACGGGAGTGTCGCACGCCGGTGTCGGATGTCCGTCGATCCAGACGACGCACGCTCCGCACTGGCCGAGTCCGCAGCCGAACTTCGCCGACTTGTCGCCGATGTCGTTGCGCAGCACCTCGAGCAAGGACGTGCCCGGCGGAACGTCGACGCGGTGCTCGCGGCCGTTGACGGTCAGCTCAAACGAGGCCACTTCCCCTACTCCAGAGCCGGCGGATGCCGATTCAGGCGTGGCTCGAGGCCGCCCAGTAGGCGGGGTCGGCCTTGCTCGCGGCGAGCCCGTCGGCCGTCTCGAATCCGGGGGCCATCGACACGGACGTGCCTGCCATGTACTGGTGATGATCGATGCCGAGCAGCCGGATCCAGCTCTGCTGGCCGAATGTCAGTGCGATACAGCAGCCCAGCTCGACCAACTCCGGCTCGGAGAAGTTGGCGTGCAGACGATCCCAGAGTCCGTCGAGGTCCTGGCTGCCCCATGCGATGGCCTCGGCGTACGCGAGCGCGGCCTTCTGGCGGTCGTCGTACAGGTCGGACGTCTCGAAGTTCAGCAGTTGGTCGTACTGCTGCTCGTGCAGGCCTGCCGATGCGGCCTTCTCCGACCGCTGGTTGCCGCAGAACTCACACTTGACCGTCCTGGAGATGTAGACCCGGCACAGGTCCTTGATCGCGTGTTCGACGACGCCGCTGTGGAACTGGGACTGCCAGCTGTCGGCGAAGGCCCAGAACGCTTCCGGTGAGTGCGCGCGGACCGCGGAGCTCTCGGGTCGTGGGGTGCCGTGCTTGGCGCAACGCTCCATTTCCGCCTTCATGCGCTCGTCCATCTGCTCGAGCGGTACGTAACTGATGCGCTGCGTGTTGGACGGACCCATATCGCTCCTCAAGCTCGCTGCAATCGATTGTGGTCAGTATGTGCTGGCCAGGTCTGGGCGTCAAGACCGTCGGTCAGTCGAACAGCAGGATCTTGACGAGCGCGACTGAGCCGATCACCACGATGAACACGCGCAGCACCGCAGGCGAAAGCTTTCGGCCGAACCGGGCGCCGAGGTAACCACCGATGAACGATCCTGACGAGATCAGCGCGACGACCGACCAATCGATGTGGTTGGTGGCGATGACCATGAATGTCATTGCGGCCACGGCGTTCACCAGGGTCGCCAGGACGTTCTTGATCGCGGTGAGGCGTTGGATGCCGTCCCTGAGGAGCAGCCCCATGAGTCCGACGAGCAGAATTCCCTGGGCGGCGCCGAAGTAACCGCCGTAAACGCCGAGGGCGAAGATCCCTGCGGTGAGCAGGACTCGCGAGAGCAGGTTCCCCGAACCCTCGTGCCGGGCCGCGGCCGTGCGCCGTTGCACGCTCGGGCCGAAGACCACCATGAGCAGGCCCAGAGCGATGAGGGCGGGCACGATCGCCTTGAACGACTCGTCGGGCAGCACCAGTAGCAGGACCGCCCCGACCAGCGCGCCTGCGATCGATGCCGGTGCGAGGCGCACCAGGATCGCCCGGTTCGGGCGCAGCTCACTGCGGTAGCCGTAGATACCCGAGACACCGCCGGCAACGATGCCGATGTTGTTGGAGACGTTCGCGGTCAGCGGTGGATAGCCGAACAGGAGCAGGGTCGGAAAGGTCACCAGTGCTCCCGAGCCGACGATGACGTTGATCCCGCCTGCCCACACCCCCGCCGCGAAGATCACGACGGACTCGATCATCGGAGGCCTTGCCGGGCTCAGCCGGCGAGGTGCTCGTCGAGGAACGCGATGACGCCGTCGATCGCGCGCTCCTGCACGTCATCGACCTCCACTGCGCCGTCGGCGCCTGCGGTCGGGAAGATGTAGCCGTGCAGCGGGTGGTCCCAGGTGACCCACGTGGCGTCCTTGCCGCTGGACGCCAACAGGTCATAGCTCAGCCGGAAGATCCCCTGGAGATGGTCGTCGTCACGGCCCATCACCAGCATGGGAATCGAGATGGGCTCGATCCGCTCGAGGGCGAGCGGTTCGTTGATCCGTGAGCGCACGAACGCGGGATCGCGCATCTGCATCTCCTCGATGTTGCGGAGCTGCGTGTCCGGATTGGTGAAGGCCGTGTCATCCGGGGTGAGATCGAGGAATTCGTGATTCGCTGGCTCACAGGCGATTCCGGCCTTGAGCGGACCGTCGTACTGGGACGCGATCTTGAACAGCATCTCGCCGGCATGACTCACACCGACGTGACCGAGGCGGTCGGGGTCGATCTGCGGGTGCCGCGCCACGTGCTCCAGGATGGCGAGCTCGTCCTCGAACTCCAGCGGTGACCGGTTCATCAGGTCCATGCCCTGCCGTCGGTCGACGACGAGACGCCCGCCGCGATGGAAACCGAGCTCGACCTCGGTCCGGTACCGGCCCCAGGCGCAGGCGTAACCCGCGTCGAGAAGGCGCTCCATGATGTAACCGTGTGTCGCGACCCGTCCGCGTAGCCAATCCAGACCTCCGCCGCCGTTGCCGTATGCGAGGAACACGAACGGAAGGCCGGTGGCGTCCGGCGACGGCAGGCGAAGGGCGTAGGGGACGTAGAGCCCATCCCAGGTTTCGGTCAGGTGGTAGCTGACCGGTCGCGACGAACCCGGCACGGGTTCGGTGATCGCTGCATAGCTCGGTGCGGGCATGAGCCGCTCCATTCGCTCGTCGGGACCGCCGGGTGCAAACGATTGCAGGTTATCACGGCCGCAACGTGCGGCTTCGGTGAGCGGGTCGGCACTGCCCTCGGTGGCGCACTTGCCCAACGGGTGGAAGTCGTTCCCTCAGAACGGGATGGGTGACGCGGGTGTCGAAGTCCCCAGGCACCGCCTCGAACGTCGCCGCCGCACGCAGGAGCGTCTTCGGAGCGGCCAGCGCCCGCAAGGCCTAGCAACCACTCGTGCTGATCCCGAACATCCCGATCCTGGATGCATCGACCTGCAGCAGTCCGGTCAGGTAGGCGGCATAGGTCTCGATGGCCGGCTCGTAGTTGTCCAACCCGACCGTCCGGTCCACACAGTGATCGCAGCGTTCACGCAACGCGACGGGAACCGAAGAGGTCCGAAAGCCGTTGGCGCGCAATTCGGCCCGTCACCCCCTCTCTCGGTGGCGGGCCGAACCGGTCCAGGAGCCGCGCTGCATTCGCCTCGCTTAGCAAATCGCAGTTCGCGCCCCGGGACCGCAGGCCCTCAGCGCGGCACTCGAGGATGAAATCCACCTCTTGCCAGCCCCAAGGGTTGACGACACCGTACTCCCGCGTGCGGCAAAACATCGGACACTGCGGATATTGGAGACCGTAGCCATCGAGTGACCGGCACTGACACCGCGTTCGCACTTCGACCGACTACTCCATGGCACACGTGCGCATCCTGCCCCGCGTCGAGCCGTCACGTGTGAGTCACTCTGTCAAGTGGGCGCCCCTACTCCGCCCGACCGTCAGACTCCTGCTCGATGCGAAAGACCGGGCAGACCCCAGCGACAGCGGCGAGAGCATCGGGCGTGGTGTCGGGAATGACGCCCGCCTCGCGCATGATCGCCACACCGTCCGGCGTGACCGTGGGCCACGCCCGCAGTACCGGTTCCGCAGAAGCGGCGTCGAGCTCCACCAGCCGGACGCGTTCGTCGTGGCCGTCGACGGACAGTACCGCGTGGCCGGCCGCGCGCACGTTGCGAACCCAGTCCGCGCCAGGGAACCCACCGACGACATAACGGGCGCCGTCGCGCTCATACAGGGTGACCGGCGTTCGCCGCAAAGCGCCGGTGCGGCGCCCGGCAACGGTCAGCACGGCAGCGGGCAGCTGCGGGTCCGACAGCATCTGAGCGTTGATGTCCTTCAACCATTCCGGGGAACGGATGTGTAGTCGGGGGTCGGTCACGGGTCCTCTCTCCTAACGGAATTCGATTGACACCAGCGTCGGCAACGCTACCCAACGGAGCCGACGTCGGCACCGAACCACTTCGGCAACTGATCGAGCAGGTCCTGCTGATCTTCACCGATCCACGCCACGTAACCGTCCGGGCGCAGCAGCGCGGCGGGCGCATCCAGTTCCTCGCTGACGTCGACCACGTGGTCGACCCGGTCGGCCCAGCCCGCCACCGAGAGCCTGCCGGTCTGGTCGAGCAGCAGCCCCCGGCCGGCGTGCATCAGCCCGTAGAGGTGCCCCTGCTTCAGCTGCACGTCCCGCAGCCGCCGGCCGAGCAGTTCCGGCCCCGGGCCGAAGTCGTAGCGGATCCCGATCGCGGTGTTCTTCTCGATCAGGTACC
>NZ_JAVROT010000196.1:0-5402 GCF_032162605.1 Mycobacterium sp. | reverse complement strand
AGCACCGTCGCCCGGCGATGGGGGTTCAAGGACCCAACTCACTTCGCCCGGCGCTTCCGAGCTGCCTACGGAATGCCACCCAGCCAATGGCTTCGAACGGCCCAAGAGGAACGCGGCGACAACCAGGCCTTCGTCCCGCGTGCGGACGATTGAGTCAGCTGATCGCGATCAGACCCGGGGGCTGACTGGGGCCCACACGGGTGCCATGTGACTCCAGCCTGCGCCATGGTCGTGGCATGGGCCGAATCGCCTCGCCGCCAACCGATGCCGAAGTCGAGTGCGGCCGGCATGGGCACGGTTCCATGAGCGACTCGAAGCAATGGGCAACGAGGAGTCGGAGACATGAGAGGGCTTGAGGGCAAGGTCGCGATTGTCGCAGGGGCGGCACCAGGCAACATTGGCGCCGCGACCGCGGTGCGCCTCGCCGAGGAGGACGCGGCCGTCGTGGTCGCCGATCTCAACATCTCCGCCGCTCAATCAGTCGTGGACGAGATCCGAGAGTTGGACGGGCGGGCTGCTGCCCGGGCCTTCGATATCAGCGACGAGGCATCCTACAAGGAGCTCATCGACTTCACGGTCAAGGAATTCGGTCGGCTCGACGGCTTGTTCAACGTGGCAGCCGACCTCTCCCCCCGCGCACTCGAGCATGACGCCGACGTGATGTCGATCGCGCTCGACGTGTGGCAGCACACCATCGACGTCACACTCACTGGCTACATGTTTGGAATCCGCCACGCGCTGCCCATCATGATCGACCAGGGCAGCGGTGCGATCGTCAACACGATGTCAACCAGTGTCTGGATGGGTGAGGATCGGCGCGTCGCCTACCAAGCAGCAAAAGCAGGACTCTATGGGCTCACACGCCACACCGCCACGGTCGGCGGCAAGCATGGCGTGCGATGCAACTCGGTCGCGCCCGGTGTGATCCTCACTGGGGTGGCGCTGGAGAACACCACAGAAGAATGGCGCGACGAGATCCTCGCGACGGTCCGGTCGAATCGCCTCGGAGTCCCGGAGGACCTTGCTGCGATGGTGGCGTTCCTGTTCTCCGACGACGGGGCCTACGTCAATGGCCAGACGATCGTGGTCGACGGAGGCGCCAACTTCACCTGAGCGCTTCTGGGCCGCGTGCCGGCTGACACCGCCTGCTTCAATCGGCAAGTGAAATATCCCATATCGAAAGGTCTTTCGTGAACGATCTCAAGATCGCAATAATCGTCGGCAGCACCCGTCCTGGCCGTAACGGCAAGGCAGTCGCCGACTGGGTTCTGGGCAAGGCGGCTGGCCGCACCGGCGCGAACTATGAACTGATCGATCTCGTTGACTTCCCACTGCCCCACATGGACGAAGCCATTCCGCCGTCGGCGGGCCAGTACGCGGGCGAGCACACCAAGGCCTGGGCCGCCAAGATCGGCGGCTACGACGGATTCATCTTCGTCACACCGGAGTACAACCACTCCACCTCAGGTGTGCTGAAGAACGCCATCGATTACCTCTACGCCGAGTGGAGCAACAAGGCGGCGGCCTTCGTCAGTTACGGATCCCTTGGGGGTGCCCGAGCGATCGAGCACCTCCGCGCGATCTGCAGTGAGCTACAGATCGCCCATGTCCGGCAACAGCTTTCGTTCTCGCTGTTCACGGATTTCGAGAACTTCTCCATCTTCAACCCGGCCGCCCTGCACGACGGCGCCGCTGGGGTCCTGTTCGAACAACTCGAAACATGGGCCGGCGCAATGAAATCCATCCGAACCTCGGTGCACGAAGCGGCGAGTTAGCTGAACCGCCTCAGTGTCGGAAGGTTTCCGCAGCTTTGAACTGGGCGTCCCGGCCACCCATCTCATTGCGAAACCATGTGTCCCGTCGCCACCGGGTGTACTGATCGTGCAGGCGTGCGATTCGAGCGCTCCGGTGCGCCAAGAGGTCGATCGCGAGGTTGATCGGTATCTGTAGGGGTGGGACCAGCGCCCACGGCCACGGGTTCGGCATGTCGTAGGACTTGTAGAAGCGGCCCGGCAGGAAGTAGCGGGTATAACCGAGCTGCATTCGATAGTTGAACTGATCGCGAATCGCTTTTCGAAGGCCCGTATCTGGTTTCGGTGTGAACGCGCGCGGGTACGACTCGATGAGTTCGCGACCGTCCTCGCCCGCGCCGAATGACCGCTTGGCGAAGTAGAGGGTCATCAGCTGGCCGGCTTCGCGCAGATCCGCTGGATACCAGCGGGGTTGGACGCCCATCAGGTGTCCCACGTATCGCCAGAAGTGCATCATCGCTTGGGTGTCCGCGGTGGTCGATCGGTAGCCGAGTTTGTGCATACCCAGCCCTGCACCGAACCCACCCGACAGCAGCGTGATGGTCGCTTCGGCTTGGTTGATCGGCTTACCCCAGGCGGCGAGATTCCATTGCGGGTGGCGGGTGATCCGATGCCGGAGAAAGACGTGCATGATGCGGACCCGCATGGCGGTGGCGCGGCCGGGCGCTCCGGGTCTGGTGCCGCCCGGGTCGGACACGTCGATCCAGAAGCGGGTGGTCTCCATGAAGCGGTTGAGCGCGGCGTCGCCCGCGTACTTGCCGGTCATGCTGAGGGGCTGCACGATCGGGTTCTCGGTGTACGCGAGCAACGTGCCGACACCGAGAAAGCTGAAGACGGCCGGCCCGCACCGCCGGAAGAGGAACGCGCCGCGTTCGACCAGATCGTGATCGACCCACGGGGGATCGTTTTCGAATTCCTCGAACAGTCGCACCATCGACGCGGGCGCGTCGGGCACGGAGTCGATTCCATGTGCGAGGGCCTGGTCCAGCATGGCCCTGCCGTGGGATGAGTTGCCGTCGATGTAGGCGTCTTGTACGAAGGCTTCGGCGGCCGGGTCTGCGTCGTAGTACCCGTGCGCGAAGTCGAGGATCCGGTCGTCCGACGGCAGTGTGACATTCCCGCGGAAGAGCTTGATGCTACGACGTTTACGTTGGCCGGAACGTTGACTGCGCCCGTTCAAGAACGTCTCGAAGTCCGTGGAGATTTGATCGGCGTGAGTGGGCGACACATCGTCAACAGTCATGGATGGACCTCTTCTGCATTGAGCTGGATCACGTCGCCCTGGATCCATGGCTGGAGGTCTGTCAGGAATACGGACTCGCCATTTGCTCGCTGCATCTCTAGCCATTTCTGCAGCGCCTGCGGAGCGGGGCCGGACAGGATGGTGGATACGTTGGCTGCGCTTTCGCGGTGCAGGCTCTCGGCAGGGTGCAAGACAAGGTTCTCGTTGAAGACCTTCTTCTGGGCCGCGATGGTGTTCCGGTTTCGTCGGGCGTATCGCGCGCCTAGTTCTTTGGCCTCGTCGATGAGGTCATTCGGCGCCACCAGTCGATTGACCAGGCCCATCTGATGTGCCTCCTGCGGGGAGTACATCCGGCCCTCCAGCATCATCTCCAGTGCCCTGGCGGGTCCGATGAGCTGCGCCAGCCGTTGACCGCCGACGGTGGTGGTCAAGCCGATGAGGAGTTCGGGGAGGATGAAGCCCACTGATTCGTCGTCAGCGGCCAAGCGGACGTCGAAGCAGACCGACATCTCCAATCCTCCACCGCCGCAGGGTCCTCCGATCGCGGCGATGTAGACAGCGGGCGATCGCATGATGCGTAGCACGACTTGGTTGAATCGCGGGACGCTGAGGAACTGGCTGATGGGAGTTCGCTCAAGGGCCTGTTCGCCGCCGGGTGCGGCACCGACGACGTCGATGCCGCGCAGGAGGTCTAACAGTGCTTGACCTGATGGCGGCCGCCCGACGCGCTGAGTGGCGGCGAGAATCTCGGCGATGTCGAAGTGTGTGACGTAGCGGTTCGGTACGCCGCCGGTGAGCACGACCGCGCCGACACTGTCGTCGTCGTCGACGGCGGCGGTGAGGGTGTCGAGGTCCTTCTGCATCCGCGCTGTCATGAAGTTGTGCGGAGGATCGCAGAACCGGACGGTGAGTACTCGGTCGTCCTGCTCGACAGTCAAGGTGTCCAGTGTGAGCTCGCGCGCATGCGTTGTCATCATCAATTGCTGCCGCTCACGCGCACTTCACGACGGTGCGTTGCGCGCCGAGGTCGATCGCCCCGTCGTCGGTTGCCACGGTGGCCTCGATGATGTCGCCGTGGTGCAGGTATTTCGGGTTCTTGGCCTGCGTTGAGAAGAAGACCTTCCACTTGAGCTGGTCGGGAAGCAGCGACCCGATGACCTCGACGGGCTTGGGTGGTGCGCTGATTGCCGTGCCTATCGGGGTTCCGGTCAATACCAGGTCGCCGGCATCGAGACGTTGAAAGCGTGACAGCGCCTGCAGTGCCTGCACGGGCGGGTAGATGATGTCGCCCTCGACGAGCATGTCCTGGCGGATCTCACCGTTCACCCGCAGCCGTAGGCGCAGCTCACCGAAGCGCTTGAGCTCGTCGGCGTCCAGTAACACCAGCGCGGGCCCGACCGGAGTGAACGTCGGATACGACTTCGCCTCGTAAAATTGGGTTTTGGTGAGCTGCACGTCGCGTGCCGAAACGTCGTTCGTCACGACCAGTCCACACACGTAGTCGGCGAGGTTGGCGTCGGTGATCGTGGTGCCGACGGGTATCTCGCGGCCGATGATCAGGCCGATCTCGACCTCGTAGTCGAGCAGCCGGACGTGATCGGGTTTGACGATGTCGTCGAATGGGCCGCTGATGGAGCCGGATGCCTTGCGGAAGAAGGCCAGTGGGGTGGTCTTCGGGTCACGTCCGGCGTCTTCGACGTGGGAGGCGTAGTTGGTCATTTGTGCCACCACTCGACACGGGGCGGTGACCGGGGACAGCAGGTGCAGGCTGGCCACGGGCGCGGTGTCAGCGCTGCCGGCGGCGTCGATGACGGTTCGGTCGGCCAGCAGCTGGCGGGTGGTGGCGGCCGCGGTGGTGATCCGGGCGGCCCCGGTTGGGGTCTGCACCCACCAGTCGTCGGCGGTGCGCAGGATGGAGATGGTCATCGTGAGTCCTTGGGTCGTGGTTGGCGTCAGGAATTGGCCACGGCGAGCATGCCGCGCAGGCTGGCCAGGTCGAATTCGTTGTCGTCGCGTAGCGCGCTGATTATCGAGCGAAGTTCGCGCAGCGATTCGCGGCCGGGCGCGATGCCGAGGAAGTCCTTGGTGATGGGTGGTCCCCATTGGGAGAGCCCGGAGGCGGTGAAGGGAGCCCAACCCGGCTCGAGCGTGCAGTCGAAAACGTCACCGTCGCTGAAGTGCTCGACCATGACATCGTCGGGATCGCGCCAGTAGTCGAAGATTTGGCTGCCCTGGAAGTGTCGGCCGATTCCCCACGAGCGGTGATAACCGAGCTCGGCGAGGTAGCGCGCTCCGGCGCCCATCGCGTCGATGTCGCTGACCTGATACGCCGAGTGGACGTAACGGTT
>NZ_JAVROT010000195.1:0-39552 GCF_032162605.1 Mycobacterium sp. | reverse complement strand
TTAATCGCCTCGTCAGGGCGTTAGCCGAGCAGGGCGTCGACGAACGCGGCGGGTTCGAACGGTGCGAGGTCATCGGGGCCCTCCCCGAGTCCGACCAGCTTGACCGGCACGCCCAACTCCTGTTGCACGCGAAAGACGATGCCGCCCTTGGCTGTACCGTCCAGCTTCGTCAGCACAACCCCGGTGATGTCGACGACCTCGGCGAAGACGCGGGCCTGGGGAAGGCTGTTCTGGCCAATGGTCGCATCCAGCACCAGAAGGACTTCGTCGACGACGGCACGCTTGGTCACGACCCGCTTGACCTTGCCTAGTTCGTCCATCAGACCGGTCTTGGTGTGCAGTCTGCCTGCCGTGTCAATCACCACTACGTCTGCCCCGGTGGCGATGCCTTGATCCACCGCGTCGAAGGCCACCGACGCGGGATCGGCGCCCTCCGCGCCACGCACCACCTCGGCGCCGACCCGCGATGCCCAGCTCTGCAATTGGTCGGCAGCCGCCGCGCGGAACGTATCGGCCGCGCCGAGCACGACGCGTCTGCCGTCGGCGACGAGCACGCGAGCCAGTTTGCCGACAGTGGTCGTCTTGCCCGTTCCGTTGACGCCGACGACCAGCAGCACCGACGGTTTGTCGTCGTGCGGCAGCGCCTTGATGGAGCGATCGAGCTCGGGCCGTAGCTCGTTGATGAGGACGTCGCGAAGCACTGCTCTGGCGTCTGCCTCGGACCGCACGCTGGTTGCGGCCATCCTGGCGCGCAGCGCGCTGACCACCGATTCGGTGACGACGGGACCGAGGTCCGCGATGAGCAGGGTGTCCTCGACGGCTTCCCAGGAATCCTCGTCGAGGTCACCGCCGCCGAGCAGGCCGAGCATGCTGCGGCCGAGTGCGTTCTGGGACTTCGAGAGCCGTCCGCGGAGGCGTTCCAGCCTGCCGTCGGGCGGGGCGATCGGTTCGATCCCCGGCGCCTCCGCTTGGGAAACTTCAGCCTCGGGGGCTTGCACCCCTGGGACTTCCGCTACGGATTCCGGCACGTCGGGAGCGGCCGCGACGTCGGGGGCCGGCGGCTCGGGTAGCCGCACGTCTGAGATGGTCCGCTTGGGCGCGTCACGCGGGATGGTCGCGTCGTCCCCGACGGCGGGTAGTCCCCCGACATCCAGCGGGGTGTCCAAGCGGGCGGCCGGCGGCACGGCCGTGTCCGTCGACTTGGTGAAGGAGATCGTCGACGACGCGGTGTAGCCGCCGGACTTGTCGACCGGCGTGGCATCCTCGGGCGCCGAAAGGCTGATCCGTCGTCGCCGGTATCGCGCCAGGCCAACGATCAGCGCTGCTACGACGAGAACGGCGACGACCGCTAGGGCTATCCACAGAGCTACCAACTGACCTTGCGACACGACGCCATTGTCGCAGGGTGCATCGGGCTCGGAGAACCTCAGGTGGCGGTGACGAGTTCCTGTCCGCGCATCCGCTGCGAGATCACGGTGGTGATGCCGTCATCGCGCATGGTGACGCCGTACAGTGCGTCGGCGATCTCCATCGTGGGCTTCTGGTGGGTGATGACGATGAGCTGCGACACCTCTCGAAGCTGTTCGAACAGGCTGATGAGGCGTCGCAGGTTGACGTCGTCGAGCGCGGCCTCGACCTCGTCCATGACGTAGAAGGGCGACGGGCGGGCGCGGAAGATCGCGACGAGCATCGCCACCGCCGTGAGCGCCTTCTCCCCGCCGGACAGTAGCGAGAGCCGCTTGATCTTCTTGCCCGGCGGCCTGGCCTCGACTTCGATGCCGGTGGTGAGCATGTCATCCGGGTTGGTCAGGATGAGACGGCCCTCACCACCGGGGAACAGCGTCGCGAACACCTGGGTGAACTCGCGCTCCACGTCGGCGTACGCCTCGGCGAAGACCTGAAGAATGCGGTTGTCGACGTCGGTGATCACGTCGAGCAGGTCCTTGCGCGCCGCCTTCACGTCCTCCAGCTGCGTGGACAGGAAGGTGTAACGCTCCTCGAGCGCCGCGAACTCTTCCAGCGCAAGAGGATTCACCCGGCCCAGCTCAGCCAGTTCGCGGTCGGCCTTCTTGGCTCGACGCTCCTGTGTGGCACGGTCGAACGGCAGAGGCGCGGGCGCAGTCACCTGTTCGCCGCGATCCCTGGCCTGTCCGTACTCCGCCATCTCCAGCTCGGTCGGTGGAAGCGAAACGTGGGGCCCGTACTCGGCGACCAGATCGTCGGTCGCCATGCCGAACTGCTCGAGCGCCTGTTGCTCGAGCTGCTCGATGCGCAGCGCCGCCTGAGCCTTGGCCACCTCATCGCGATGCAACGAGTCGGTGAGCGCGGCGACCCTGGCATTGAGCTCGTTGACCTCTTGGCGCACTCTTGCCAGCGCCTCCGCGCGGTGGCTGCGCTCGGCGGCCAGCCCGTCCCTGGTTCGTCCCGCAACCGCGACCGCCGTGGCCAGTCGCGCGGCGACCAGTCGGCCCGACTCCGCGACCGCAGCCCCCATCGATGCGGCGAGCTCACGCGCTTCGCGCGCCCGCTGGGTCCGCACCCGTGCCTCACGCTCGGCGACCGCCGCGCGACGAAGCGAATCAGCCCGCCCGCGAACGGCGTTCGCCCGCTCCTCGGCCGTGCGCACCGTCAACCGTGCTTCGAACTCGGCTGCCCTTGCGCCTTCGGCCGCGGCGACGGACTCCTGTCGGTCCACCGGCTCGGCATCGAACGTCGGTTCCTGCTGTGCGTTGTGCAGTCGTTCCTCGAGTGCGTAGAGCTCCTCGAAGGTGCGCACCCGGCCGGCTTCCAGTTCGTCGCGCTGGCCGATGAGTCGCTGCCATTCGTCTTCTGCGGCACGGGCTTCGTGGCCCAGCCTGCCAAGCTGCTCGTAGATCGCCGCGATCGCGGCATCGGATTCGTTGAGCGCGGCCATCGCATCCTCAGCGGAGTCCTGCCGCGACGCCTGCTCGGTCAGCGCACCCGACAACGCAGCGGCGAGCTCGGACACCTGGCGCTCTGAGGACGCCAATTCAGCTCGGGCCTTCTCGATTTCGGAGGTGATCTCCAGTGTGCTCGGTTTGCGGTCGGAGCCACCGGTCAGCCAGCCCGCGCCGACCAGGTCACCGTCGGAGGTCACCGCACGAAGGCGAGGGTGTGACGCCACCAGATCCAATGCCGCGCTCAGATCACCGACCACCACGACCCCGGCGAGCATCGCGGCGATGGCTCCGCGCAGCTGCGGCGAGGCTTCGACGACGTCCAGCGCCCACGACGCTCCGTTGGGCAGGTTTTGCGCGGAATCCTGCTGTGACACTTGAGCTTCGGGCCAGCCGCCGAGGACGATGGCCGCACGACCGCCATCGGCCTGCTTGAGGGCCGCGACTGCTGATCGCGCGGCACCGGAGTTCTCGGCGGCCAGCGCATCGGCTGCCGACCCGAGCACCGCGGCGACCGCAGCCTCGTAGCCGGTACGAACCCGGAGCATCTTGGCGACCGAACCCAGAAGTCCGGTTCCACCGTGGTTCTTCTGCAGCCACGCCGCGCCGTCCCTGCGGTCGAGCCCCACCGCCAACGCGTCGATGCGGGCGCGAAGCGACGCGACCTGGCGTTCGGCGGCGCGTTCGGCGGCCTGCAACTCGGCGACCCGCTCGTCGGCAAGCCGCAGCGCGCTTACCGTGCGGTCGTGTTGTTCGTCGAGGCCGACCTCCCCCGCGTCGAGTTCGTCGACGCGGCTCTGAATGGTCTCGAACTCCGCCCGGGAATGCTGTACCCGGGTGGCGGCATCCTCGATGCTGACCGAAAGTCGTGCTACCCCTTCATCGATCGATTCGACACGGGTGCGCATGGTGTCGACCTGACCGGAGAGCCGGGCCAGTCCCTCGCGACGGTCCGCCTCCGCGCGGGCGGCGGCCAGATGTGCGCGTTCGGCCTCGGCGGCGATGCGTTCGCGCTCGCCGAGCTCGGCGCGGGCAGCCTCCTGCCGCGCCCTGGAGTCCGCCAGCTCGGCGAGCAGCTGCTGCTCGTGCGCGGCGACCTCGTCGGCTTGCGCCTCGAGCGCGTCGGGGTCGGCGCCCTGGGACACCTCGGCGTCGACCTCGAGCATCTGCGCCCGCTCACTGGCGATCCGCACGGTCGCGCTGACTCGCTCGGCGAGCGCGGACAGCCGGAACCACGTCTGCTGGGACGCCTCGGCGCGCTCGCTCAAAGCGCCAACCGCCGCCTCGTGGGTGGTCAACTCGATGGTGGCGGTCTCAAGGCGGGTGCTGATCTCGTCGTGCTCGCGCCGCAGCGTGGTCTCGGCCTGGTTGGTGTCGTTGAACTCGCTACGCCGAATGACCAGGTCGTCGGCGGCCAGCCGGAGCCGGGCGTCGCGCAGGTCGGCCTGGATGGTCTGGGATCGCCGAGCCATCTCGGCCTGGCGCCCCAGCGGCTTGAGCTGGCGCCGCAACTCGGTCGTCAGGTCGGAGAGCCGATTGAGGTTCGCTGACATCGAGTCGAGCTTGCGGACCGCCTTCTCCTTGCGCTTGCGGTGCTTGAGCACACCGGCCGCTTCCTCGATGAACGCCCGACGGTCCTCCGGCCGGGACTCGAGGATCTCCGAGAGCTTGCCCTGCCCGACGATGACGTGCATCTCACGGCCGATGCCGGAGTCCGACAGCAGCTCCTGAACGTCCATCAGTCGGCAACTGCTGCCGTTGATCTCGTATTCGCCAGCCCCGTCGCGGAACATCCGGCGGGTGATGGAGACCTCGGAGTACTCGATGGGTAGCGCGTTGTCCGAGTTGTCGATGGTCAGTGTCACCTCGGCGCGCCCAAGTGGCGCTCGGGTCGACGTCCCGGCGAAGATGACGTCCTCCATCTTGCCGCCACGCAAGGTCTTTGCGCCCTGTTCGCCCATGACCCATGTCAGGGCGTCGACCACGTTCGACTTGCCCGATCCGTTGGGCCCCACGACGCAGGTAATGCCCGGCTCGAAGCGCAGAGTCGTCGGCGACGCGAAGGATTTGAAGCCCTTCAGCGTCAGACTCTTGAGGTGCATGACGTGCCACAGTACCTCCAGGCACCGTCCGGTAGCCCTATCGCTCGGCGAACCCTTCGATCGGGTCGCCAGGGCCCGACCAGTCGTGGACGACCGTGTCGACACGACCCGGTGTCGTGCCGCTCTGCAGCAGGTCGAGCAGCCGCTGACACGACGCGCGCGGACCGCGGGCCACCACGTGCACCCGACCGTCGTCCGTGTTGGCCGCGAACCCGGTCAGCCCGATTTCCAACGCCCTCGCACGCGTCCACCAGCGGAAGCCGACACCCTGGACGCGACCGTGCACCCAGGCACTCAGGCGGACTTGTTCGTCAACCCGGCCGTCAACCCCGTCGCCTGCCTGCCCGGTCACTTCTCGGTGACCTCGAAGGTGACCTCCGTGCCCGTCTTCAAGGTGCGGCCAACGGTGCACACCTTGTCGATCGAACGCTCGACGATGACGAGGAGCTTGCGTCGCTCCTCCTCGGACAGGCCCGACAGGTCGACCTCGAGGTTCTCCGCGATGAGCGGATAGCGCTCCTGCTCGCGGTCGGCGGGACCCGACACTCTGATCGTCGCCTCGTAATCATCACCGAGCCTGCTGCGAAGTGAGTGGTCGCTGCTCATGCCGCTGCACGCCGCGAGCGCGATCTTGAGCAGCTCACCCGGAGTGAACACGCCGTCGACGTCCTCGGACCCGATCAACACCTCAGCGCCCCGAGTGCTGCGCCCGGTGTAACGGCGCACGCCCGTGCGCTCGACCCAGAGATCCGTCATGTTGCTCCTCAACTCTGTTCGCCGAAATAGCATTCCTTGTCGTTGCCGTGCCCGCTCAACGACAGGGAATTCCATTTCGGCGGGGCTTGACTGTCAACGCCGCGGTCTCGGCTGGCGCGGCCGTGGCTGGCACCGTGGGCAGTAGAACGACGACCGGTTCATGAACTTGTCGCGCCGCATCACCGCGCCGCAGCGCCGGCACGGTTCGCCCTCCCGCCCGTACGCGTCCAGCGACCGGTCGAAGTAACCCGATTCGCCGTTGACGTTGACGTACAGCGAGTCGAACGACGTGCCGCCCTGGCCGAGGGCATCGCGCATGACGTCGGCTGCGTGGTCGAGGATCGCCTTGAGCGTCGGCTTGGTCAACGATTCCGCGATGCGCGCCCCGTTGACCTTCGCCCGCCACAGCGCCTCGTCGGCGTAGATGTTGCCGATGCCCGACACCACCTTCTGGTCGAGCAGCTGACGCTTGATCTCGGAATGCTTGCGCCGCAACACCTTTACCACGGCCGCAGTATCGAACAGCGGATCGAGGGGGTCGCGGGCGACGTGCGCGACGGGGACGGGCACCTCGGTGCCGTCGACGGTGACGAGCTCGGCGAGCATCCACCCGCCGAACGTACGCTGATCGACAAAGCTCAACGCGGTGCCGTCGTCCAGCAGCGTGGCGACGCGCAGGTGCTCGGACTTCGGCTTCAGTGATTCCCCAGTCGCTTCGCTCCTGCCCTCCGGAGCCCCGAGCAGCATCTGTCCACTCATCCCGAGGTGGACGACCAATGCCTCACCGCTGCCGAGGGTGAGCCACAGGTACTTTCCCCGCCGACCCGTTCCGGTGATCGTGTTGTCGAGCAGTCGCGCCGTCAGATCGGCGGCCCCCTCCACGTGCCGTCGCACCGCGCGGGGATGGTGCACGCGGACCGCGGTGATCGACTTGCCGACCACGTAGGCGGCGAGCCCCCGCCGGACCACCTCGACCTCGGGAAGCTCAGGCATCCTGCTCGGGCATGGCGTCGTCGTCTTGGGCACCGTCGATGGCGGCCTCGAGCGCGTTGTACGCGGCTGCGGCGGCGTGCTGTTCGGCCTCCTTCTTGGTACGCCCTGCGCCCTGGCCGTAGTCCTTCTCGCCGACGATCGCCCGCGCCGTGAAGTGCTTGTCGTGTTCGGGGCCGGTCGACGAGACGACGTACGCAGGGACACCCAGCCGTCGCGCCGCCGCGAGTTCCTGCAGGCTGGTCTTCCAGTCGAGCCCGGCGCCGAGGTTGGCGGCGGCTTCGAGCACGTCGGCGAACAGTCGGATGATGACCTCTCCTGCGACCCGGTGTCCGTACTGGACGTAGGTCGCGCCGAGCAGCGACTCCACCGCGTCGGCGAGCAGATTGGCCTTGTGCGCTCCACCGCTGGCGACTTCGCCGCGGCCGAGCAGGAGATAGGCGCCCAGTCCGTCCTCGGTCATGGTCCTGGCGATCCGTGCCAGCGCCCGGGTGTTGACGACGGCGGACTTCAGCTTGGCCAGTTCACCCTCGCTGCGATCCGGGTACCTGGTGAAGATCTCGGCGGTGATCACCAGCCCGAGCACGGCGTCCCCGAGGAACTCGAGACGCTCGTTGGTGGGCAGGCCACCTGCCTCGTAGGCGTAGCTGCGGTGCGTAAGGGCGAGCGTCAGCAGATCCTCGGGCAGGTCGACGCCAAGCGCTTCGAGCAGTGGTGCGCGATCGACCGTCACCCGCGTCCTCCTGCCGCCGGTTCCGGCGGCCCCTCCTCGGGGGGCTTGAGCGCGGTGAGCTTTGCCCATCGCGGGTCGATGACGTCGTGGTGGTGGGGCTCGGCGTCACCCTCGAAGTCGGCAAGCGGAACGCCGCACTCCGGACACAGGCCAGGACAGTCGTCGCGACACACGGGCGAGAACGGCAGCATCATGCCGACGGCGTCGATGATCGGCTGCTCGAGGTCGACCCTGTCGTCGACGACCCGCCCGACCTCGTCATCGTCGTCGGTGGTGGCCTCGGTGGCGCTGTCCGGGTAGGCGAACAACTCGGTGAGGTCGATCTGGACGTCGCCAGTGACAGGAGTCAGGCAGCGGGCACACTCGCCCTCGGTCGGCGCGGAAACCGTGCCGCTGACGAGCACTCCCTCGGACACCGACTCGAGGCGCAGGTCGAGTTCGACGGGAACGCCCTCGGGAATGGCGATCAGCTCGATGCCGATGCGCGACGGCGCGGACACGGTTTCATGGAAGGTGATCATCGAACCGGGCCGAAGACCGAGTCGCGAGACATCCAGCACGAAGGGCGATCGTGAGCCTGATCGTGAGCCGTGGTGCACGCCACGCTTCGACTTCCCGGCCATCTGTCGATCCTACGGCCGCGGTCAGTCCCCTCTTAATTTGGGCTTATCTTTGGGCTTATCTTTGGGCGTAGTCGTGCGTGCCCGCGGCGGTGCGCAACTGGTGGCGTCCGCGCCCGACCGAGCGGAGCGTGCCGTTGAGGTACTCCTCGAACTCGGCCAGCTTGCTGTCGACGTAGATGTCGCACTCGCCACGGAGGCGGTCGGCCTCGGCGTGCCCGGTGTCGATCAGGCGGGTCGCCTCCGACGTCGCGGTCTGCACGATCTCGGTCTGGGACACCAGTCGCTGCTGCTCCTTGATGCCTTCCTGGACGGCCTTCTCATAAGAGATGTTGCCGTTCTCGATGAGGCGGTCGGCTTCGGCCTTGGCGCGTCCGGTGCTGGCCTCGTACTCGCGCTTGGCCATGATCGAGATGCGGTTGGCTTCCTCGCGGGCCTCACCGACCATCCGCTCGGCGTGCTGGCGCGCCTCACCGACCATGCGATCGGCCTGCCCCTTGGCGTCGGAGAGGATCCGGTCCGCCTCGCCACGGGAGTGGTTGACCAGCGAGTCGGCCTCGGCGGTCGCCGAAGAGACCATCGAGTCGGCGTGGTCCTTCGCCTCGCGCAGCATCCCGTCGCGGGCGTCGAGAACGTCCTGGGCGTCGTCGAGCTCGCCAGGGATCGCATCCTTGATGTCGTCCAGCAATTCGAGCACGTCGCCACGCGGCACCATGCAGCCCGCCGTCATCGGCACGCCGCGGGCTTCCTCGACGATCGCTCCGAGCTCGTCGAGCGCCTCAAATACTCGGTACACGGCAACACCCTCCCGGCCTAGTTGGTTGTTACCAGTGTGCCTGGTGTTACCCGTGTGACTAGGCACGCCACGCCGGTGAGTCGCGACGGCGGTTAATTCGGGTGGGCTCGGCGGCCGTGCTCCCGACCCTCTCCCAACGTGCCGCCACGGCGACATTCCGGCGGATTTCTCGCCATGGCCGCACGCTCGGCGCGCAATGGCAGGCGAAGCGTCAGCGCTCGGCGAGTTTGACCCGCAGACGTGCGTTGACGGGCTCGGGCAGCAATTCCGAGACATCACCGCCGAGCACCGCGACCTCCTTGGCGAGCGACGACGACACGAAGGAGTACTGCGGCGTCGTCGCGACGAAGAAGGTGTCCACCCCCGCGACGTGCTTGTTCATCTGCGCCATCTGCAGCTCGTACTCGAAGTCGGTGCCCGTGCGCAGCCCCTTGACGATCGCGGTGAGCCCGTGGGACTTCACGAAGTCGACGACCAACCCGCTGCCACTCTCGACCCGAAGGTTCGGCAGGTGCGTCGTCGACTCACGGATCAGGTCGATGCGCTCCTCGGAGGTGAACATGCCCGACTTGTTCGTATTCACCAGCACCGCCACGACGACCTCGTCGAACTGGGCTGCCGCCCGCTCGAACACGTCGATGTGGCCGAGGGTCACGGGGTCGAACGAGCCTGGGCATACGGCGCCACTCATGTCCGACGACGCTACGCGATCTCGCCGAACTCCAGGCGGGTGTCGCCGTAGCGGCGGTCCTTGCCTGCAGTCCAACCGGCCGGCCACGTCAACACCGGACTGGACGCAGAACGTTCGACGACCGCGATCGCCCCTGCGGCCAGCCAGCCATGGTCGGCGAGGACGGCCAGAACCGCCTCGACGTCGGCCGAGGCGACCTCGTACGGCGGGTCTGCTAAGACCACGTCGGCTGGTGTCGCGGCGCCGGCCGCGAGAACCGACGCCACCTGGCCGCAGCGCACCACCGCGCCCGCCGCACCAAGAGTGCGCACGTTGTCGGCGATGACGGCGGCGGCGCGGCGATCGGACTCAACGAACACCGCCGAGGCGGCGCCGCGCGAAAGCGCCTCCAGCCCAAGGGCGCCAGAGCCCGCGTACAGATCGAGCACCGCGGTGCCCGCCAGGTCGAGTCGGGCGGTCAGGAGGTTGAACAGGGACTCGCGGACGCGATCGGTGGTGGGCCGGGTTCCCCGTCCAGATCGTTGCTGTGGCACCGCAATCCGGCGGCCTCCGAATCGACCGCCGATGATGCGGGTCAGCGGATCACCGCCAGGAGGTCGCCACCTTCTACCTGCGCCGTGGCCGTGACGGCGACCCGGTTGACGGTGCCCGCCTTGGGCGCGGTGATCGCGGCCTCCATCTTCATCGCCTCAATGGTGGCGATGGTCTGCCCGGCACTGACCTGATCGCCCTCGGCGACGTTGACGGTGACGACGCCTGCGAACGGGGCCGCGACGTGATCGGAGTTTGCGCGGTCGGCCTTCTCCGCGGCAGGGACGCCGGCGGCGATGGACTGATCACGCACCACGACCGGCCGGAGTTGACCGTTGATGATGCACATCACGGTGCGCATTCCGCGTTCGTCGGCATCGGAGATCGCCTCGAGCCCGATGATGAGGTCGACGCCACGATCGATCTGGATGCGGTGCTCGTCACCATGGCGCAGGCCGTAGAAGAACTGGTTGGCACTCAGCCGCGAGGTGTCACCGTAGATCTCCCGGTGCTCCTCCAATTCCTTTGTCGGGCCAGGGAACAGGAGCCGGTTGAGGGTGGCCTGACGGTCGTGGCCCGGCTTCGTCAGAGCCACCTCGTCGTCGGCGGCGATTCGCTGAACCGGCTTGGCCGCGGCGCGGCCGGCCAGCGCCTTGGTGCGCAGCGGTTCGGGCCATCCACCCGGCGGATCGCCCAATTCCCCGCGCAGGAACCCGATCACGGAGTCGGGGATGTCGAATCGTGCCGGGTCGGCTGCGAATTCGTCCGCCGTGGCGCCCGCGCCGACCAGGGCCAGCGCTAGGTCTCCGACGACCTTCGACGACGGCGTGACCTTCACCAGGTGACCGAGTACGCGGTCGGCCGCGGCGTAGGCCTCCTCGATCTGCTCGAACCGGTCGCCAAGGCCCAGCGCGATCGCCTGCTGACGCAGGTTCGACAGCTGGCCACCGGGAATCTCGTGTTCGTATACCCGCCCGGTCGGAGCGGGCAGGCCGGATTCGAAGGGCGAGTACACCTTTCGCAGCGCCTCCCAGTAAGGCTCGAGGTCGCATACGGCGGGCAGCGACAGCCCGGTGTCATAGCTGGTGTGCGCGGCCGCGGCGACGATCGAACTCAACGCGGGCTGGCTGGTGGTGCCAGCCAACGGGGCGGCGGCACCGTCGACCGCGCTGGCGCCCGCCTGCCACGCGGCGGTGTAGGTGGCCAGCTGGCCGCCGGGGGTGTCGTGGGTGTGCACGTGCACGGGCAGGTCGAACCGACTACGCAGCGCGGTGACCAAGGTCGTCGCCGCGGGCGGTCGCAGCAGGCCGGCCATGTCCTTGATCGCCAGCACGTGGGCGCCCGCTTCGACGATCTGCTCGGCGAGCCGGAGGTAGTAGTCCAGGGTGTACAGGGTCTCGGCGGGGTCGGACAGATCGCCGGTGTAGCTCATCGCGACTTCGGCGACGGCAGAACCGGTTTCACGCACCGCATCGATGGCAGGCCGCATCGACTCGACGTTGTTGAGCGCGTCGAAGATGCGGAAGACGTCGATGCCCGTCGCGGTGGCCTCCTGCACGAACGCTTCAGTGACCACCTCCGGGTACGGCGTGTAGCCGACGGTGTTGCGGCCCCGCAGCAGCATCTGCAGGCAAATGTTGGGCACCGCCTCGCGCAGCGCAGCCAGCCGCTCCCACGGATCTTCCTTCAGAAACCGCAGGGCCACGTCGTAAGTCGCGCCACCCCAGCACTCGATGGACAACAGTTGCGGCGTCATCCTGGCGATGTACGGCGCGATCAGCGTAAGGCCGGTGGTCCGCACCCGGGTGGCGAGCAACGACTGATGGGCGTCGCGGAACGTGGTGTCGGTGACTCCCACCGCCGGCGAGTCCCGTAGCCACGCCGCGAAACCCTCGGGTCCCAGCTCGAGCAGCCGCTGCCTGCTGCCCGGTGACGGCGTCGATTCGAGGTCGCAATCGGGGAGCTTGTCCTGCGGGTAGACCCGCTGGCTGCCCCCGTAGGGCGTGTTTACGGTGACCTCGGCGAGGTAGTTGAGGATCTTCGTGCCGCGGTCCGCGGACGTGTGCGCTGTGAGCAGATGCGGCCGCTCGTCGATGAACGACGTGGTGACCCGGCCCGCCCGGAAGTCGGGATCGTCGACCACTGCCTGCAGGAACGGGATGTTGGTCGAGACCCCTCGCACCCGGAACTCGGCCAACCCGCGCTTGGCACGCGTCGCCGCCGTGGAGAAGTCGCGGCCCCGGCACGTCAGCTTCACCAGCATCGAGTCGAAGTGCGCGCTGATCTCGGCGCCCAGGTGGGTGCCGCCGTCCAGGCGGATGCCCGCACCACCGGGTGAGCGGTAGCCGGTGATGCGGCCCGTGTCGGGCCGAAAACCGTTGCCGGGATCCTCGGTGGTGATCCGGCACTGCATAGCAACACCGCGCGCCGTCACCATGTCCTGGCTCAGGCCAAGGTCGGCCAGCGTCTCCCCCGCGGCGATGCGCAACTGGCTGGCCACCAGGTCGACGTCGGTGATCTCCTCGGTGACGGTGTGCTCGACCTGAATGCGGGGATTCATCTCGATGAACACGTGATCACCGCGCTCGTCGAGCAGGAACTCCACGGTGCCCGCGCAGGTGTAGTCGATCTGCCTGGCGAACGCGACGGCGTCCGCACAGATCCGGTCCCGCAGTTCGGTGGGCAGATTCGGCGCGGGCGCCAGCTCGATCACCTTCTGATGGCGGCGCTGCACGCTGCAGTCCCGTTCGAACAGGTGGATCACGTTGCCCTGACCGTCGGCCAGGATCTGCACCTCGATGTGGCGTGGGTTCAACACGGCCTGCTCGAGGTAGACCATCGGATCGCCGAACGCCGACTCCGCCTCGCGGCTGGCGGCTTCGATCGCCTCGACGAGCGCCCCCGGTTCGGCCACCCTCCTCATCCCGCGTCCGCCGCCGCCGGAAACCGCCTTCACGAAAAGCGGGAACTGCATGTCCGCCGCAGCGCCGACGAGCTCGTCCACCGACGCCGACGGCGCCGAGGACGCGAGGACCGGCAGACCCGCCTCCCGCGCCGCGGCGATCGCGCGGGCCTTGTTGCCCGTCAGCTCCAGCACGTGGGCGCCGGGACCGACGAACGTGACACCGGCCTCGGCACACGCGGCGGCCAGTTCGGGGTTCTCCGAGAGGAATCCGTAGCCCGGGTACACCGCGTCGGCGCCTGCGTGTCTGGCGACGCGGATGATCTCGTCGACTGACAGATAAGCACGGACCGGGTGGCCCGTCTCACCGATCTGGTAGGACTCGTCGGCCTTCAGTCGGTGAGACGAATTGCGATCCTCGTAGGCGTACACCGCAACCGTGGAGATACCCATCTCGTAGGCCGCGCGGAATGCCCGGATCGCAATCTCACCGCGGTTGGCAACCAGCAGTTTGGAGATCACGCGCTACCCTAACTCCCCCGCGACCCGCTGCGGCCTAGATCAACGTGGACCAGTAGTTCCAGAAGCGCGCGAGGACCATCAGGATCAGGGCGGTGAACCACAACGCCACGAGGGACCAGCGCCATTGATAGGCGAATCGCCCAAACCCGTTGCCCGCCAACGGGCGAAGGGCGATCGACGACACCACGACCAGCAGCGGAATCGTGACGGCCCACACCACCATGCAGTACGGGCACAGCGCGCCGATGACGTACAGGCTCTGAAAGATCAGCCAGTGGATGAAGACGACGCCGAGCAGGGTGCCCGTGGCGAGTCCAGCCCAAAACCACTGCGGCAGAGTTACTTTGGCCACGGCAAGAGCACCCGTGACTACGACCACCGTGAACGCCACGATTCCGATCAGCGGGTTCGGAAAACCGAACTCGGACGCTTGCGGAGTGACCATCACCGAGCCGCACGACAGCACCGGGTTGATGCTGCAGGACGGAACGTAGGCGGGGTTCTCCAGTAGCTTGATCTTCTCGATCGTCAGCGTGATGGCCGCGATGAGGCCGACGGCGCCCGCGATCAGGACCCACACCGCGCTCGCCGTCCGCGTCGGCGGGCGCTCGCCCGGCTCGGTCGATGCGGTCTCGCTCGCAGCGGCGACGGTCACGACGTGGGGGTTTGGTTCGCAGGCGGAGCCGGGGCCGGTGGCGTGGGAGCTGCGGCGGGCGGTGCGGCGGTCAGCCCGGGAACGTCGCCGACGATCTCCTTGATCTTGGCCACCAGCGCGTCGGGCGTGGAGAACTTGTAGTCCTCGCCGTTGATCCGGACGGTCGGGGTGCCGTTGACGTTCGTCGCCGCGGCAAGACCGTTGGCCATGTCGACGTAGCGGCCACTGTTGATGCACTCGGGAACCTTGCCCACGACCCCGGCCTGGCGCGCGGTCTCGATCAGCTGCGCGTTGGTGGGGAACACCGAACCCGTCTCACTGGGTTGCTGCGAATAGAGCGCGGCGTGGAAGCGCCGGAAGAACTGCTTGTCGGGGGTGGTGTCCTCGTCGGCCACGCAGTAGGCGGCCGCCGATGCCCTCGACGAGTAGTTCTGATTGGTGGGCCGGTCGAGGATCGCGACCATGTAGTAGTCGGCGGCCACCGCGCCGCTGTCGATCAGTTGCGTGACCGTGGGGCCGAACTGCTGCTCGAACTGACCGCAGACGGGGCAGAGGAAGTCCTCGTAGAGCGACAGCACGGCCTTCGGCTCGGTGGTGCCCACCTTCTTGATCAGCTTGCTCGACGTGACGCGAACCGACTTGGCCTCGCCACCGGTCGGCTTCTTGTCACCGGACATCACGATGTAGAGCACCAGAACCACCGCGAAGACGACGACGATCGCGGTGAGCCCGACCTGGATCATCACGTTGCGTCGGCGGTCAGCGGCCTTAAGGTCGTAGCTGGCGGACTTCTTGGGTTTCGTGGCCACGGCACTAGGGTACCGGCGGGACTCATTGCATCCGTCACGCGCGGCTCAGGTGCGCCCGCAGCGCGGACACCGTCTCTGCCATCGCAGTGGCGCTGGCGCCGCCGAGCGGGAAGAAGTTGGCGAACGCGTGCACCAGGGGCCCGAATTGCCGGTGATCGACGGGGACGCCAGCCGCGGCAAGCGCCTCGGCGTACTGATTTCCCTCGTCGCGGAGCGGATCGAAGCCGCCCGTGAGCACCATCGCCGGTGGCAGACCCGTCAGGTCGGCGGCGAACAGTGGCGAAATCCGAGGATCCCTCACGTCCAGTGAGCTTCCCGACAGGTAGTTTTCCCTGAACCAGTCGATCTCCTTCTTGGTGAGGAAGTAGCCGTCGGCGAAGAGCGTCTTGGATCTGGTGTCGGCCGCGAAGTCGGTGACCGGATAGAGCAGCAGTTGGAGCACTGGCACGCCGACGCCATCGTTGCGCGCCAACTGGGAGATCACCGCGGCGAGGTTGCCGCCCGCGCTATCGCCGCCGACTGCCACCCTCGACGGGTCGGCTCCGAGCTCGGCTGCGTGCTCCAGCGACCAGCGGTAGGCCGCGTAGCAGTCCTCGACGGCCGCGGGCGCGGGGTGCTCGGGAGCCAGCCGGTAGTCGATCGCCAGGACGTGCACTCCCGCGTCGCGGCACATCAACCGGCACAGGTCGTCGTGGGTTTCGAGATCGCCGATGACGAATCCTCCACCGTGGAAGAAGACGAGGAACGGCTCGGATCCCACCCCGTTGACCGGTGTGTAGTGCCGAACCGGAATCGGACCTGCTGGACCGGGTATCGACGTGTCCCTGACGCCGACGGCGATGCCTGCGTCGATCATCGAGGCCAGCTTCCTCAGCTGCGACCGCGCCACGGTGACGTCGCTGCTGGCGACCAACCCGTTGACTCCCGACGATCGGCGAGCGGCCAGCATGAACTGCAGCGTGGTGTCGAGAGTGTTTCCATCGATCGTCACCGTCCTGCGGCCGAGCAGGAAGCGTTTCACGGAGTCGGGCAGGTGGGGTAGAAGGCGCAGCACCACACCACTGGAGGCGTTGACAACGGTCAGCCGTGCGCGGCTGGGCCTGCCTACGTACCCGTGCAGAACCGGTGCGGCGGGTCTCGTGGACGGAACCCGAACTGGCAGAATTCTCGTCATGGCTTCTCCTTTGAATCCTTGGTCGCAGGCGATCGCACTCAACGACGGTAACTCCATACCAACCGTCGGGCTTGGCGTATGGCAGACCCCCGCGGGCGACACCGAGCGGGCGGTCAGCGCCGCGCTCGCCGCAGGTCATCGGCACGTCGAAACGGCGGCCGCATACGGCAACGAGTCAGAGATTGGCCTGGCCATGAAGGGCGCGGCCGCGGCTGGAATCGCCCGCGACGACGTGTACCAGAACGCGACCGTGGACTCCATTGCCGACGCGCAAGAAAAAGCGCCAGCGCCGGTGCTGATTAGGTGGCACGTCCAGCTAAGTAATATCGTCAACCCGAAATCGGTGAACCCCGAAAGGATTGTGAGCAACTTCGACGTGTTCGACTTCGAGCTCCGCGACCAGGACATGGAGTCCATCGGCTCGCTGGCGGATGAAACACGACTGGGTCCCGATCCACGCACATTCAACTTCACGGGTAGGTGACATGACCTCGGCGGCAGCGATTCCCAGCCCCATTCCTTCGGTGGCTCTCAACGACGAGAACAGCATCCCGGCTCTCGGCCTCGGCGTCGGCGAGCTGTCGGACGCCGAGACTGAGCGCTCGGTTTCGACCGCGCTCGAGATCGGCATTCGACTCATCGACACGGCGGCTGCGTACGGCAACGAGGCCGCGGTGGGCCGCGCCATCGCGGCATCGGGCATTCCGCGTGCCGAGATCTTCGTCACCACCAAGCTGGCGACCTCCGATCAGGGCTTCCGGGCGGCCCAGGACGCCTGCAGGGCCAGCGCCGAGCGGCTCGGCACGGACTACGTCGACGCCTACCTGATCCACTGGCCTGCTGGAGATCCTGGCGTCTACCTGCACAGCTGGGGCGGGATGCTGAAGCTACGGGATGACGGCGTCGCCAAGTCGATCGGCGTCTGCAACTTCTCCGCCGAGGATCTGAACAACATCATCGAACTGACCTACGTCCCGCCGGCCATCAACCAGATCGAGCTGCATCCGCTGCTGAACCAGGCCGAGCTGCGCGCGGCCAACGCCGAGCACGACATCGTCACCGAGGCCTACGGTCCTCTGGGCGTCGGCCACCTTCTGGACAACCCGGCCGTCACGTCGATCGCGGGTGAGTACGGAAAGTCGGCCGCTCAGGTGCTCATCCGGTGGAGCCTGCAGCTCGGCAACGTGGTGATTCCGCGGTCGGCGACGCCCGAGCGCATCGTCGAGAACTCCGACGTGTTCGAGTTCGAGCTGGCAGCAGAGCACATGGACGCGCTCAACGCGCTCGACGAAGGCACCCGCTTCCGACCCGACCCCGCGACGTACACCGGCACCTAGCCCACGGTGGCCGTTTTGGATCCTGGCGGCAAGAGCCGAGATCAGCAGGGTAGACCTCGTTTTCGCGGTATTGACGCTTTAGTCAGCAAGCAATTCGAAACCGTGTAATCTCACGCGCATCAGACTCGCAACTGGAAGAGGCGCGATGCACGAGATTGCCATGGCCGTCGTCGTGGGAGCACTTTTGAGCGGCTCGTTGGCGACCGCTCAGCCCGCGATGGCAGCGCAGGTCTCACACCAGGCGAACAGCACCGTGTCCGCGCCGACGCCGCGACCGGCGGTACAGATGCTCGACTGTGCGGGCGGAACCGGTGCCATGGGCTGTGGGCCGGGGTGGTTCTGGCGCGACGGGTGGCGGGGTTTTGCGTGCTACCCCTGCTGATCGCACGAACGGACACCAACGGACGGAGCAGGTCGGCAATGAACAGACCCTTGATCGCGATCGGCGGTCTGACTGCCGCCGCACTCTTGGCGGCCGGTATGACCATCGGGGGATTCAACCGCGCTGCAGCGCAACCCGATGACTACGGCGCAATCCTCGTCAGCCCGAACGTCATCACTGACTCGAATGCCTATACCGCCGGTCCGCCGAGCACCAATCCGAACGGTCAGCCAGGCGTCACGACGGTCTACACCCATCGCGACAACACCCGCCAGATAACGAACACCCTCCTCGTCCTGCCCGACCCACGAGCGGCAACGGCGGCGATCACCGAAATCCAGGGCAGCCTGGGTGATCGGGTAAGCAACGGGAAGACTCAGCCAGCGGCGGTGGGGACCGGCGGAACCGTGACAACGGGTCCCTCACCCGATGGCACCAAATCCGTCAGCGTGCTGTCGTTCACCGAGGGCAATGCTGCCGCCTCCATCGAATTCGAAGGCCCAGCCAAGGATTCCGTACCGCTGGACATGGTCACCGACTACGGCCAGAAACAGGACACCGCGATCAAGGATTCGCTCACCCCCTGACCGCTTTTCCCGGCTCGGGTACAGCTCGGGACGTTTCCGAACTCGGGGTTTCGAATGACCGGTCCGGCTCCGCAGCCCGGCGACTACAAGCCAGGCACACCCGGCACCGTCATCGACGCATTCCTCGACTCCCCCCTGTCCGGAATCGCACCGTGGGCACTGTTTTCGCTGTTCTCGACGCCGGGCCGGTTCGAGGAAGCCGTCTGCGTGGCCCTCGGCCTGACGCTGCTGATGCTGTGGGTCGGCAGTCGGCGAGGTATCGGCATCCACTCCCTCGAGGTCTTCGGGGTGATGTTCTTCGCGATCCTCGCCGTCGTGGGTTTGACCGCCTCGGACGGGACCATCCGGTGGCTCGAACTTTGGGCCGGTGAACTTACGAATGTGGCCCTGGCCCTGTTCGCCTACGCGACATTGATCGTGCGCCGACCGTTCACGGTGCCATATGCCAAAGAACTTGCACCGCAAGAGTATTGGGAAACCTCACTGTTCCTGCACATTAACTATGCGATCTCGGCGGTGTGGGCGGCCGCGTTCACCGCGTCGGCGGTCATCGGTGTCATCGGGGACGCGGTCCTTCACGATTCCAACAACTTCTGGACGGGGTGGGTCCTTCAGATCGCCATGCTCTTCTTCGCGGTGGCGTTCTCCGAGTTCTATCCCGCCTACGCCGGGGCGAAGGACGCCGCCGACCGGGGAGAACCGGAGGAGATCCCACCACCGATCTCCACGCTGTACGACTGGCTGCCCACCTTCATCCTGGGCGCAGGCGTCTTCGGCTGGGTCACCCACGCGCTCTCCGAGGCAATCGGCATCGGCATGGCCATCCTCGGAGCGGTTGGGGCCGCGCTGATTCGAGCGGTCTCTGCCAAGCCCGACAAGCCCGTCCGTGACGGCGACCCAGGCGCTTAGACATCCCCATTCAGCCCGTCGGGCAGGTGGCCGCGGCGTCGCGCAGCACGACCGCCGATCGTTCGTCGATCGGCAGCGCGTATCCCCGCAGCACGGCGGCGAACTGCACCGAATACTGGCACCAGAAGGCATGGTTGGGCGGCATCCAGTCGGCAGGCTCGGCATCGCTCTTGTCCTGGTTGACCTTGCCATCGACGGCCAGCAGGTTGGCCGGGTCGTTGGCGAAACGCATCCGCAGGTCCTGCGGCCAGTCCCGCGCGCCGAGATCCCAGGCCAGCGCCAGGGGCACGATGTGGTCGATCTGCACTGCAGCCCCGACCTGATTGCCCCTGGTGAACGCAACGGTGTCGCTGGTGTAGGGGTCGTGCAGCGTGCCCGTGGCCACCGCCGTCGGGCATCGCTTGATCGCCGTGAAGGTCTTGTCGACGAGGTCGCGGTCGAGGATGTCGTTGCGGGTATCGCAGCCGTTGTGTCCGCCCGGCGCACTGGTGTCGTCGGTCCAGGCGTCGCCGAAGGCCGCGCGGCGATAGTCGTGTCCGCGCACGCGCACCGGAATGAGCGGGATGTCCACCAGGATGTCGACTCCCGGCGCGACGGTGGGCACGTCGGCGTCGGCGACGAATCGGGTTGCGCGGACGGACACCGTGACTTGAACCGCGACCACGATGGCGAGCACCACACCCATGAAGAGCCAGACGATCCTCTTCACGCCTTGTCCAGGTATTCGACGCGCTCCGTTTCGGCGAACGGCGCTGCCAGCAAAGCGATTCCGCGGTGCTTGAGGAGTCTGGGGTCGGCTTCGTAGACTGTTTCGGCGAACGCCCGTGCGGCCTCGATGATCTCGCGGTGCGCGGCCAGTGACAGCAGCCGTAGCGTGATCGGCTTTCCCGATTGGCTGAGCCCGAGCACGTCGCCCTCGCGGCGCTCCTCTAGGTCGAGGTCGGCGAGCGCGAACCCGTCGAGGGTCGACGCGACGGCCTTGAGCCGGGCGCCGGCCTTGGAATCCTCGGGGAGGTTGGTGGCCAGCAGGCACAGGCTCGGGTGCTCGCCGCGGCCGATGCGCCCGCGGAGCTGGTGCAGCTGGCTGATGCCGAAACGGTCGGCGTCCATCACGAACATCACGGTGGCATTGGGCACGTCGACACCGACCTCGATGACCGTCGTGCAGACCAGCACGTCGACCTCGCCTGCGCGGAATGCCGTCATGACGGCGTCCTTCTCGTCGCCGCTGAGCCTGCCGTGCATCAAGCCGAGCCTCAGCCCCTCCAGCGGACCGCGACCGAGGTGTTCGAACAGGGTGACGACTGAGGTGGCGGGTGGCCCAGCTTCCTCCCTGCCCCTGCCCTTCTCGGCCTTCCCGTTGCCATCGGTCTCGTCGATGCGCGAGGCCACGACGTACGCCTGCCGTCCTGCCCCGACCTCTTCGACGATCCGCTGCCAGGCCCGCTGCACCCACTTGGTCTGCTGCCCCATGAAGATGGTGTTGGTGGCGATCGGGCGCCTGCCCTGCGGCAGCTCGCGAAGAACGGACGTTTCGAGGTCGCCGTAGACCGTGAGGGCGACGGTCCGCGGAATCGGGGTGGCCGTCATCACCAGCAGGTGCGGCGTGATACCGCCGACGGCTTTGGCGCGCAGTCGATCCCGCTGTTCGACACCGAAGCGGTGTTGTTCGTCGACGACGACCATGCCGAGGTTGTGGAACTCGACGGCGTCCTGCAGGAGCGCGTGCGTGCCGACGACGATGCCCGCCCCGCCACCGGCGACCTCGTCGCGCACCTGGCGCTTCTGCTGCGGGGACATCGATCCGGTGAGGAGCGCCACCCTGGTCGCTCCGTCCTGGCCGCCGAGCTGACCCGCCATGGCAAGCGGGCCGAGCACGTCGCGGATGGAGCGGGCATGTTGGGCGGCAAGGACTTCCGTCGGTGCCAGCAGGGCGCATTGGTATCCGGCGTCCACCATCTGCGCCATCGCCAACACCGAGACGATCGTCTTACCCGAGCCCACCTCGCCCTGCAGCATCCGGTGCATCGGCTTGGTGTCGGCGAGCTCGGTCGACAGGACGTCGAGTACCTCGCGCTGACCGGCGGTGAGTTCGAACGGCAACTGCCGCGACAGCGAAGCGGCCAGCCCGTTGTCCAATGGCGGTGCGGGCGGACCCGTCTCGCTCAGCGCGCCATGCCTACGCTCGACCAGCGCCCACTGCAGCCCAACGGCCTCGTCGAAGGCCAGCCGCTCCCTGGCGCGGTCCCTGTCCTCCTCGCGCTCCCCCAGATGGATGGCGCGCAGCGCCTCGTCCTCGGAGACCAGATCCCGTGAGCGCAGAACCGTTTCGGGCAACGGGTCTTCGACGGGATCCAGCACGTCGAGGACCTGGCGGACGCACGCGAAGATATCCCAGCTCTGAACCTTGGCGCTCGCCGGATAGATGGGGAAGAAGTCGCGCTCGAACGCCGAGAGCAGCACCTCGCCGTCGGTCTTCCGCGAGGTCTCGGCGATCTTGGCCAATGACCGGCTGCCCTTGCCCTCCCCGGCGCCCTCCAGGATCAGGAACGCCGGATGCGTCAACTGCATTGTGCCGTTGAAGAATCCGACCTCGCCGGACAACATCAGGCGGGTTTTCTCGACCAGGATCTTCTTGGTGAACTTGGCGTTGAAGAACGTGGCCGTCACCTTCGGTCTGCGGTTGCCCAGTGTGACGACGAGGAACTCCCGCTTGGGCTGCCGGTTGGTCCAGCGGACGTCCGCCTTCGTGATCACGTCGACGAAGGTGACGTGTTCCCCCTCCTCGGGTGGCTCCCAATCCTCGTCGAGCACTGACATGCCCTGGCTGTAACTGCGCGGATAGTGCCGCAGCAGGTCGTCGACGGTGCGAATGCCGAAGTGCTCCTCGAGGGGGCCTGCGGACTTGGCGCCGATGACGCGGTCGAGGCGGTCCGTGAGCTTGACCACGTCTACTCCACTCCGATCAGCAGCGCATCGCCACGGTGACCGGTGTGATAGGTCACCAACTCGGCGCCGAGGTGCTGGTGGTGCACGTGGTCCTGAAGCGCCGCACCCACGCCGGGATCGACACCCGCTCCGGTCAGTACGGTGACGAGTTCACCGCCGGAGCTCAGCAGAAGATCGATCAGACCGGCGCCCGCGGCCGTGACGTCCTTGCCGACGATCAGCACCTCGTCTCCCGAGATGCCAAGACCGTCGCCCGGTGTGCAGGTGCCTGCCCACGTCAGCGCCTCCTCTGTGGCCACCCGCACCGACGCGTGCCTGGCCCGCGCGGCGGCGCGCGCCATGGTGTAGCCGTCGTCGACGGCCTGACGGCCCGCGTCGTGCACGGCCAGCGCGGCGAGACCCTGCACCATGGACCCAGCGGGCACGGGCACGACGTCGATACCCCACCCGATGGCCGCCGTGCATCCGGCGACCAGTTCCTCGGCGGCGACGTATCCGTTGGGCAGAACCAGGATCTGGGCGGCTCCGGCGTCGACCAGCGCGCGTAGGAGGTGTTGGGCACTGATCGCCGCATCGGCCTCCGGACGCAGGACGTGCGCACCCTCCCCCTCGAACAGCGCCTTGGCGCCATCGCCGTCCACGATCGCCAACACCGCTCTGTCGTGGGTCCATCCACTGGGTGGTCGCGCGCCTGCAGCACCGGTCAGCGCGGTGATCTGGATCCGGCTCGGCACACCGACGTCCAGTGCCACCTCGACGGCTCCCCCCGCGTCGTCGGCGTGGACGTGCACCGAGTAGCGGCCCTCTGTGCCCGATGCGGCGATGGCAATCGAGTCGCCGAGCCGCTCGAGCCGGGTCCGCAGCACCTCGACCCCCGCGTGGTCGCAACCATTGAGGAGGTACATCACCTCGAACTGTGGCGGTGCCACCACGGGCACTGCCCCTGGTGGAGTGCCCGCACCGGACGGCTCGTAGGCAATCCGGTGCGGAGCCCGCCCCACCAGCGTGGTGGTCAACGCGTCGAGCAGGACCAGCAGGCCGCGCCCGCCCGCGTCGACCACTCCGGCGTCGGCCAGCACGACGAGCTGTTGAGGAGTCTTGTCGAGTGCGATCGCCGCGGCATCCGACGACTGCGTCACGACGTCTGCAATGTCCGCGCGGTCTGCCGCGGCGTCCTCGGCCGCACCCGCAGCGGCTTGAAGCACCGAGACGATGGTCCCCGGCACGGTTTCGCCGACCGACGCGTCGGCGAGGACCACCGCGTGCCGCAAGGCGGAGGCGAGCAGGGGGCCGTCGATGTCGGCGAGCACCCCGTCGCGTTCGGCGGCGCCACCGTGGGTGACGTCGGCGAGGCCGCGCAGGATCTGGGACAGGATCACCCCGGAGTTGCCACGGGCTCCCTGCAACGCGCCCTCGGCCAGCGCGGCGGCGACTCCGACCACGTCGGCCGCGGGATGCGCGTCCGCGCGCGCACACGCCGCACGCATGGTGAACAACATGTTGGTGCCGGTGTCTGCATCGGCGACGGGGAATACGTTCAGCCGGTTGATCTCGTCGGTGCGGGTGATGAGGTGGGCGATGGCCGTGTGGGCCCACTCCCGCAAGGCGGTGGCGTCGAGTCGACGTGCGGACATGCCTACGCCTCTCTCGAAGACCCAACGCGGCTTTGTGCGCGTCAGCCTAGCCACTGTGCCTGACACCACGTCGCGGCATTCACACCGTTTCGCACCGGTGGACGCCGTTTTGGCGATAGCAGGGGCGGCCGGTATCCTGGTCAGGTTGTCGGGTCACCCGCGTTGCGGTCGTTGGCCCCCCAGTACCGATCAAGGAGTTACACATGGCTGCGGTATGCGATGTCTGCGGGAAGGGTCCCGGCTTCGGCAAGTCGGTGTCGCACTCCCATCGTCGGACCAACCGCAGGTGGGATCCGAACATCCAGACGGTGCACGCCGTGAGCCGTCCCGGCGGCAACAAGAAGCGCATCAACGCGTGCACGTCGTGCATCAAGGCGGGCAAGGTCGCTCGCGGCTAGTTCCGTCACGTACGGGGTTAGGGCAGCCGCCAGTCGATCGGCTCGGCGCCCATCTTCGCGAGCAGTTCGTTGGTGCGGCTGAACGGCCGCGACCCGAAGAAACCCCGCGACGCCGACAGCGGCGAGGGGTGGACCGACTCGATCGTCGCGCTGTGCTGACCCGTCAGCATCGGCTTGAGTGTCGCTGCGTCGCGCCCCCACAACACCGCCACCATCGGCTGCGTCCTGGCGACCAGCGCACGGATCGCGCATTCCGTCACGGCTTCCCAACCCTTGCCGCGGTGCGACGCGGGGGTGCCCGCCTGGACCGTGAGCACCCTGTTGAGCATCATCACGCCGCGTTCGGCCCACGGCGTCAGGTCACCGTTGCCCGGCGTGGGGTATCCGAGATCGGTCGCGTACTCCTTGAAGATGTTGTCCAGGCTGCGCGGCACCGGCCGCACGTCGGGAGCCACCGAGAAGCTCAACCCCACCGCGTGCCCAGGGGTCGGGTAGGGGTCCTGCCCGACGATGAGGACGCGCACTCGCTCAAGGGGAAAGGTGAACGCGCGCAGCACGTTCTCGCCTGCTGGGAGGTAGTGCCTGCCTGCCGCGAGTTCCGAGCGCAGGAACTCGCCCATCTGAGTGACCTGGTCCGCGACCGGCTCGAGGGCACTAGCCCAACCATCGTCGACGAGTTCTGAGAGCGGGCGTGCAGTCACGAGGTGTCAACTTAGCGTGCGCCTGCGGTCAGAACGACTGCCAGCCCGTCTTTCCGGTCCATTCGGCGCCGTCGACCAGCACCCGCTCGGGTCCGTCGACCACGCTGCCGATCCGTCGCCAGCCGGCGGGGATGGCTCCGGGGAACGTCGCGACGAGGGCGTGGTCCTCGCCACCTCCCAGAACCCACCCCCAGGCGTCCTCCCCCGTCTCGGCCGCCACGGCGGCGACGCCGTCGTGATCCGCCGCCAATGCGTCCCGCGACAGCTCGATGCCCACTCCGGATGCGTCTGCGACGTGTCCGAGATCCGCCAGAAGGCCGTCGGATACATCGGTCATCGCCGTGGCACCGGCGTCGGCTGCCACGCGACCCTCTCCGTAGGGCACCGAAGGCACCAGGTGACTCTCGCGCAGCTCGACGTGATCGCGAATGTCCCTGAGGCACAATGTATATCCGGCAGCGGACCGCCCGATATCACCGATGACCGCCACCGCGTGGCCGGGCCGCGCGCCGCTGAGAAGCACGGGTTCGCGGCCGCCGAGGTCGCCGAGCGCGGTCACCGAGATCACCCACTGCGGCGAGGCGACGAGGTCACCCCCGACGATGCTCGCGCCGAAGCTGCGGGCCTCCTGCCACATGCCGTCCGAGAGCCGCGCGACGTCGTCGCCGAGGGTGCGAGCCGGTGCACCGAACGCGACGACGAACGCGGTGGCCACCCCACCCATCGCCTCGATGTCGGCGGCATTCTGGGCGATCGCCTTGCGACCCACGTCGTGCGGCGTCGACCAGTCGAGTCGGAAGTGCCGTCCCTCGACGAGCATGTCCGTCGACACCACCGTCCGACCGTCGCCCGTGGCGATCACCGCGGCGTCGTCGCCGGGCCCCACCAGGACGGACGGGGGCTGCTCCCGTCCATCGACGAGCCGGTCGATAACGACGAACTCCCCGAGATCGGCGAGCGTCTCCGCCCGCTCACTGTTGGCCATGTCACCTTCCATCGGATCGCCGGTTGCGTGCCCTGAACAGCTGCGCGACCTGCGGTACGTTTGGTCCCTGCGGCGTGGAGTCTATGCAGCCGGGACGGAGGTCAGCGCGGGTGGTTGAGGCATTCATGCTGATTCAGACCGAAGTAGGCCGCGCCGAAGTCGTCGCCAAGCAATTGTCGGCGCTGCCGGGAGTGTCGTCGTCGGAATACGTGACGGGACCCTATGACGTGGTGGTCCGCGTCCGGGCCGACACGGATGCGCATCTGCAATCCGTCGTCGTTCCGAGCATCCAGCAGGTCATCGGCATCACCCGCACCCTGACCTGTCCGATCGCCGACGGAGTGCGCACCTAGAGTTGCCGGGGTGACCGACGACGACGAACGCGACGGGCCCCCGCGCGCCGCGTTGATCGCGGCGATCGTCGTCGCGGTGGGTGCGATCATCGCCGTACTGGTGGTCGCGGCCACCAGGGAGGCGAAGCCCGCTCCGCGGCCCGTGGCCATCGCCGCCGCGCCCGCCCCCAACGCCGACGGCGAAGCCTGCAGAGCGCTGATGTCCGTGCTTCCCGACGTGATGGGCGACTACCACCGGGCACAGGCGGCCGAACCCGTGCCCGCGGGCGCCGCTGCATGGCAGGCCCAACCCGGCGCCGACCCGGTCATCCTGCGCTGCGGGCTGGATCGCCCGGACGACTTCGTCACGAGCTCACCGCTGCAGGTCGTCGACGAGGTGGAGTGGTTCCGAATCCCCGGAGACGGCCGCACCACCTGGGTGACGGTCGGCAGACCGGTCTACGTGGCACTGACGCTGCCCGACGGGTCGGGACCGACGCCGATCCAGCTGCTCTCGCGGGCCGTCGCCCAAGCCATGCCCGCGACCCCGGTCAACCCCGGGCCCGTCCGTTAGCCACGTCGGATCAGGGCGCGACGTCCACGTAGACCGGTGTGTACAGCACCTTCTGCACTGTGTCGCCGCCACCGGCAGGCACCGTCACGGTGATCGGCTGGCCCCGCCGGACGGAGGTGACGTGGCACTGCGACAGCGGCTCGGCGCCAACCTTGTTCAGAATGACCCGATCGCCGTTGGCCTGCAGATTCTGGATGACCGTTGCGGCGTTCACCGGGGCGGTGGAGGCTGCGGAGGCCAGGCCGGCGGATCCCATCGCGGTGGCGATGATCCCGGCCGCAATGGCAGTGGTGCGGACGAATTTCTTCATGGTTCTACTCTTTCTCGTAAATGGAATTTGGTTGTTCATGGATTGATGGGCCTTCACATCAACGGCGTCGAATGACGATGCCGTGGGTTATTGCTGCGACTGCGTTCCATACGGAATGAAGGGATTCGGGCCGAACGGAACGAACGGATTGGCGCCGTAGGGAGTCGACGGGTCGGGTCCGACCGCCACGAACCGGCCGGGGGCCTCGGGATTGCTCGCGCCGCGTCCGTACACCTGCGCAGGGTCGGCGCCGTGCGCTCCAAAGGGGTTGTCGCCGTATATCTGTGCCGCATCCGGCCCGTAGGGCACCATCGGGTTCGTGCCGGTCGGAACGTATGGGTCCGCGCCGCCGACGGGGTTGGCGGCAGCCGCGGATGCCATTGGTGCCACGCCAAGGGCGATCGCCCCCGCAATGCCGATGCCCGCGACAAATGTCAATGCCGTTGGGAAATTCATGATTCTCCTCGATCTCCATTGTTTATGAATCGGCGTTGTTGTAATCGCCTCACTAATGAATAGGAGGAGGGGTTACACGACTCCCTGAACTGCGTACCGAAATGGCTCAGGCCAACGACCGGGAATGGTCGTTGGCCTGAGCCGTCGAAGGGTTGGTCAGATGCGGCCAGCGGCCCCGCTACGCGCCCCGGATAGTGCCGTGGCGCAGAGGGCGACGGTGAATACTTCGGCGATCACGCTCACGATGGCCTGAGGAGCAGGCTGCCAGCCGTGTTCGGTGAAGCCGAACAATCCGACGGTACGGGACGCCGCGAACGCCGCCAGGGAACCGAGCGCGCCTGCAAGCGCGAGGCCCTGCAGCCATCGCGGTCCGCCCACCGCGATCAGGATCGCCAGCGCCACGAAGACACTCGCCTGCGCGAGGAACCCGGGCCCGATGACCGGCACGTAGCGGTAACCGTGTGCGTATAGCTCGGCGTGGATGAGCCCGCTGGTGGCCAAGGTCAGGCTGATACCGGCTCGCAAGGCGAGCGCGGCGAACGGAAGACTTCTAGTGAGGGTGCTCATCGCAGGGCCTGTTCCTTCAAGGCCAGGGCGTCGTTGCCCTTGGCATAGGTGACCTCGCGGATGCCCAGCGCCTCGTGCAGCTTCCCGGCGGGCAGGGTCAACGGCTTCGGAGCTGGACCATCACCCGGGTGCGGCAGCGGATATGCGGTGGTGGTTCCGCTGTGGAAGGTGATGTTCCCCTCGGTCTTCGTAAACAGCTGATGCACATGACCGTTCAGGCACGTCACTGATGAGAACCGACGCAGGTAGCTCAACGCCTGGGTCGCGTCGTCGGTCCCCCAGCCCCAGTCCGGATACATCGCGAACAGCGGTATGTGGCTGAACACCACGATCGGGGTGTCACTCGACAACGGTGCGACGTCCTTCTCGATGAAGGCGAGCTGATCGACGCCGAGGTGACCGAGCTTCTTCAGGTTCAGTGTGTTCACCAGCGCGATGACGTGCACGCCCGCGGTGTCAAAGCTGTACCAGCCGTCGCCGCGGGTGCCCGCCCCGAACGCCTGCAGATACTTCTGTCCGCCGTCGTCGATCGAGTCGTGCTCGCCGGGGACGGTGAAGACGTGCGGCGAATTGATACCCGTCATCATCTGCTTGACCTGATCGAACTGCCCGGGAGTCGCCAGGTGCGTGAGGTCACCGGTGTGGATCACGAAGTCCGGGGTGTAACCCAGGTTGTTGATCTGGTTGATCGCCTCGGTGAACGTCTGCGTGACGTCCGTGTTGGCGGGTCCCTTGAAACCGACGTGGCTGTCGCTGATCTGGGCGAACCGCAACGTCGGCCGCGCCGGTTGCGCCGCGCCGGACATGGCCGACCCTGCGACGTGGGAGATCACCTCACCTCCGGCGACGGTCAGCACGACAGCCGCACCGAACCACGCCGAGTGCCGCATCAACTGGCGCCGCGTCATTGCCTGCGGGCCCTGTGGCTCGGTCATTTGGTCACCACCACGGTGGCGTGCATGAACGGGTGAATGGAGCACACGTAGTCGAACGAGCCCGGGTTCGCGAAGGTGTACGAGTAGGTGCCGTTGGTGTCCATCCCCGGGGAGTGGAACGACCCGTCGTTGGCAACCACGGTGTGCGGCTCCTCGTCGCGGTTGGTCCAGGTGATCGTCGCGCCTAGGGGAACGGTGAGAGTCACCGGCATGAACGCAAAGTTGGTGATATTCACCGCATCTGGACCTGTCGGTGCCGGCGCGGGTGCGTCGGCGGGCGAGCCCATGCCAGGCATCGGAGCCGTCATGGCAGGCATCGAAGACATGCCTGCCATTCCCGGCGTCACGCTGACATCGGTCGCGAACGTCAGTGACGGCGCGGTCGCGCCGTCACTACTGCCCGAGCAGCCGGCCAGCAGCAGCACGGCTGCCGCCATGGGAACCGTTGCGAGCGCGAGCTTTCGGTGTTGGTAACGGGATAAACAGTGTTGAGACAAGGTGCACCTCCGTGGTCGGGTCGCAAGTCCGCCAGCTGTGGACCGCTCACCAAGAGATAGGAGGATGGGTTACACCATCGGCAAGATCAGGCCGGTTCGCTCGGCTTGACCGGGGCGAACACCTGGATGACACCGTCGGCTTCGCGCACCTCGAGCTTGGGTAGCGGCGCCGGTGAGATGGACAGCTGGTGGGTCAGTACCCGCCCCTCGGGCGAGAATGACGTCGAGTGGCACGGGCAGCGCAGCCGGGTATCGGGTTTGTCGAACCACAGTCGGCATCCTTGGTGCGTGCACACCCCCGACACCGCCTCGGGCTGACCATCGACCCGGCGGACGAACCCGATGACCGAGCCCACCTCGAACGGATGCATGACGCCGTCCTCGGCGATCTCCGCGCTCTTGCCAACGGGCTGCCAACTCCCCTCGTTGGGGGTCAGCTCGCCACCGGTGGCGGCCACGTCGGTCGTCGAACCGTTGTCGTCCCGGATTACCAGCCTGTCGACGGCGACTGCGGTGATCGCGGCGGCGGCGGCCGCGGACGTCCCCACCACAACCTGACGTCGGGTGGCCGTCGGCAGGCGCCGCACGTTCGTCGCTGGCTCCTGTTCGCCCCCCATCTGCGCGGCGAGGCGACTGTGCAGGTCGGACAAGAACTCCTGGCGCGGCGCGTCGGCACCCGTCCGGGCGGCCTGCAGGTCGATGGCAGTGCGGATCTGTTCGGCCTCGAAGTCGTCGGGTTCGAACGACGTCGGGCGACGACCGGCCGCGAGGTCGTCGATGTAGCGCCGGAATCGTCGCGCGTTCATCGCTCGCCCTTCCCGTTGACCTGTGCTGCCAAGCGTAGAGCCCGATGCTGCAGAACCTTGGCGTTCGCGACGCTGACACCCAGCTCCCTTGCCGAGTCCTTGATCGAACGCCCATGCAGGAAGCGCAGTTCCAGGATCCGCCGGTAGTTGTCCGGCAGCGCCTCGAGCACTTCACCGACCCGCTCGGGCGCGGTACTGATGGCCTCTTCGGTTTCAGGAGCGGCCAAATCCATGTCGTCGATCGTGGTGATCTCTCGGCCGAGCGTGTGCCGCCAGTGCGCGGCCAGCACGGTCCGCGCGGTCGCCCGCAGGTACGCGCGCACTTCCGCCACCGAGGCCGTGATCCTCAGCGGCTTCAGCGCCGCCAGAAACACTTCGGCCGTCAGGTCCTCGGCGTCGGCCCGGTTCCCCACGCGCGCGAAGATCGTGCGGTACACCCAGGTCACGTTTTCCTGGTAGACCGCCTCCCAGTCGGGGTACCGATCGCCGGGCACCGCCTTCAGGACGCGCGGCGCATCGGGATCACGCTCCACCACCACGAGGTTTACCCGCCTGTTCACATGAAGTCCGTTCGCCTACATCGTGCGCTCCACCTATCAATAGGGACAGGGGTTACACCACCGATTGACAGCACATACGCAGGAAGAGCTGAGGTAGCCGAACGCGAGCCTTCAGCGAAGGCCGGTGCCCCGGGCCACCGCCGTGTCGACCATGGCCGCGAGAAGCGTCGGGTAGTCCACCCCACTGGCCGCCCACATCCGCGGATACATCGAGATCGTGGTGAACCCCGGCATCGTGTTGATCTCGTTGATCACCGGGCCGTCCTCGGTCAGGAAGAAGTCGACGCGCGCGAGACCCTGGCAGTCGATGGCGCGAAACGCTCTGATTGCCAATTGTCTTACGTCATCGGCGATCTCGTCATCGATCTTGGCGGGTACGTCGAGCTCGGCGGCGTCCTCGAGGTATTTGGTGGCGAAGTCGTAGAACGCGTCCTCGCGGCCGCGCACCCCGGCGACGCGGATCTCGCCGACAGTGCTGGCCTCCACCCTGCCGTCGGGCAACTCCAGCACACCGCACTCCAGTTCGCGGCCGGCCACCGCCGCTTCCACGATGACCTTGGGGTCGTGTTTGCGCGCGTAGGCGATGGCCTGGTCCAGCTCGTCCCACGTCGTGACCCGGCTGACGCCGATCGACGAGCCGCCGCGGGCGGGTTTGACGAACACCGGAAGGCCGAGCCGCTCCCGGTCGTCGAGTTCGAGGGTCTCGTCGTGTGCGCGCAGCACCGCCTGCTCGCCGATGGGCAGCCCCTCGGCCGCGAGCAGCTTCTTGGTGAACTCCTTGTCCATGCCTGCCGCACTGGCCAGCACACCCGCACCGACGTACGGCACGCCCGCGAGCTCGAGCAGTCCCTGGATGGTGCCATCCTCGCCGTAGGGACCGTGCAGGACGGGAAAGACGACGTCGACGGCGGCGAGGATGTCCCCCGCTCCCTTGCCGAGCGACAGGAGTTGGCCACGACGGCTTGGGTCCGCGGCGAGTGCGAGCGCGGTCCCCGACGCCCCGGTCACCTCGGGAAGCCGGCCGTCGGTGATCGCAAGGGAGTCGGGGTGGCCGTCGGTGAGCACCCAGGAACCGTCGGGCGTGATGCCGACCGCGACCACCTCGAAGCGATTGGGGTCGAGGTTGCGCAGGATGCTGCCTGCGGAAACACACGAGATGGCGTGCTCAGAGCTGCGGCCGCCGTAGACGACGGCCACGCGCGTGCGGGCGGGCGGGCCGGGCTGGTAGCGGTCGGTCACAACCTAGAGAGGCTACCGTCCTGGCCCGAGCCCGCATGGCAGCGCTCGTCGAGCTGCGGTTTCACCAGCAGTCGGCGCGCTCACCGGGCGGCCCCGACCTCGATCAGCTGACCCGTCACGTCGCAGCCCGCCCGCGACACCAGGAAGGCCACCGCGTCGGCGACCGCTTCGCGACGACGCTGGGACGCCTTTTCCGCCTCCGGTCCCGGCTCGGGATTCATGTTGCTCGGCGAGACGGCGTTGACGTTGACGTGGTCGGCCGCACACGCCGCCGCGAGCGCGTTGGTCAGCCCGACCAGTCCGTACTTCGCGGCAGAGACGTTGAACCTGCCGGGGTCGCCGCGCAGCGCGTTGCCTCCGATGATCGAGACGATGCCGCCCCCGCCGGCGCGCAGTCGCGGCAGCGCAGCCAGGACACAGTTCATGGCGCCGTCCAGGGTCACCGATCGGACGGCCTCCCAGTCGGCGGCCGTCACGTCGTACACCGGGACCCGGGTCCGCGCGGCGGCGTTGTTGACCAGCACCCGCAGCGGACCCAGTCCGTCGGCCACCGCGAACATCCGCCCTACCGCGACCGGATCCGCCACGTCCGCGGCCGCCACACCGTGCGCGCGAGCCTCCGCGGCCACCTTCTCGGCCTGCTCGACGTCGGAACGCGTGTTGACGACGACGTCTCCAGGTCGGAGAAGGTGATGTCGCTGACCGAGACATCATCCATGACCGGCGTCGTGCTCCAATGCGAACTCGATGTCTGCGATCAGGTCATCGGTGTCCTCGATCCCCATCGAGATCCGCACGAACCCGTCGGGGACGGGATCACCCCACCGTGCCCGACGATCGATCGACGTGTGGATGCCACCGAAGCTGGTGGCGGCGACCGCCAGCGCACTGCGCTCGACGAGGCGGTGCACCGCTTCGGCGTCGGCCAGTTCGAACGCCACCAGGCCGCCGAAGCGCTTCATCTGCGCGCAGGCTATTTCGTGCGACGGGTCGTCGGGCAGGCCGGGATGGCGCACCGACCGCACCGCCGGGTGGTCGCGAAGCATGAAGGCGATGGCCAGCGCGTTGTGACATTGGCGCTCGATCCTCAGACCCGCGCTGCCGAGACTGCGCAGCGACAACCAGGCCTCGAACGGGCCGAGGATGGCGCCGCCCAGAAGCCTCTCGCGTTCGACCGCGGCCATCAGGTCGGGATGACTGCCCGCGACGTAGCCTGCGATCAGATCGCTGTGCCCGGAGAGCGCCTTGGTCGCACTCGCAACGACGAGGTCGGCGCCGAGCGAAAGAGGTTGCTGCCCAAGCGGTGTCGGCGTCGTGTTGTCGACGACGAGAGTGGCACCGCGACCGCGGCAGATCAGCGCCAGCCGATGCAGATCGACGACGTCCAGCGTCGGGTTGACGGGCGTCTCGGCGAATACGACGTCGGCGGACTCGGCCGCCGCACACATTTCGGCGGCGCGCACCTCGCGCACCACGACGCCGAGTTGGGCGAGGTATTCATTCGCGTAGCGGCGTACCTGGTAGTAACCGTCCGCGGGTACGACGAGCGTGGCACCGGGTTTGGCGAGCACGCGCAGGACCGAGGTGATGGCGGCCATGCCCGATCCGAACGACAGTGCGGAGGTGGCGCCCTCCAGATCGGCGAGCGCGGCCTCTAGTTGCCGCCAGGTGGGGTTGGAGCTGCGGCCGTAGGCGTCCAGGGGCTGCGACTCGTCCGCCGACAGGTGGTACGCCGAAGCCGGGACCGGTGGCGACGCGACGGGTTGCCCCGGAACATGTTGCGAGCCAGAAGCTTTGACACTACGGGTCGAGTCACCGTACTGACCGTTCATCGAGTCACTCCGGCTTCGTAGTGCGTCCGAGAAGGAGCGCCACTGCCTCGTCGACCGAGAGCCCCTTGTGGCAGACGCGGTTGACGGCGTCGGTGAGCGGCATCTCGACGTCGTAACTTTCAGCCAGCGCCAACACCGACTGGCACGACGTGACGCCTTCTGCCACGTGCCCACCCGCGTCGCGCAGCGCGGACTCCATGGTCCCGCCCCTGCCGAGCCGTTCACCGAATGCCCGGTTGCGCGACCGCGGCGACGTGCAGGTGGCGACGAGGTCACCGACCCCGGCCAGGCCGGCGAGCGTCGTGCCCTTGGCGCCCAGCGCGATTCCCAGTCGCATGATCTCGGCGAGCCCTCGGGTGATGATCGCCGCGGCGGTGTTCTCCCCGAGTCCCACTCCTGCTGCCATGCCGCTGGCCAATGCGATGACGTTCTTGCAAGCCCCGCCGATTTCGGCGCCCACCACATCGGAGTTGGTGTACGGCCGGAAGTACCTGGTGGAGAACGCGCGCTGCAGTTCCACGGCGCGACCAGAGTCCGAACACGCGACGACGGTCGCTGCGGGCTGCTCGTCGAGGATCTCGCTGGCCAGGTTGGGTCCGGTGATCACGGCGACCCGGGACGGGTCCACCCCCGTCACCTGAACGATGACCTGGCTCATCCGAAGCAGCGTGTTCAACTCGATGCCCTTCGCGACGCTCACCAGCGTGGCGTCGCCGCCGATCGCCTCGCGCCACGGCGCCAGGTTGACGCGCAAGGTCTGCGACGGCACTGCCAGCAGCACCGTGCACGCTCCGTCAAGTGCCGCTGCGGCGTTCCCCGTCGCGCGGATGGACGTCGGCAACGCAACGTCACCGATGTAGCGGGCGTTGCGGTGGGTGTCGTTGATCTCGTCGGCCAATTCCGCGCGGCGCGACCACAGCGTGACGTCGTTGCCCGCATCGGCCAGCACCTTCGCCAGCGCCGTACCCCACGCGCCTGCACCCATCACCGCAGCCTTGACCACGGGAACAAATCTAGCCTGGCCCGCGCTGCTGGCAGGATGGCACCCATGAGCGGCACCAGCGGCGACGACCCGGATTCGGGGGCGAGCGAAGCGACGGGGCGTGGTGCGGGGGCGAGCGAAGCGACGGGGCGTGGTGACGTCGGGCTGATCATCGCGGTCAAACGGCTGGGTGCCGCCAAGACCCGGCTCGCCCCCGCATTCGCCGCAGGCGGACGCGGCGACGTGGTGCTGGCGATGCTCGTCGACACCATCAAGGCGGCGTCCGCGGTGGCGGCCGTGCGGGCCATCACCGTCGTCACCCCCGATGAGGTGGCTGCCAGGGTCGTCCGCGAACTCGGCGCCCGCGTGCTCGCCGACCCCACCCCGGACGGACACGGCGATCCGTTGAACAACGCGATCGCCGCCACGGAGGCCGCCATTCGCGTCGAAACACCAAACCTCGGTGTGCTGCAAGGCGATCTGCCCGCGCTTCGAACCGAGGAGCTCGCCGAAGTCATCGCCACGGCGCGCAGTCACCCGCGCAGTTTCGTCGGCGACCGGCACGGAACGGGAACCTCGGCGTTGTTCGCGTTCGGCACCTCTCTTGTTCCGAGGTTCGGCGCTGAATCGACACGGCGACACGCGGATTCGGGCGCCGTGGAACTCGTCGGAGCCTGGCCCGGTCTGCGGTGCGACATCGACACCCCCGATGACCTCGCCATGGCGCTGCGGCTCGGCGTGGGCGCTGCCACCAGAGCTGCCATCGCGCAGGCACGCGGCATGCACGTCGGAGGCTGATCTGCCGCAGCTAGCCGCGGCCGCCTTATATGGGGGATGATCTCCTCTGTGACCGAAGCCGAGACTCGACCTGTAGACACGGACTGGGTGTCGGACGGCAGCACGCCTGAGGCGCCGCCGGCCACCACCGCGGACGCGATCGACACCTCCCGGTCCGAAGCGCTGCCCGACGACCGCTATCTCAACCGGGAACTGAGCTGGTTGGACTTCAACGCCAGAGTGCTGGCGTTGGCCGCTGATCCGTCGCTCGCGTTGTTGGAGCGGGCCAAGTTCCTCGCGATCTTCTCGTCGAACCTCGACGAGTTCTACATGGTCCGCGTCGCCGGCCTCAAACGCCGCGACGAGATGGGACTTTCGGTGCGCTCGGCCGACGGACTGTCGCCGCGCGAGCAACTGCGGCGCATCGGCGAGCGGACCCAGCAGATCTCGAGCAGGCACGCAAAGGTCTTCATGGAGGCCGTGCGCCCGGCGCTGGCCGACGAGGGCATCATCGTCGTGACGTGGGCTCAGCTGGACGACGACGAACGTGGCCGGCTGTCCACGTACTTCCACGAGCAGGTGTTCCCGGTGCTCACACCGCTGGCGGTGGATCCGGCGCACCCGTTTCCCTTCGTCAGCGGCCTGAGCCTGAACCTGGCGATCACGGTGCGGCAGCCCGAGGACGGCACGCAGCACTTCGCCCGCATCAAGGTGCCCGACAACGTCGACCGGTTCGTCGAGTTGGGCCCGCGCGAAGGTGGCGCCGCGATCCGGTTCCTGCCGATGGAGGAGCTGATCGCGGCGTTCCTGTCCGTACTGTTCCCCGGCCTGGAAATCGTGGAACACCACGCGTTCCGGATCACGCGCAACGCCGACTTCGAGGTCGAGGAGGATCGCGACGAGGATCTGCTCCAGGCGCTGGAGCGCGAACTCGCACGGCGCCGGTTCGGATCTCCCGTGCGTCTGGAAGTCGCCGACGACATGACCGAGAACATGCTCGAGCTCCTCCTGCGCGAGCTCGACGTGCATCCCGGCGACGTCATCGAGGTGCCGGGGCTGCTCGACCTCTCGTCGCTCTGGCAGATCTACGGCGTCGACCGCCCCGATCTGAAGGACCCGCCGTTCGTACCCGCGACCCCTCCCGCGTTCGGGGAGAGGGAGACGCCGAAGAGCATCTTCTCGACGCTCCGCGACGGCGACGTCCTGGTGCACCACCCGTACGACTCCTTCTCGACGACGGTGCAACGCTTCATCGAGCAGGCGGCCGCCGATCCGAATGTGCTCGCCATCAAGCAGACTCTGTACCGGACCTCCGGTGACTCGCCGATCGTCAGCGCGCTCATCGACGCCGCCGAGGCGGGCAAGCAGGTCGTCGCACTGGTCGAGATCAAGGCCCGCTTCGACGAGCAGGCCAACATCAAGTGGGCCCGCGCCCTTGAACAGGCGGGCGTGCACGTGGTGTACGGGCTGATCGGGCTCAAGACGCATTGCAAGACGTGTCTCGTCGTGCGACGCGAAGGCTCGACGATCCGGCGCTACTGCCACATCGGAACCGGCAACTACAACCCCAAGACCTCGCGGCTCTACGAGGACGTGGGACTGCTCACCGCGTCACCGGACATCGGCGCCGACCTCACCGATCTGTTCAACTCGCTGACGGGCTACTCGCGCAAGGTGTCCTACCGCAACCTGTTGGTCGCTCCGTACGGAGTCCGCAGGGGCATCGTCGAACGCATCGAACGCGAGATCGCGGCGCACCGGGACGGCGCCGACGCGAGGATCCGCCTGAAGGCCAACGCCCTGGTCGACGAGCAGGTGATCGACGCGCTCTACCGCGCCTCGCAGGCCGGAGTGCGCGTCGAGGTCGTGGTGCGCGGGATCTGTGCGCTTCGCCCCGGTGCGCCGGGGTTCTCCGAGAACATCGCCGTGCGGTCGATTCTCGGCCGGTTCCTGGAGCATTCGCGAATCATTCACTTTCGCGCCATCGACGAGTTCTGGATAGGCAGTGCCGACATGATGCATCGTAATCTCGACCGTCGCGTCGAGGTGATGGCACAGGTGAAGGATCCGCGCTTGACCGACCAACTGAACGACATGTTCACCTCGGCGATGGATCCCACCACCCGGTGCTGGGAGCTCGGTCCTGATGGTCACTGGACCGCGTCGCCGCACGAAGGCCAGACCGTGCGCGATCATCAGGTCTCTCTGATGGAACGTCACCGACATCCGTGACGGTCACGATGCGGGGTGAGGAACGAGCCCCGACGAGGAACGTCACAATTGCAAGTGACGTCACCGGGTTTCTGACGCTGGCCGGACGGCCGGGGTGACCCGTCCTCGAATGACCTGCAGGAGTTGAGGTGACGAAGAAAGCCCCGTCGTCGGCCGCCAGGGTGATACCTGCGGCAGGCGCCGTGCTGTGGCGCGACGCCGACGCGGACGGTGTCGCCGAGCCGGTGGTCGCGCTCGTTCACCGACCCCGATACGACGACTGGTCGCTGCCGAAGGGCAAGGTCGACTCCGGCGAGACCGAACCGGTCACCGCCGTTCGGGAAGTGCTCGAGGAGACGGGCTACGCCTCGGAGTTGGGCCGACGGCTCGCCGCGGTGAGCTATCCCATCGAGATCGGCCTGAAACACGTCCGCTATTGGGCCGCCCGCACGCTCGGCGGCGAGTTCTCCCCCAACTCCGAGGTGGACGACCTGGTCTGGCTGTCCACCAGGGACGCGATGAAGCGGCTCCAGTACCCACACGACCGGAAGGTGCTGCGACGCTTCGTCAAACACCCCGCCGACACCGGGACGGTCCTGGTGGTCCGGCACGGCACTGCGGGTAGCAAGGCCAGATACAAGGGCGACGACCACGAGCGGCCCCTGGACAAACACGGCCGCGCGCAGGCGGAGTCACTGGTCGGCCAGCTTTTGGCGTTCGGCGCCACCGAGGTGCACGCGGCTCCCCGAGTGCGATGCCAGCAGACGGTGGGCCCGCTCGCCGACGAGCTCGGTGTGCTCATCGAGGACGAGCCGACGCTCACCGAGGAGGCGTACTCCGACAGCCGCGGCGCGGCGCGAAGGCGCATCGTGGAGATCGCCAGGGCCGATGGCACACCCGTGATCTGCACTCAGGGCAAGGTGATCCCCGACCTGATCTCCTGGTGGTGCGATCGCGACGGGGTGCGGCCGGACAAGTCCCGCAACCGCAAGGGCAGCACGTGGGTGCTGTCCCTGGCGGGTGACCGACTGATCGCCGCCGACCACATCGGCAGCCCGCTGGCGACCGACCGGTAGTTCTGACAGAGACACGCCGTGGATCTCGTGGATCCACGGCGTGCCTTGTACCGGAGTTGAATCCGGTGACTACTGCTACTTGCGACCGCGCTTGGTGGCGGCCTTCTTGGCAGGCGCCTTGGTCGCGGCCTTCTTGGCCGGCGCCTTGGTCGCGGCGACCTTCTTGGCAGGCGCCTTGGTCGCGGCCTTCTTGACCGGCGCCTTCTTCGCCGGGGCGTTCTTGACTGCGGCCTTCTTGACCGGAGCCTTCTTGGCTGGGGCCTTCTTGACTGCGGCCTTCTTGGCCGGAGCGGCCTTCTTGACCGCAGCCTTCTTGG
>NZ_JAVROT010000194.1:0-17269 GCF_032162605.1 Mycobacterium sp. | reverse complement strand
GATTGCGCACTCGACACCGGATGCCGAGGCGCCGTCAGCGAATGCATACCGGCTGAGACTGCTGCCACCGCCATTCGGCATCGGGTCGCTGCTGTGCGCTCGACTCGAGCAGCGGCCCTGGGTAGAGGCTTTCGCTGGCGGAGGCACGATCTCGCCAACGGTCGCCTCTCGGAGCGTCCCCTCAAGCCCAAATATGTTCTGAAACCGCGCTAGTCGGCCTGAAGAACGAAGAACGGGAAGCACAGGAAGGCCCCTGAGGGGCTGTCCGCAATGTCGTCGGGGAACAGTTCCACTCGGCCGGACAAGAGCACAGACCGTGGGCCGCCCGCCGGATGACACCAATCTCGTAGTTCACGACAGAAACGGACCTCTCAGCTGGCATTTGCAGCCAAGATTGACAAGCTCTCGCGACGCCGAATTCTTGTCAAAGTAGCCCGGCGATTCCTGTCAATCTTCGCTGCGTCTCGACACTTGCCGACTACGACCAGACCGGTTCCCGGCGGGTGTTCGTTCACTTGTGCTCGGCCGCGCAGTGGACGGCCATCACCGGAGAGGTGCCGCCCCCGACGCCCGTGACCTCGCCCCATCGGAGATCTTGACGCAGGTCGAGAGTGTCGGTAAAAGCTTGGTGCCGAGGAGGATCCGTTTGTGCCTGTCGACTGGGGCACGGTGATCGCACTCGGCCCTCCTACGTCAGTCTCTTGCGAGGTATCGACGCCGCGCTCTGGATGGCGGTGGCGCCCTGACGTCACCGAGAACCGACGTCATAGGAAATGAAGTGCTTCGTGAGACAAACTAGTCGCCAGCCGCCGTGAGACTTGTGCGGAAACCGCAGGTTGTGAACGCCGTGGGTTGCGATCGGCGGTGAGACGCTACACGGCGGGCACACCGTTTCAAACTGTGTTGATCCACGGCCCTGTGAGCATTTCCTCCGGCGGCCTCACGTCTGGACGTTGGTCGGCGTCTTCCTAGTGAGCGCTTCCACCCCGCAGCGCTCAGTTGCCAACGTGGGAAGGAACATTCAATGTCGATCGAGGAGAACAAGGCGGTTGTCGGACGGTGGTTCACCGAATTCTGGGGCGAGAACTTCAACCCCGATGTCATCGGCGAACTGGCCGCACCGGACATCCGTTTCGAGTATTCCCTGCATTCCCCATGCCGTGGCCGCGACGAGGTAAGGGCCTTCGCCACCAAGTTCCGCGCGGCGTTCCCGGACTTGGCGTTCGGCGCTACCGCTGATCTGATCGCCGAAGGCGACTACGTGGTGGGCCAGTGGATCGGCGGCGGCACTCAGACCGGTGAAGCTTTCGATGACATGCCAATCGGTGCATTACCGGCCGGCACCAACAAGACGATGCGGTTCACCGGAACGTCGGTTCTCAAGGTCGTCGACGGCCTGATCGTCGAGGAGATCGGGCTGGATGACGGAGTGACCGTCCTGCAGCAGCTGGATCTGATCAAGCCGGACTAACCCCGCGATGCGCGTGCACCCGGCGGTCCATGATCGCTCGGGTGGCGTGATCGCCTCATCAGTGGGCCGCGGCGAGGTATCCCCACTTCGCGCGGCCCGCGCCGTCACCGCCACCGCCCGGACGCATAACATTCGCCAGGGTGAGTCCTCCAGATGCAGCGACAGGCGCGCAGCAGCCCATGGCTGCGGACCCATGTCTGGTCGCGACCACGGTCCGAGAGACGTAAGGACATGCCCGCCAGTGGCGTTGGTACTGCCGGTGATGGGCAAGAGTCCGCCGCGGTCGACGGTTCACGGCCCCGTTCCGGACACAGCCATGCGACGGCGTCCGCGATGGTGGCGTCGATGGGATTGGTCGCCTCGCCCAGCAGGCGAGTGATCGCGTGGTGCAGATCCATACCAGGAGGTGCTGGCGTGATCGTGATATCGCGGAAGCGCACAGGTCTGCAATCGCACGATTCGTCGATTGGCTGCGCTATCGCGCTGGGCCAGTCCGGACTGGCGTGCGTGGTGCTCGGTAACGTGCTCGATCTCACGCTCTGCAGCGCTGGTTCGTCTACACAGTGAAGGCACCGGAACGCACAAGCGGTATCCGATCACGTTGAGGGAACCACGGGGATCTGAACTTTCGGCTGCTAATCGCCTGGGCGCGCTGTCACTCGCGGTGGGCTTCCGCCTGCCCGATGACCCGAATTGCAGTGTTTGCCGACAATAACGCGCTCAGATCGCAGGAGTGGACTGGCGTGTAGATGGCAGCCCATGTGGCGTGGTTCGTGCTAGAACCGGTGCTATGCGTCGTGCATACGTGATCGGAACATTTGACACCAAGGGCATTGAATTGTCGTATGTGGCCGGCCTCGCGCGCGCGGCCGGTGTCGACGTCGTGACCGTGGACGTGTCGACCGGACAGCAGCGAAGTGCCGAGGCAGACGTCACAGCTGATGACGTCGCAGCGCATCACCCCGACGGCGCCGAGGCCGTTTTCACCGGTGATCGGGGCAGTGCCCTGGAGGCGATGGCCGTTGGGCTGCAACGTTTCCTGACGTCACGCAACGATGTCCGCGCAGTGCTGGGACTCGGTGGATCTGGTGGCACCGCAGTCATCGCGGCGGCGATGCGGGCCCTTCCGGTCGGTGTCGGCAAATTGATGGTTTCGACGGTCGCGTCCGGGGACGTCGCTCCGTATGTCGGCGCTGCCGACATCGCCATGTGGCATTCCGTGACCGATGTCGCCGGCCTCAACCGGATATCCAGGCAGGTACTGGGCAACGCGGCCCATGCGCTGGCAGGGATCGCGTCCCACTCGATTCCCGCGGCGATTGAGCGGCCAGCGGTCGGCCTGACGATGTTCGGCGTCACCACGCCGTGTGTCAGCGCGGTGGTCGAGCGCATTGCGCGGGCCACCGGCCGCGCGGCCAGTGATGCGGTGGACCCGTTGGTTTTCCATGCGACCGGCACCGGCGGCAAGGCCATGGAGAAGCTGGTGGACGACGGCATGATCAGTTCAGTGCTCGATCTCACCACGACCGAGGTGTGCGATCTGATCGTCGGCGGTGTGATGGCCGCGGGGCCCGACCGGCTCGATGCGATCGCGCGCACCCACGTGCCGTACGTCGGATCATGCGGCGCTCTGGACATGGTTAACTTCGGGGCCCGTGGCACCGTACCCGCGACATTTGACGGCCGCCTGTTCTATCAGCACAACGAGAACGTCACACTCATGCGCACCACGGTTGAGGAGAACGTCGCGATCGGCCAGTTCCTGGGGGAGAAACTCAACGCCTGCACGGGCCCAGTGCGGATGCTGCTGCCCACCGGCGGAGTGTCCGCGCTCGACGCACCCGAACAGCCGTTCTGGGATCCCGCCGCGGACGAAGCGTTGTTCTCGACGATCGAGGCAGCGGTGCATCGGACGGGCGTGGTACGGCGAGTCCCTCATCACATCAACGACCCAGAGTTCGCCGACGTCGCCGTCGCCGCGTGGCAGGAGGTGCTCGCATGAAACGATTCGTCCGCGCCGAGCTGGTCGAGAAGTTCCATGCGATGGCGCGCGCCGGCGCGCCGATCATCGGCGCGGGCGCGGGCACGGGACTGTCAGCGAAATGCGAAGAGTCTGGCGGCGCCGATCTGATCGTCATCTACAACTCGGGTCGCTACCGAATGGCCGGCCGCGGATCACTTGCCGGGCTACTTGCCTATGGCAACGCCAATGACGTCGTGGTCGAGATGGCCGCCGAAGTGCTGCCCGTCGTCGAGCACACCCCGGTTCTCGCAGGAGTCAACGGCACCGACCCCTTCATGCTCACCGACCGGTTTCTACGGGAGCTGGCCGATCTCGGCTTCGCCGGGATCCAGAACTTCCCGACCGTCGGCCTGATCGACGGTATGTTCCGGGCCAACCTGGAGGAGACCGGAATGGGATACGACCTCGAGGTCGACCTCATCAAAGCCGCCCACACCGCGGACCTGCTGACCACCCCGTACGTGTTCTCCGCCGCTGACGCGCGGGCGATGACAGAAGCCGGTGCCGACATCATCGTGTGTCATATGGGACTGACCGCGGGAGGGTCGATCGGCGCCAACACATCCAAGTCGCTCGATGAGTGCGTCGAGCTGATAGACGAATTCGCCCAGGCTGCGCTTGACATACGCGAGGACGTGCTGGTCCTGTGTCACGGCGGCCCGATCGCGATGCCCGACGACGCCGCTTACGTATATCGCGCCGCTCGGCACTGCCACGGATTCTACGGCGCGTCGTCAATGGAACGCCTGCCCGTGGAGTCGGCGCTCACGGAGCAGGTTCGGGCATTCAAACACCGCCTGGCACAAGAGCGTTAGACCGCGGTCGATTGATGCACACTCGTAAGGTCCACGCTGGCAGGCCCCGAACGGGGCACCCGGACACCCCTGTGGGCCTTTCTGGTGCGTGGGTTAGCGAGGACGACGCACCGTGAGCGGACTTCTTGGCGGCCACGAGAAGGCCGGTGGGCGCCGCCCGGCTTGGGCGCCCGCCCCAAATCTTCGTAGTACTTCGGGGGACCGCTGACGCCGGCCCCGACGCGGTGTCGCCGTACGCTCTCGGAGAGCGCGCCAATTCATGTTGCCGGACCTAGCGGTCCGACCTCGGCGCTCGATCCCGAACGGAACGGATGGGGGGTATTCGACGTCATGAGGCAGCTAGCCAAGGACTGCATGACCATGATCGTCGTCATTACGAGATCGGTTTCGGCCGCTAAATCGCGGAACAACTCGTCTTCATGTTTGGCGGCGTCGGGGTGTTGGCCAGCGCGCTTCGCCACGTGCTGAGCAATCCGCAGCAGCCCCGCACCCAAGCGTTCTTGGCAAGTATTCTCTGACCCTGCGCCTCGACCTGGCAGAGTGACGCCGTGTCCGAAGACGACGACGCCGTCCGCGCCTTACTGGCCTACCTGGGCGCCGCGATGGTGGCGACGGGGCAGCCGGTCAGCGACGTGGAGGACGAGCTGGCTGAGGTGAGCGCCGCGCTGGGATACCCCGACGTCCAGATCGCGGCATCGCCGACCGGGGTCATGCTGAATTTGGCCAGCGGCGCCGCCGCGACGTTCGAGTCGGTCAAGGGTGGACTGCGTCTCGACCAGGCCGCCGAGGTCCGGGCGATCCGTCATCGGTTGTCGCTGTCCACCCTCACGGTGTCCCAGGCCACCGAGGAGCTTCTCGAGCTGCGCCATCGCCCACCCCGCTATCCGCAGTGGTTGGCCAACCTCGGTTGGATCGCGATCGCCACGGGGATCGCTCTCATCCTCCAGCCCGGCGGCGCCAACGTCGCCTTCGCGGCCGTCGGGGCCGTCGTGGTGGTCGCCCTTTTCCGCCTGGGGCAGCGGTTCGGCCTGATCGCCACGCTGCTACCGACGCTTGCGGCCTTCCTTCTGGCGTGCGGGGTCTTCGCAGCCGCCAACGCCGACTTGCTGGACGGACCGCTGCGCACCCTGCTGCCGCCGCTCGCCGTGCTGTTGCCCGGCGCGTTGATCGTCACCGCGATGTCGGAGCTGGCCGCGGGCGACATGGTGGCCGGAGCGTCCCGGTTGATCTTCGGGCTGGTCCAGCTGCTCCTGTTCACCCTCGGCATCGTTGCGGCCAGCCACGTGATCACCGTGCCTGCAGCCGAATTGGCCAATCTCCGCGTCGACACACTCGGCTGGTGGGCCGCGCCGCTGGGGCTGATTCTGATCAGCATCGGAATCGGGGTCCTGGAGAGTCCGCCGGTGCGACTGCTGCCCTGGATCACCGTGGTCTTGATCCTCGCCTTCGCCGCCCAGAGCTTCGGACAGCACGTCGGTGGTGCAGTGCTCGGCAGCTTCCTGGGCGCGGTCGCCGCCAGCCTGGGTTCGTCGCTCGTCGAGGCCGTGCGTCCGAACCTGCCGCGGTTGGTGGTCTTCCTGCCGGCATTCTGGCTGCTCGTCCCCGGCAGCCTGGGTCTGCTCTCCACTACTGCCCTCATCACCAATCCCAGCGGTGGCGGAGCGAACGCATTCGGGGTGGCGACGGTGGTCTGTGCGATCGCGGTCGGGTTGTTGGTCGGCGCGGCCGTTGCTCGGTCCTTCGGCGGTGCCCTCCACAGGCTGCGGCGCGGGTATCCGCTGCGCGGACGCGGTCGGCCGGGCCGGAGCCTTCTGCGCTGAACGGCCTCATCCCTGGAGTAGATACCGCTACGCGCCGCTGGCGGCACGGGGCAGAACCGCCGGGGCCTGGACGGTTTACAGTCCGGACTGCGATACCTCTTACGAAGTCCCTGCAGTGAATCCGGCGGTGTTAGATCTTTCCGCCTGGGAACATCGTCTTGACGGCCTGAGTGATGGTCTCGCGGGCGGCGGCGGCATCGTCGGGTTCTAGGGAGCTGATCGCCATCACGTAACGGTGGTCGGGTCCGATCGTGCCGGTGGACACGTGCAACTGATTCGCGCCGTTCCAGCAGCATAACCAGCCCTGCTTGACCGCAACCGGCTCGGCATAGAGCCCCTCGGGGATGCCGAACCGCTGCGGATACCCGTCGGTTCCCGTCGGTGTGGATTGCGCGAGGTTGCTGATGATGACGTTGGCCTGTTCGGGTGGCAGCCCACCGGTGCCGCCCAACAGCATGTCGTAGTAGCGGACGAGATCGCTTGTGGTGCTTAGCGTGACGTCCCAGTGTCCGTTGGAGGGTGCTGTCGTGCCCGTTAATCCGTACCGAGCCACGACGCGCGCAATGATGGCGTTTTGACCGCTGCGGTTCCAGAAGTTCTGGGCCGCGTTGTCGTCGGAGGAGCGCAGCATGATGTCGAGTGAGTTGCGGTCGGCAGCTGATAGTTTCGTCTCGCCCTCCGACTCCTGCAGCAGCAGGTCGTCGGCGATGAACAGCTTCACCACGGACGCGATCGGGAAGGGCTTGTTGGCCCCGTTGGAGACGATCTGGTCGGTGTTGCGGTCCAACACGACGGTCTCGATGTCGGCCCCAGACTCGGCCGCATCGGCGGTGGCTTGACGGACGCGGGCGTCGAGTCCGTCGAGTGGCGCCGTCGGCTGGGCGGGAAGGGCTTCGGGCAGCGCAGGAAGCGAGGTCTGGGGGGCGGCGACTGTTGCCTGCGGGGTGTTCTCAGCGGCCGGCGGTGTACCCCAGACCTGTGCCTCACAACCGTTTACGAGCAGCGCCGCACAGACGATTGCCAGTCTCGTCATCGCCCGATTCGGCAGCCGCCGCCGACGCATAAGTCTCCTCTGAGCAGATCCTGAACCAGGGGAGCGGGGTCAACTCTCCGCCCACCGGTACCCCAGCGTAACCGGCTGGCCCTGACGGTATGGGGGTGAGGCCGAAGACGGACTCGCACTTCGTGACATGGATTCACAATCGAACGCCCGAGGAGATCGCACACCAGCGGATTGCGCGGGCGCAGTCGAATCGCGAACTCACAAGACACCCCGGCTGGACACTCGATCTCGCCATAATTGTCTCCGACCAACCGGTCGGCATGCAGAGCCTGTCCGGATTCGATCAATGGCGTGACCGTCGCATCGTCGGAACGACCTCCTGGCTGCTCGCCCCACTTCAGCGCCGCGGCCTCGGAACCCGTTCTCGCGCAGCCGTTCTCGAGCTAGCCTTCGCACACCTGTCCGCGGAACTAGCGAAGTCCTAGGTGCTCGAAGACAACCGCGCCGGCGTCACGGTGTACACCAAACTCGGCTACCACCTCATCGGCCGCCACGACATCACCGAAGACGGCCGCCGCCACACCGAACACCTCTATCAACTGGATCGCGCCACATGGCTAGAGTCGCCGGGCCGCCGTCTGCACGCCCCCAGCATCAGCGGCGCGGAGCCAATTGTCGAACTGCTCACCCGCAGCGGCCGGCCGCCAGTAGCCAACTCGAATTGATCAGGAATGCCGCCAAAGCTCAACCGGCGGTGGCCGCTGTTCGCGCTGTAGGAAACGAAGCGGTTGGTGAGACAAACCGCGGTGAGGCCGCCGTGAGACGGATCCCAAAAAGGCAGTTCAGCGACGTCTGCCGATGCGGCGAAACGTGAGAACCTACACGCGGCGCGGAGGAGTCGGACGACGACGGACTGGTGCCGTGTACATACGACGCAGCCGGCGAGGCCAGAAACTCCACCGCCGGTGCAATGTCTCGGACGGCGGATGGATCGCGAACTGATGAACCCGTGCCCGCCTCCAACTCCGTCGGTCACCTTCACCAGTGGTGCGCATGGTTGTCCTACACGTCTTCGTCCTACACGTGGTCGGGCGCGATGGTGAAACGCGGCCCCGTTCACCTCCGTGACACCAGCCGGTCGCCCTTCGCCGTGATGGTGTTGGTCGTCTCGTAGCCGAGACACCGCATGCTGGCCCCGATGGTCCCCACCGAACGCCGACCGGTGATTGCCCGCCGTGCCCTCCTGCGCGCCTCGTTGGCCGGTGCGTTTCTCGTGCCCGCGACGGCAGCCCTGCAGGCGTGCGGTACCTCGGGCAACGGCGGCGCACCGACAAGCACGAGTCTGATTGCCTCCCGGCCCCGCCTGACCCATGGTGTCGCCAGCGGTGAGCCCCGGGCCGACGGCGCACTGGTGTGGGCCCGCTCGGATTCCCCGGCGCGCATGATCGTCGAAACCTCGGCCACGGAGTCGTTCTCGAACCCCGTCCGCATCGAGGGGCCGCAGCTGACGCCGCAGTCCGACGGGACGGGACGGATGCGCGTGACCGGCCTCGAGCCGGGCCAGACTGTGCATTACCGCGTGACCTTGGAGGGCGAGAGCGGCGCTACGTCGGAGCCGGCGGTGGGTGTCTTCACGACCGTGCCCGCACGATCCGAGGACGTCACGTTCGTCTGGTCCGGCGACGTCGTCGGCCAGGGCTGGGGAATCAACCGGCAGGGCGGGATGGCGATCTTCGGCGCGATGGCCGACCGCCGACCGGACTTCTTCGTGCACTCGGGCGACGCGATCTATGCCGACGGTCCGGTGCCCGGGACACAGAAGCAGAACGACGGCAGCATGTACGCGAGCGTCACCTCGCCGGCCAAGGATCACGTCGCTCAGACACTCGACGGCTTCCGCGGCAACTACGCCTACAACCTCACCGACGAGCACTACCGTCGGTTCAATGCCACGGTTCCGCAGCTGGTCCAGTGGGACGACCACGAGGTGATCAACAACTGGTTCCCCGGCGAGTCGCTCGTGGGCCAGGACCGCAAGGGCTACACCGAAACCGAGGCTGACGAGCTGGCCGGCTACGCCTACCAGGCGTGGCGTGAGTGGCAGCCCGTCGACCCGTCGGAGGCCGCAGACGGGCGCCTTCACCGCAAGGTCTCCTACGGCCCGCTGCTCGACGTCTTCATCCTGGACATGCGGACCTATAAGGACCCAAACCCGCGCGCCTGGGCGCAATCAGACGATGGTGGGATCCTCGGGCACAAGCAGACGCAATGGCTCATCGACGGCCTCAAGGCGTCGAAGGCGGTCTGGAAGGTGGTCGCCAATGACCTGCCGATCAGCATCGTCGTACCGGACAAGGCGACCAACCCGCCTTATGGACCCGCCTCGATGGAGGCGGTCGCCCAAGGTGACGATGGCCGGCCGCTGGGACGCGAGATCGCCTTCTCCCGCATCCTGTCCGAGATCAAGAACGTACGAAACGTCGTATTCATCACGGCCGACGTGCATTACACGGCCGCGATCTCGTACCACCCGGAGCAGGCGCAGTTCGACGACTTCGCACCGTTCTGGGAGTTCGTGTCCGGGCCGCTCAACGCCGGCGCTTTCCCGCAGAGCCCGCTCGACGGCACGTTCGGTGCGCGGTATGAATTCGTGCACGCCCCGGAGGAGGAGAACTCGTCGCCCGCCGAAGGTTTTCAGCACTTCGGCGAAGTCACGATCGACGCCGAGTCGCTGGCGCTGACGGTCACCCTGTGCGATGCCCTGGGAAAGTCTCTGTACGCCAAGGAGTTGCCGCCGGCATAGCGGAAGGCCTGGACCACGTCGCGAGCGGTAGCTCGGCGGAGGGACACCGCACAGGCCACAAATGTCGTCGTCTCATTTTGAATATCGTTGAATATAGTCTCGATGTCATTTACGACAGGAAATGAGAATCGGAGACTAAGTGCGATGGGGCTGAGGCACGGAGTGCTTTGGCAGGCCTGCCGTCCGATGGCAGAGTAATGGCGCCTACGCCGCTCTGCGGAGCCGTCATTGTCGTTGCTGGACGCCAGGATCGCGACCGTGGTCGGGTCTTATCCTGGTTGGGAGCAGAGCGGCAACCTGCTGCCACATTGATCTGACGGAATGCGTCACCCTGTTCGCATGTCAAAGGATTCTCCGACCGCGGCCGGTGGCGCGAGGTTGCGGTTGATCAGTGCGCTGACCATGGTCATCGGGCGGCGCGGGATGATGGGGTCATGACTGAAAGATCGGCGAACCGTTCGTTTCGTGCCCTCGGGGCGGTCCTCGGCGTGACGGTGACGCTCCTGATGTGCGGACCAGTCGCCGGCGTGGCGCATGCGGCCGTGGCGGGTCCGGCTGGCGATGCGATCTCGATAGGTGACCCCGATGCGATCGGGCAGATCGATCTGTTCGTGGATCCGCTGTGCCCATACAGCGGAAAGATGGTGCGGGCTCAGGGCGGCGAGATCGGTAGACGCCTAGAGGGCGGCACACTGCGTGTCAACCTGCGGTTCGTGGACTTCCTCGACAAGTACTCTGCCAGCGGCGCATACGACAGCCGAGCGACCTACGCGGCTTACGTGGTGGCTGACCGCTCACGCGCGAGTGACATCACGTGGCGCTTCGTTCAGCTGATCTATTCAGCCGACCAGCAGCCCAAGGAGAAGGGGCCCACGGATCTGAGCAACGATCAGCTGGCCGACTTGGCCAATCGCGTCGGCGCGCCACAACCGGCTCAGGATCTCATCAGAGTCGGCCTGCCGATTGGCTATGACCCGCATGCCGTCGCAGCCAACAACCTCGCTGCCCTGCACCAGTTTCCCAAGCCGGGAGTCCCGCTCGTCGTGATCAACGGCGGCCCGGTCGATGGAGAATCGGACTGGCTGGCTGAGCTTCCTGGCTGAGACGGGCACGTTTAGCGGAGCATGATCATGGTGCTACGCGGGTCCGTCTCACTCGCAGGGGCCGCGCAGGCCACCGGAGTGTGGCCGAGGACGCTGCGGCACGCAGTCTGCGCGGGGCGTGGTGAGCCCGAGCCAAACCGCCTGGCCCCCGGCATCATTGGCGATCCGTGCTTTTGCGATCAAGCCGTCGATCATCGGGCTGTAACCGATCCGGCACGATCAATACTCCAGCAGTCATGAACCCAACCAGCCGCTCCTTGCGCCTGCAGATCACGGTCCTCCCGACTAGCCTGCGCCAACGGCGAAGTTGCTCCGAATTCGAGTTGCCAGGTCTAGGCCGCGACGTGGCCACCCGCATCGCTCTCGTCGTCGTTTGTGGTTCCGGTCCCGGCCACTCGGCCGCGCGATCGTCTTCATCGTTTTCGCCGATGTAGTTCGCGCAGTTCTTCATCGACAACGCCTGCACAGGCGCGATACTGAGTGACCGAACCGGTATGCGGGCGGCGCCACATCGCATGCCGGCTGTTGTAGCCAACGCTCAGCATCAGATCGGGAGTGCCAGGTCATGCTCGTCCACGCCTGAGTCTTGCCCCGCTGGGCGGGTGCGTGGGGCGCGGAGAGGGAAGGGGAACGGCCGTATGACATCTGCCACTGAAGAATCTCACTCCGAGAAGGGATTGGCGCGGGTCGCCCAGTCGCTTGCCGGTTGGACGGAGAAGTGGTTTCCGGACGCGTATGTCGTTGCCTTGGCAGGAGTCGTCCTCGTCGCCGTCGCCGCGCTGGCCAACGGGTCCTCTCCGCAGACGGTCGTGAATGCTTTTGGCGACGGCTTCTGGGATCTGACCGCATTCACCCTGCAGATGGCCATGGTGGTACTGACCGGGTACGTCGTCGCCACGTGCCCGCCGGTGGCCAGGCTGATCGAACGCCTCGCCACCATGCCCCAGACGGCGAGGAGCGCGGTGAGCTTCGTTGCGCTGCTGTCTATGTCGGTCTCCTTCCTGAACTGGGGGCTCAGCCTGGTATTCGGTGGTCTGCTGGCCCGGGCGATCGCGCGTCGGACCGACCTGCGGGTGGACTACCGTGCGCTCGGCGCCGCGGCCTTTATGGGGCTGGGCGCCGTGTGGGCCCTGGGCATGTCCTCGTCGGCCGCTCAATTGCAGGCAACCGCCAGCTCGCTGCCTCCGGAGCTATTGAAAATCACGGGGGTTCTCGACTTCGGCACCACGATCTTCACGTGGCAGTCCCTGCTCATGTGCGCCATCATCATCGCGCTGACCGCGGTGATCGCTCACTTCTCCGCACCGAGGGGTGCGGCCATCAGGACCGCCGAGGATCTGGACGTGGACTTGGACGACCACAATGAAGAGGTGCCGCCACGCACGCGGCCGGGAGAATGGCTCGAGTACAGCCGCATCCTGCCCGCGTTGGCGGGCCTGATGACGTTGGGATGGTTGATTTCCCAGCTGCTCACCAAGCCCGTCCTGTCCGTCGTCAGCAGCCTCAACGGATATCTGCTGGTCTTCCTGGTTTTGGGGCTCGTGCTGCACGGGACGCCACGCAAGTTCCTGCAAGCCGTCGTCAAAGCCGTACCGGCCACGGGCGGCATCCTCGTCCAGTTTCCGCTGTACGCCGCCATGGCGGCGATTCTCACCAAGGCAGAAGGCAGCGGCGGCCGGACGGTCTCGGATCTGCTGGCGGAATTGTTCACGAACGTCGGCGGCGGGGCCTTCGCAGTCGTCATCGCCCTGTACACCGTCGTGCTCGGTATCTTCGTCCCATCCGGCGGCGGAAAGTGGTTGGTCGAAGCCCCGTACGTCATGCAATCGGCGACGGATGTCCAGATGAACCTGGGCTGGACGGTTCAGATCTACAACGTGGCCGAAGCGCTGCCGAACCTGATCAACCCGTTCTTCATGCTGCCCCTGCTGGCGGTGCTGGGGCTCAGGGCGCGCGATCTGGTTGGATTCACGTTCTTGCAGTTCATCTTCCACCTGCCGGCGGTCCTGGCGCTGGTGTGGTTGCTCGGGATGACATTCGACTTCGTCCCCCCTGTCGTCCCCCCTGCTCCTTAAGGCCGGCATGTTGGCCGCTCACCGCCAGCATCGTTGAAGTCCGAACACTTGGCGGCGCCTCGGCGGCTCGGCGCCTCGGAACGCCACCGCCCGCGTACTTCGCCTCCACCGTGGTGATCTGTTGACGCGTAGGGGAGGACGGGACCAGGGTGTCAACCGGCCGACACTCCCCAATCGCGAGGAGAAGATCCCGTGAGTTCGATGATCGACAAGGTCCTTCAGGAGGCGGTTGACGCCAGCGCCGTACCGAGCGTCGCCGCGATCGCCGCCGACCGCAGCGGCGTGATCTACGAGGGTGGCGCGGGCTCCACGGTGGCCGGTCGCCGCGACCCGATCGGCGCCGACACCCATTTCCGGATCATGTCGATGACCAAATTGCTGACCACCGTCGCGGCTCTGCAGCAGAAGGAGATGGGCAACCTCGCCTTCGACGCCCGACGTGGCGGCGTCCATCACGGCGGACGCTCGCTTCCCGGCGATCCAGGGGTCGCCCCGCCAGTGGCGGATCCGCACCTGCAGCTGCCCCTGGCCTGGCGGCACGTCGGCGCCGGGCGGCAGCTCAACCGGCTCACACAGCCGCCTCAGGTGGCCGATCAATACCGACTCCAACTGGCGGGCATGGCCGAAGGTGGACTCCCGCAACAGGGTTCGATCGTCGAGGGTGCATACACGTTGTCCCACGGACAGCCCGACGCGATATCGACCATGCCAGTCTTGTTCTCGCAGAAGCGTTGTAGCTTCGCGGCCAATGCTTCACGACGGTCGGTTCAGACCGCTCTAATGAACCATCTGCGTAGACCTAGCCTCAGCCAGTCTTAGACCGAGGGTCCCTCCTCGGCCCGCCGCCCTGGATCCCCACAGATGGCGGGCCGCACTCTGCGGTATAGGCACGCTGTTGTGAGGTCCCGGAATGTTGGCGCAGTCGACTTGCCGACTCTGCGCCTACCGGCCTCCGAACGTGGTTTCGAATGGTCTTCCGCGGTAGTCCCACTGAGCGAAAGCTGCAGATGGAGGCAATCCCCAGGGGAATCATGAGTGACATCGAACAAAAGTCAGAACAAACTGGGAAGCACCAAGTTAGTGAAGCCTCATAAGAAACCGGGAAGCACGAATCCGGTGAAGGTATGGAGAGGGTGCCATGATCGCGGCGTCCGCCGCGAGAGAGGGGAAGTGCGATGAGCAGCACGGATCAGATTCGCGACGCGTTCGTGGAGCGTGTCTTCGCGTCGGCGCTGGGCACGATGGATGTGTTCACCGTCTATCTGGGGGACCGCCTGGGCCTGTACCGCATGCTGGCCGAGCACGGGCCGCTCACGGCCGGCGAGCTCGCCGAACACGCCGGCATGTATGCCCGCTACGCGCGAGAATGGCTCGAGCAGCAGGCCGCCAGCGCGATCCTGGAGGTGGACGACGCCGCAAAGCCGGAGGAGGAGCGGCGCTTCTCACTTCCGGCCGGCCACGCCGAAGCCCTGATCGATCCGGAGAGTCCGTACGCGATGGCGGCCGTCTGCCGCTCGCTCGCGGCCCTTGGCGGCGTGCTCCCCAAGCTCGTCGATGCTTACCGGACCGGCGAGGGCGTCGCCGCGGAGGGGGCCGACGCGGTCGAGGCGCAGGGGGACTTCAACCGGCCGTGGCTCGTGGGCTCGTTCGCCACCGAGTACCTACCCCAGGTCCCCGACGTGCACGAGAAGCTCAAGGCCGGCGCGCGCGTCGCGGACATAGCGTGCGGCGTGGGATGGGCAGCCGTCTCCATCGCGCGCGGATACCCCGCGACGACCGTGGATGGCTTCGACCTGGACGAAGCAGCGATCGCGCTGGCCCGCGCCAACGCCGGGGACGCGGGCGTGGCCGACCGGGTCACGTTCCAGGCGCGCGACGCGGCTGACCGGTCGCTGTCCGGGCGGTACGACCTGGCCGTGATCGTGGAAGCCCTGCATGACATGTCGCGGCCGGTGGACGTGCTGGCCAGCGTGCGACGGCTGCTCGCGCCGGGCGGGACGCTGATCGTGGCGGACGAACGCGTGGCCGACGCCTTCCACGCGCCGGCGAGCGAGACCGAACGCCTCTTCTACGGCTACAGCGTCCTGGATTGCCTGCCAACGGGAATGGTCTCGAAGCCATCGGCCGAAACCGGCACCGTCATGCGGCGATCGACCCTGGAGCGCTATGCCGCGAAAGCGGAGTTCTCGGCGGTCTCAATCCTGCCGATCGAGCACGACTTCCTGCGCTTCTACCGGCTCGACCCATAGCGGGAGCGGGGGGCGCGAGGCGTTGGAGGCCAGCCAGCGGTCCGGCCGCCATCCAAGATCGCCGCAAGTGGCCGACCGGGTTCTACTCTGGCGCCATTGAGACAAGAGGGGCGCATGTCCAATTGGACATTTCCCTGAGACAGCTTGAATAGTCACGAATTGTGCTGCCACAGAAGTCCGACTGCGGGGGCGCCGAGTCGTGGAAATCTCTCTGGGGACCTCGAGTCCGCCGTCGGAACCCGACACCACGACACGGCGCCCGCTAAGTCATGCGCAGATTCAGGTTTGGTCGCCCCAACCTGTGGGAAAACGCCGTCCACATGGTTCGTCGACGAGGGGGGACACCGTGAATACGAGTGCGCGGATCGCGGCGGCGATGGCGATGATCGCGGCGGGACTGGGCAACTCCGTCGGCGGATGGTCGGCGAACGCGGCGCTGAACTGTCCCGACGTGCAAGTGGTGTTCGCGCGAGGTACCGGTGAAGCTCCCGGTGTCGGGCCGACCGGACAAGCCTTCGTCGACTCGCTTCGCGCACGACTCGGCCCACGGCCGCTAGACGTCTATGCGGTGAACTACCCGGCCAGTGACGAGTGGGCCACCGGCGTGGAGGGCATTCGGGACGCGGGTGGGCACGTGGTGTCCATGGCGCAGAACTGTCCCAAGACCAAGATGGTGCTGAGCGGCTACTCCCAGGGCGCGGCGGTCATGGGTTTCGTCACCTCCGCGGCAGTGCCGGACGGGGTTGACCCCGCGACCGTGCCGAAGCCTCTGGCGCCGGAGGTGGCCGACCACGTCGCCGCCGTAGTGTTGTTCGCCGTACCGAATGTGCGGGCGATGAACTTCCTCGACGAGCCGCCGGTCGTAATTGGGCCGACCTATGACGCCAAGACCCTCAAGGTGTGCGCGGTCGACGACGCGGTCTGCTCCGACGGGCTGAACTTCGCCGCACACGACACCTACACGCAGAACGCTGACTTGGTCAGGCAGGGAGTCGACTTCGCCGCCACTCGGCTCGGTGCCGGCCCACCAGCGCCGCCCCCGGCGGCACCCATCGCCGGTGGCCCGGCTGCGGGGCCGCCGCTATCTCCCGGCGACTGGGCCGCCCCCGCACCTGCGACACCGACACCGACACCGACGCCTTGAGAGTTGGACGACGACGTCAGTGGCGCTCCGATAACCGGCTACATCGTGAATAGCCTCGCCCCCAGTTCTGACTCGGTTCCGTCCCCGGGTCCCCGACCGATTGTATGAAGGCGCGGTGTCGTCGAGGCGCTCGGGGGAGCGGCGGTTACAACTGATCCCGTTGTTCAACGCCCGTGCCGAGAGCGGGCAGAACTACTGGGTCCTCAGCAATGTCTCAACACTCAGTGGCGCGCCGCCGGGCCTGGGCGGCACCTCCGCCGGCAAGCTGTACTTCGATGTCGTCGGCGGCGTGCCCAACAGCGTTGTCTATGACGACGGTGTGCAGGATCTTCTGGCCTGGGTGGCGACCGCCACTCCCGCTATGCCCGATGGCGCCGAGTCCGGGGGCAGCTCCGACACAAGTATCAACGGCGGTCCAACTGACGGGAGCGCCAACACGGATTCTGCGGAGTTGGGCCCTTCGGCGCCGCGGGCACCGGTGACAATACGAGCGGAGGTTTGGATAGCGGGATTACTGGCAGTGACGGCGGTGGCCTTGGCGGGGCGCCGGGGGCCGGCGGAAACGGGGCCGGCGCAGGCGGCAACGGCTGAGCCAAACAGAATGCCCGACGCGCAGCCGAGAGCGCGCGGGCCGGAGCCTAGGCATCCAGTGGACCCTAGACCGCAACCGCGCGTGGGATCGCCAACGGCACTCGAGATCCGTTGACACTTTAGATATTTCAGTTAGGACACCGAAAAGGTCATCACGCGATCGAACGACCAC
>NZ_JAVROT010000193.1:0-7607 GCF_032162605.1 Mycobacterium sp. | reverse complement strand
GCGGCCGGTGGGATCGTCGGGATTCGGCCGGGTCAACTCGTCGATGAACGGCCTGTGCAGGTCGTCGGGTCGTACGCCGAAGTCACGCTCGAGCTCGTCGAGGCTGCCATACACGTCGACTCGGGGGTAGGCCGGATCGTCGGACTTCCACACTGGGATGGGACTGCCCCAGTAGCGGTTTCGCGACACCGACCAGTCGCGCGCACCCTGTAGCCACTTGCCGAACTGGCCATCCTTGACGTGTTCGGGATACCAGGTGATCTGCTGGTTGAGCTCCACCATCCGATCGCGGAATTCGGTGACCTTGATGAACCAGGACGACACCGCTCGGTAGATCAGCGGATTGCGGCACCGCCAGCAGTGCGGGTAGGAGTGGTCATAGGTCTCGTGACGCAGCAGTACGGCACCGTTGGCTGCGGCGGGACCGCTTCCGTTCTTCAGGTCGCGGATGATCTGCGGGTTCGCGTCGAACACGTGCTGCCCGGCGTAGTCGGGGACCGTCGAATCGAAGCGGCCCTTCGAATCAACCGGGGTGACTGCTGCGATGTCTGCGACGTCGGCCGTCGCCTTGTCGTCCTCGCCGTAGGCGGGCGCCATGTGCACGATTCCGGTGCCGTCCTCGGTGGTGACGAACTCGCCGGGAAGGACCCGAAAGGCGTTGGGCGAGTCCATGAAATACGGGAACGGCGGCAGGTAGCCGGTTCCGAGCAGCTGTCGCCCGGAGTAGGTGGCGAGCACGGTGGGTTGTTCGTCGCCGAGTTCACGGGCATAGCCCGCCAAGCGCGCCTGCGCCAGGATGTAGCGCTTACCGTCGACCTCCACCACGACGTAGTCGACGTCGGGATTGACCGCGACCGCCTGGTTGGACGGCAGCGTCCACGGCGTCGTCGTCCAGACCAGCAGGTAGGCACCCGCGAGGTCACCGTCGGCCACCCGGAAGCCGACGGTCAGCGCGGGGTCCTGACGCGACTGGTAGACGTCGTCGTCCATGCGCAGCTCGTGGCTCGACAGTGGGGTCTCGTCGTTCCAGCAGTACGGGAGAACCCGGTAGCCCTCGTAGGCCAACCCCTTGTCCCAGAGCTGCTTGAACGCCCAGAGCACCGACTCCATGAAGGTGAGATCCAGTGTCTTGTAGTCGTTGTCGAAGTCCACCCAGCGCGCCTGCCGGGTGACGTAGGCCCGCCATTCCCGGGTGTACTTGAGCACCGATGCTCGGCACGCATCGTTGAACTTGTCGATGCCGAGCTCTTCGATCTGGCTCTTCTCGGTGATGCCGAGCTGACGCTGCACTTCGAGCTCGGCGGGCAGCCCATGGGTGTCCCAGCCGAATCGGCGCTCCACCCTGTACCCGCGCATGGTCTGGTAGCGCGGCACGATGTCCTTGACGTAACCCGTCAAGAGGTGGCCGTAGTGCGGCAGCCCGTTGGCGAACGGGGGGCCGTCGTAGAAGACGTATTCCTCCGCGCCGTCGCGCCGGTCGATACTGGCGCGGAAGGTGCCGTCGCGGTCCCAGTAGTCGAGGACCTCGACCTCGAGATCCGGGAAGCTCGGCGATCCACTCGCCGCTCTTGGGTAGGCGCTCACGTACGTCTCGTCTCCTGTGCCCATGGTCGTTCAGGCACGGGGACGACGTCGCGCCCGTGCGCGAACACCGCGGTACCACCCCGCTTGCGCACACGGGGTGCGCCGCTCGAGTCGGGCGCTGACGGGCCCACCCGTTCGGTTCTACTGAGCGCCGGCGAGACTATCGCGAGCGCTGTTCTTCCGAAGACTCCCCGGTGATGGCCGGATCGAAGCCGCTTCGAGAATACTAAGGCCTAGTGCGCCATTGCCAATTCGGCGGTGGCCATGCTGGTCGGCGTGGCCTCGGACGTCAGTTCGATGAGCGCCAGTGGGAACTGCTCGGCAAGCTCCTGCACGGTATAGGGCTCGAAGCTGCGCGTGTCGAACCACCAGTCCAGCGCGATGACGTCACCGTCGCGGTAGGCGCGGAGCTCGAGGACGTGGCCGAGGTGCGCCCGGGCCACCGCGGTGGCGCCGTTGGCGAACAGTACCTCCGACACCTCCTGCGCCCGCGGGTCCTCGGGCACGCCGTGAACGACGCGACGATCGCTCAGCGCTTCGAGAGTGCGGTGGACGCCCGAGAGCATCACGTCGGCGTCGACCTGCTCGGCGGCTGCGCACATCAGCACCATCGGATGCAGGCCGGTGCCGTAGCCGGGAACGTCGATGGCTACGGTGCCGCGTCCGATCGTGCGCTCGATGGCACGGCCAAGGGCAGCTACGAGGATCTCGTCACTCGTCAGCGCGAGCATTTCGGCGGCGCCGTCCAGCTCCTGGGTCAGCAACGCCGACAACGGTGCCGCCACCTTCTCGAGGTCCGCGGAGTTGGGTCGGCCCACGGCGTCGTAGTCGGTCAGCTGCAAGTTTGCGCGCGTCATGAAAGCGACGCTACACCGATGTCCCAAAAATGGGACACATCTGCCAAAACTGTGACGGCTGTGTCAATTAAGACCCGGATCTCCGGTTTGCGGATGGTACTGCCCAATCAAGGGAAGACCGTCTAAGCTGTAGCCGTGCCACGGACTGACGAAAACGGCAGGCAGTTAAAGACCTTGCTGGACTACCTGCTCGACGGCGACGTCGACGCCAAGGCGATCTACGACGCCCTCGGTACGTCCAGCAGCACTTATTACCGCCGCATCAAGGATGCTGATTACCCGAACGCCGAGGAAATGCGGCTGGTGGCGGACAGATTCAACCTCAGCTACCCCGACCTGCAGGTCCGGTTCGGTCTGATGAGCCGCGAGGAGGTGCGGAATTACCTCGAGTCCGCACCGCTGTCCGTCGCGACCATTGCCGATCCGGTCACTGAACGGCAAACGATCCACCGGCCGAGACTGCGCGATCTCACGCCGCGTCCCGACGCTCCCCCGCTATAGCGTTAGAATTTGCTGACGGAATACAGCTCGAAGGCGACATCTCATGGGTCTGGCAGTGCTCATCACCATCACGCTGGCGTGTATCGCGTGGAGTTTGTGGATCCGCCGTGTCACCTGGTCATGCCGATGGGAAGCTGCCGCCACCCTGAACATCGCGCTTCAGGGTGCGACGGTGTTGCTGATGTCGCCACTGGCGTCGGAGACCTTGGGCCACTGGCTGCATTCGCTCACCGGCATGTGGAACCTCGAGGACTACATCGGTCACGACCTCTACGTCGTGGCCGCGTCGGCGATCGTCTACAACGCCCTCGGCCGGTTGCAGGACGATCACGCCATGCAAACCACCTTCAAGCAGTACGTGGAGCGCCCGGCCACGCTGTGCATCCCCGTGCTCCTGGCGACGTTCTCGCTGGGCAACGGGGCGGCCATCTATCGGGCGGACTTCTTCGAACTACCCACCGACTTCTGGCTCAGTGCGTACTGGATATTGCTCTGCGGCACGCTCATCTACCTGCTCGGTTACGGATCGCGCGCGCTGCTGATCCTGCGGAAGGATCCTCGCTCCCGGACAGTCGCCAACGTCTATCTGGCCGCTTCGACCAGCGGCATCCTGGCCTGCGTCGTCCGCATCGTCACCGCGCTGGTGCCATCGCTGCAGCCGGTGGAGAACGGCACCCTGGTCTGGATCTTCGCCTGCGGATGCGGTGCCGGCTTCGCTCTCATGTCGGCACATTCGTGGCGCATCAAGACGAAGTGGTTCAGCAAGGCGAGCCACTGAGCACTTCGGTACCGCAGTCACATGCGTCGACCGAAGAGCACGGGCAGTTCATGGCCCATTCGATGATCTCCCTGGCGCGGACCAACGCCGTCATCTGAGCGTCGATGTCGGTCAGCTTGGCTTCTGCCAGTGAACGACTGGCCGGGCGTCCGGGATCGTCGTCGGTCAGCAGAATCCAGATCTCGTCGAGGCTGAAGCCCGCCGCCTTGCAGAGCCCGATCACCTCGAGTCGGGTGAGCACGGACTCGTCGTAGCGTCGGCGGCCTCCTACCCGGTCCGGGGTGCTCAGCAACCCTTCCTGCTCGTAGAACCGCAAGGTGGTGGCCGCAAGGCCGGAACGCTCGACGACCTCGCCGATGGGCAGGCTCATCGTGGCATCATCGGACCAGCTTGACTTAGAGTCAACTCGAGGTCGTTGAATTGCGGTATGACCCATGAAGAACTCCTCACCGCCCTCGCCTCGACCCGGTACGCGCAGCTGCGGACGTACCGTCGCAACAACAGCGCCGTCGACACCCCAGTCTGGTTCGTGCTCGACGGCGACCTGCTGACCTTCCGGACGAAACTCGGCCCGAAGACCCGCCGAATCGCCGCCCATCCGGCCGTCGAACTCTGGCCGTGCGACTACCGCGGCAGGTACGCCGAGGGAATCTCCATGGTGCGTGGTGAGGCGACGATCCTCGACGGCGCCGCTGCCGAGGAGGCCAACCGGGCGTTGCATCGCCGGTACGGCTGGCAGTACAACGTGGTGCCACTGCTCAACGTGCCGGGTGTGAAGAACGTCGATCACAACCTACCGCTGCGCGAGAAGCTACGCCGCGCCACCGCCAGGGATCTGTGGCCGGATAGTGCGATCGTCGCGGTGAAGCTCAACCCCTCCGATGCGAGAATCTCAGCACCAGGGAATGTTTCAACTCGGGACGACTCGCCGCGACGAGCGTGAGGATGACATCGCGGGCGAGCTCCTGCGCACTGCGTGGTGTTCGACGGGGTCGCGGTCACTGCACGTCTGTACCGCGTTGCCGCTGGCAACCGACCGAGGGGCCGGTCGACGAGGCCGCCGCGTATCACCCGGCGCTCGCGACCGTGCTCAGCGGCCCGTAGCCGCACCCGCCGCGCCGTCAACGCAGACTCGTATTCGATTCACAGTGAATGCCAGATACGTTGCTAGTTCTGCCATCAACTGCGCCGCGCGGCTGCGGCATATGCTCTACCGCACCGGCCACGTCACCTAAACGCGCGTCTCGTGTTCTCATTCCTTAAGCTCGACACACATTTTCCCGCAATGCCGTTGAGAGAGGCCAGCAATGCCAGACTCGTCGATTCCGGAGATTCTCCGCGAACGCGCAAGCCTGCAGCCGAATGACACGGCCTTCACCTTCGTTGACTACGAACAGGATTGGGATGGCGTCTCGACCAGCCTGACCTGGGCGCAGCTGTATCGCCGGACGACGAACCTCGCGCGCGAGGTCGGTGACATCGCCAAGACCGGTGACCGAGCCGTGATCGTCGCCCCCCAGGGCCTCGATTACCTGGTCGCCTTCCTCGCTTCGCTGGAGGCGGGGCTCATCGCCGTTCCGCTGTCCACCCCCATGGTGGGCGCACACGACGAGCGGGTCGGCGCGGTTCTGCTGGACGCCGCCCCCGCCGTGGTGCTGACCACCTCATCGGTGGCTGGCGTCGTGGCCCCCTACCTTCAGCCACGAGGCGACCGGCCCACGCCGACCCTGATCGAAGTCGACCGGCTCGAGCTGGACGGCAGGCATCGCGCCGTCCGCCGCAAGGAGGCCCGACCGACTACCGCATATCTGCAGTACACCTCGGGATCCACTCGAACTCCCGCGGGCGTGATGGTGACCTACCGGAACCTGTCCGCCAACTTCGAACAGATCATGCGCGACTTCTTTCCCGAGTACGGGAAGGTCGCACCGCCGGGTACCACCGCGGTGTCCTGGCTCCCGTTTTATCACGATATGGGGCTGATCCTGGGCGTGTGCGCCCCCATCCTCGGTGGCTGGCAGACGGTGATCACCACCCCGTTGTCGTTCCTCGCCAGGCCGGCACGGTGGATCCAGTTGCTGGCCGGCAGTCCGCTGGCGTTGACGGCGGGGCCCAACTTCGCCTTCGAGCTGGCGGCCGGACGGACGTCCGACGAGGACATGGCCGGACTCGACCTCAGTGGCGTCGTCGGCCTCATCAGCGGTGCCGAGCGTGTTCACGAGGCCACCCTCAAGCGCTTCGTCCAGCGGTTCAGCCGTTTCGGCCTGTCCAACAGGGTGATCAAGCCCTGCTACGGCCTGGCCGAAGCGACGCTCTACGTCGCCACCCGCGAGCCCGACGACGTGACGAAGATCGTCAACTTCGATCTGGACCAGTTGTCCGAAGGCCAGGCGCGGCCCTCCGGTGGCGACGGCGCCACTCCCCTGGTCAGCTACGGAACGCCGGATCCGGCCGAGGTGCGGATCGTCGACCCCGACGAGCGCGCGGAATGCGCGCCGGGGAGGGTCGGCGAGATCTGGGTCCATGGAGACAACGTGTGCCTGGGCTACTGGGAGAAGCCCGAACAGAGTGAGCAGACGTTCAACGCCAGGATCGTCAGCGCGGTCGACGGCGTCTCGGAGGAGTCCTGGTTGCGGACCGGCGATCTGGGGTTCATTCACGATGGCGAGCTGTACGTCGTCGGACGCATCAAGGACCTCTTGATCGTTCGGGGTCGCAACCATTACCCCGATGACATCGAGGCCACGATCGGAGAGGTGACGGGCGGCCGCGTGGCGGCGATCTCGGTGCAAGACGATCGCAGCGAACAACTGGTTGCCATCATCGAAGTCAAGAAACGCGGCACCACCGAGGAAGACATCCAGCAGGCGTACCAGACTGTCAAACGCGATGTCACGTCTGCGATCTCGACGGCGCACGGCATCACCGCCGCCGACCTCGTGCTGGTGCCGCGTGGGGCGATTCCGATCACCACCAGCGGCAAGATCCGACGGTCTGCCTGCGCCGACCACTACCGCAGGGATCAATTCACCCGACTGGACCGCGGATTGGAGGCGGTTAGTGCTGGGTAGCCCCTATTCGCGAAATTCCGCACGTTCTTGCACTGAAATCGTTGGAGTTCAATATGATTGACGATCAGCGTGATCGAGTTACATAGCCTCGCAAAGTCGTTCAGCGGGTCGGTTCCCGCGTTGCAAGGCGTAAGCTTCAGCGTTCCCACCGGTTCCATTTGCGCGCTGCTCGGCCACAATGGCGCGGGTAAGACGACGACGATCAAGATCTTGTCCACGTTGATCCGGCCCAGCTCTGGACGAGCGATCGTCGCCGGCTACGACGTCGCCAGCCAGCCTGCGCAGGTGCGAGCCAACATCGGAGTGACGGGCCAGGAGGCTGCACTGGATCTCCTGCTGACGGGGCGGGAGAACCTCATTCTGTTCGGCCGCCTGCGTGGGCTGAGGCGCAGGCTGGCCAAGATCAGGGCCGATGAACTGATCGAGCAGTTCGATCTCGTCCATGCAGCGCATCGTCCGGTGCTGGACTACTCGGGAGGGATGCGGCGTCGAATCGACATCGCGGCCGCCCTGGTGCTTCCGCCCAGAGTTCTCTTCCTCGACGAGCCAACGACCGGTCTCGATCCCCGCAGCCGTCGCGACGTCTGGTCGCTGGTCGCCTCGCTGGCCTCCCAGGACGTCACCGTGTTGCTCACGACCCAATACCTCGAAGAAGCGGACGTGCTCAGCGATTCGATCGTGATCCTCGACTCCGGCCGAGTCATCGCTTCGGGCACTGCAGACGACCTCAAGCGCCGCGTCGGGTTCGGATTCTGTCAGCTCACTCCTGTCAACGCCTTGGACCTCCCTCGCGTCGCACACGCGCTGGCGGACTTC
>NZ_JAVROT010000192.1:0-8006 GCF_032162605.1 Mycobacterium sp. | reverse complement strand
CTGTATGCCAGCCCGTTCAACGAGCGTTGCAGCGTCAATCCTGCGATCGCCAGCGCCGGCCACGAGACCACCGATGCAAGGACGTTCGCGGCCTGGGGCGTGGACTTCCTGAAGTACGACTGGTGCCGGCTCGACGCAGACCATCAGGAGCAGGTCAAGGTCTTCACGGCGATGCGCGACGCGTTGCGGTCCAGCGGCAGGCGCATCGTCTACAGCATCAACCCCAACAGCGGAGGCGATCACACCGCGGGGGAACGTTACGACTGGTCGCAGATCGCCGACATGACCCGCGCCACCGCCGATCTGGTCCCGGTGTGGCGCGACGCGATGCCCTCACTGGGACCCTTCGACTCCTTCGCCGCGGGTTCAGAGCTCGGTGTGCCGGACGAATTCGCGGACGCCGCCGCGGCCGTACCCAGCAGGCCCGGTTACTGGAATGACGCGGACATGCTCGTCGCGGGGCTGGGGTGGAATCAGTACGTCGCGGGCCACTATCCGTCGATCCGCGAGCACCTCACCGTTGGCGACGTCCGCCAGGACCAGCTCGAGGACCTTCATGCGATGGCGTCGATGTCGGACCTGCAGTTGACCCACCTCCTCGACACGCAACCGAACCTCACCGACACCGAGCAACGCACGCACCTCTCGTTGTGGGCGATGCTGGCAGCGCCCCTGATCGCGGGCAACGACATCGGGGCCATGTCGGCGACGACCCGCGACATCCTCACCAACCGCGACGTCATCGCCGTCGACCAGGACGCGCTGGTGCGACCCGCCCGGCCACTGCCCGCCGACCCGCGGGTGCTGGTGCGGCCGCTCGACGATGGCGCCGTCGCCGTCGCCTTCTTCAACCGCACGGACACGCCTGCCACCATGGGCACCGACGCCGCAGCGATCGGGGTCGCTCCGGCGTCCTGCTACACCGTGCGAGATCTATGGAAGCACGACGAAACCACCACGACCGGCGACATCACCAGTGGCACGGTGGCGCCGCACGCGGTCACGCTGTTGCGGATCACTCCGAGGTGTCGGTAGAGGCGACTTCGTCGGCCTTCAGTGGGCGCACCAGCGCCCAGACGATGAAGCCGGCCGCAACGGCGAGCAGGATCAGCCCCACCCACCAGTTGGCCTCCGTGCCGATGTAGAGGTCGGAGCGGTTGCCGGCCGCCGCGGGGTCGTGGTGATCGCGCAGGACCGCGGGCACGAACCCGGCAATGGTCAGGACGACTCCGTAGATGGCGAGCAGCGCGCCGATGATGTTGCGGATGTCGAACAGATGCGACAACACTCTATTCGTATGGGGGACAGCCATTTTCGGGCTCCGATCTAGTGCAAGACCTGGTTAGTGGAAGACGATGTTGAAACCGATGGCGAGGATCAGCATCACGGCGCCGAGCGGAACCGCCCGTTGGAACCACGGCCGCCCGGCTTCATCGGCGTCGGCGAAGATGTTGACGTCGGTCTCCGAATAGACGAACCCGACCAGCTCCTCGCGCGGCTTCGGCGCGGTCACCGCGCTGACCGCCACGCTGACCACGATGTCGACGATGAAGGCCGCCGCGGCCGCCAGGAACGGCATGCCCTGCCCGGGCAGGTCGATGACGCCGACCTTGGACAGGATGAAGACGAAGATCGCCGAGAGCGTCCCCGCCACCAGGCCGACCCAACCGGCGGTCGGAGTCATCCGCTTCCAGAACATGCCGAGGATGAACGTGGCGAACAGGGGCGCGTTGAAGAACCCGAACAGCGTCTGCAGGTAGTCCATGATGTTCGAGTAGCCCGAGGCGATGAGGGCCGTGAAGATCGCGAGCACCGTCGCGGCGACCGTCGCGTACCGACCGACCCCGATGTAGTAGTCGTCCGAGCGGTCCTTGACGATGTACTGCTGCCAAATGTCGTAACTGAAGACACTGTTGAATGCCGAGATGTTCGCCGCCATGCCCGCCATGAACGACGCGATCAGGCCGGCGATGGCGACCCCGAGCAGACCGTTGGGCAGGATGTCGCGGATCATCAGCAACATGGCGTCGTTGTACGTCACGTCGCCCGAGCCGGCGGACTTCAGATGGATCATGTCGCCGATCGCGGCGGCGGCGATCATGCCCGGCACCACGACCACGAACGGGATCAGCAGTTTCGGGAACGACGCGATGATCGGTGCGCGGCGCGCCGCCGACATCGAATTCGAGGCCATGGCGCGCTGCACCTCGACGAAGTTCGTCGTCCAATACCCAAAGGACAGAACGAATCCCAGCCCGAAGACGATGCCGATCACCGACCACACCGGGCTGCTGAAACCGCTGAGTGCCTGGCCGGGCCACGTCGTCAACTGTTCGTGCACCGTCGCGGTCACCTTGCCGCCGGAACCGGTGGTGTCGACGATCTTGTCCTGCAGCCCGCTCCAGCCACCGACCTTGATGAGGCCGAAGGCGGTCAGCGGCACCAGCGCCGCGAGGATGACGAAGAACTGAAGCACCTCGTTGTAGATGGCCGCCGACAGGCCGCCTGCCGCGGTGTAGGTGAGCACGATCGCGGCGGCGACGAGAAGTGACACCCAGGTGGCCCAGCCGAGCAGCACGTTGATCACGGTTGCGAGCAGGAACAGGTTGACGCCCGCGATCAGGACCTGCGCCACGGCGAAGCTGATGGCGTTCACCAGATGGGCGCCGGTGCCGAAGCGTCGTCGCATGAACTCGGGGACGCTGCGGACCTTGGATCCGTAGTAGAACGGCATCATCACGATGCCCAGGAAGATCATCGCCGGGACAGCGCCGATCCAGTAGTAGTGCATGGTCGCCAGGCCGATCTGTGCACCGTTGGCGGACATGCCCATGATCTCGACGGCGCCGAGATTCGCCGACACGAACGCGATGCCCGTGACCCAGGCGGGCAGTCGCCGGCCGGACAGGAAGAAGTCCAGGCTCGACGAGATCTGACTTCGAGCCAGGTAGCCGATACCGAGCACGAAGACGAAGTACACCGCGATCAGTACGTAGTCGACGGCGCCGACGTTGAGCCGCAAGACGTTGTCTGCCATGAGGGTGGTCATCGCTGGCCGTCAACTCCTTCGTTGAGTGATCTGGACCACTGTCCTAACATGTTCTAACAGAATCGCGCAGCAGACAACAAGTCTTTGGGGCGGAAACTCTCAAGATCGTCATACGTTGTTTGTTAATGTTCGAATCGGCCGGGCGAAGGGAGTGTCACCGGAGATGCTTGCCGCCGAACGACATAGCGCGATCCTGCGCGCGCTGAACTCGGGCGGCGCCGTGCGCGTTGCCGATCTGGCCAGCGAACTCGCCGTGTCGGAGATGACGGTGCGCCGCGATCTCGACACCCTCGATGCCCAGAACCTCCTCCGCAAGGTGCACGGCGGAGCGGTGGCACGTCACAATCGGGGCGAGGAGCCGCGGTCGTCGGTGAAGGCCGGCCAGCAACGGGCCGAGAAGTCCGCCATCGCCACTGCCGCTGCCGCGACGGTCGAGGACGGCATGACCATCGCGATCGGTGCGGGCACCACCACCACCGAGCTTGCCCGTCACCTGCGCTCGCGGTCCTCGATCACCGTCGTCACCAACTCGATCGGGATCTTTCAGGAGCTGACGAACCCTTTGGCGGACGGCGCGGCCGCTCCGCTGGTCTACCTCAGCGGCGGCGTACGCACTCCGTCGGATGCGCTCGTCGGGCCGGTGGCCGACGCCGCAATCGCGTCGTTCCGGGTGGACGCCACGTATCTCGGCGTGCACGGCTTCGACCAGGATGCCGGACTGACCTCGCCCAATATCGCTGAGGCCCAGACGAACCGGACACTGATCGGGATCAGCGGGCACCTGGTGGTGCTTGCCGACCACACCAAGTACGGCGAGGTCGGCGCATGCGTCTTCGCCGCCCTTTCGCAGGTGCAGACGCTGATCGTCGACGACGGTCTGACCGGTTCCGATCGCGAACTCATCGCCGCGCAGGTCCACGACCTGGTGATCGCACCCGTGGGCGGGCGGTGAGCTCGTGACGGCGGAACCGTTGCGATGGACCCTGGCCGACGGTCGCGACATGCTGTTCTTCTCGCTGCCCGACCACACCCCCGCACCGGTCACCGATCGACGACCGTTGCCCGAGCGAGGGGCGCAGCAGTCGGAGTTGCGCTACGACCGCCAGACCGGGCAGTGGGTCGCCATCGCCGCGCTACGCCAGGACCGCACCTACAAGCCGAGCGCCGACCAGTGCCCGCTCTGTCCGAGTTCCTCCGGACTCGACAGCGAGGTCCCCGCGGAGGACTACGACGTCGTCGTCTTCGAGAACCGCTTCCCGAGCCTGTCAGGTGCCGACGGACGCACCTTCCACCTCCCGGACGTCGACGGCACCGCCTTCATCAGCGCACCGGGACACGGCCGCTGCGAGGTCATTTCGTTCTCGAGCAGCCATACCGCCTCGTTCGCGGAGCTCGAAGCGCCCCACGCCCGTCTCGTCGTCGACGCCTGGCGCCACCGGAGTGCCGACCTGATGAACCGGCCCGGCATCGAGCAGGTGTTCTGCTTCGAGAACCGCGGCGAGGAGATCGGCGTGACACTGACGCATCCGCACGGCCAGATCTACGGGTATCCCTACCTGACGCCACGCACTGCACACATGCTCACCGAGGCCCGCGCGCACGCGTCACACAACCGCACCAATCTCTTCGCCGACATCCTCGCGCACGAGGTGGCCGACGGCAGCCGCATCGTCGCGCGGACCGACCTGTTCACCGCGTTCGTGCCGTTCGCCGCTCGCTGGCCGGTGGAAGTCCACCTCTATCCGAACAGGTTCGTGCGCAACCTCGGCGATCTCGACGACGCCGAGCTGGACGGGTTCGCGTCGATCTACCGCGAACTGCTTCGCCGGTTCGACCGGATGTATCCCACACCGCTGCCGTACATCTCGGCGCTTCACCAGTACCGCGACACCGACAGGCAGCGAGAGGGGTACTTCCACGTCGAGCTCATGTCGGTACGGCGTAGCGCCACCAAGCTGAAGTTCCTGGCCGGCTCCGAGTCCGCAATGGACGCGTTCATCAGCGACGTGACACCCGAGGCCGTCGCCGAACGCCTGAGGGAACTCGAGCCATGACCGACGTGATCACCTACGCGGCGCCGGGGCGGATCAACCTCATCGGTGAGCACACCGACTACAACCAGGGCTTCGCGCTTCCCATCGCGCTGCCCGACCGGACGGTCGTCACATTCACCCCCGACCGGGGCGATGAGATCGTGGTGCGCAGCGACCGCGAGGACGGCGAGGTCGCCATCTCGCTGAGCACGGCGCCCGGTGACGTAACCGGTTGGGCCGCCTACGTGGCGGGGGTGATGTGGGCGCTCCGGAGCGCGGGCCATCAGCTCAGCGGTGGCAGGATGTCCGTCTCCAGCGATGTCGAGATGGGGTCGGGACTGTCGTCGTCGGCCGCGCTCGAATGCGCGGTCCTCGGCACGATCGCGGCCGCGACCGGCCTCGTCGCGAACCGGGTCGAGCTCGCCCGGATCGCACAGATCGCCGAGAACGACTACGTCGGTGCCCCGACCGGTCTGATGGATCAGTTGGCTTCGCTGTGCGGTGAGCCACACCAGGCACTGCAGATCGACTTCCTCGACCTCTCCGTCCGGCCGGTGCCGTTCGACCCCGATGCCGCCGGCGTCGAGCTGCTCGTCATCAATTCCCATGCGCCGCACCATCATGCGGGCGGCGAGTACGCGGCGAGGCGCGCGGCCTGCGAGCGCGCAGCCGCCGACCTCGGTGTCTCATCGCTGCGCCACGTCCAGGACCGGGGACTCTCCGCACTGGGCGAGGTAAGGGATCCGCTGGACGCCCGACGCGTCAGGCACATCCTCACCGAGAACCAGAGGGTTTTGGATGTCGTTGCCGCACTGGGTGATTCCGATTTCGAGGCGGCAGGACGGATTTTCACGGCTTCGCACGCATCGATGCGCGACGACTTCGAGATCACCACTGACCACATCGACCTGATTGCCGATGCCGCAGTTCGGGCGGGCGCGTTCGGCGCCCGGATGACCGGCGGTGGCTTCGGCGGCTGCGTGATCGCCCTCGTCGGCGCGGACCGGTCGCTGGCCGTCGCGCGTGCGGTGCACGAGGCGGTGAGCCGGGCCGGCTTCGTCGCGCCGACGATCGCACGTACCGAGGCCGGGGCGGGCGCCTCGCTCTCGAGATGACGGTATCGGTCCAGATGGCCGTTTGAATCTCGCCGCCAGGCAACGGCCATACACTCGCTCCAAAGGGATGAATCGGGCTCAACGAGGAGCGAAGAACCATGACGATGACCGAACCAGGCGTCGAGACCACCATGCCGTTCGACGACGACGTCGCCGCCACGCAGCGATATCTCGACAGTCCGCGCTTCGACGGGATCGTTCGGCTGTACACGGCCCGCCAGGTCGCCGAGCAACGCGGCACCATTCCGACCGAATATCCCGTGGCGCGGGACGCGGCGGCGGCCTTCTACGATCGCCTGCGCGAACTCTTCGCGCAGCAGAAGAGCATCACCACCTTCGGCCCCTACTCTCCCGGCCAGGCAGTCACGATCAAGCGGATGGGCATCGAGGGCATCTACCTCGGAGGTTGGGCGACGTCGGCGAAGGGCTCGCTGAGCGAGGACCCGGGGCCAGATCTCGCCAGCTATCCACTGAGCCAGGTGCCCGACGAGGCCGCAGGCCTGGTGCGCGCGCTGCTGACCGCCGACCGCAACCAGCAGTATCTGCGCCTGCGGATGAGCGACGCCGAGCGCGCCGCGACCCCGGCGACCGACTACCGGCCGTTCATCATCGCCGACGCCGACACCGGCCACGGCGGGGATCCGCACGTCCGCAATCTGATCCGCCGCTTCGTCGAGGTCGGCGTGCCCGGCTACCACATCGAGGATCAACGCCCCGGCACCAAGAAGTGCGGCCATCAGGGCGGCAAGGTCCTGGTGCCGTCCGACGAGCAGATCAAGCGCCTCAACACCGCCCGCTTCCAGCTCGACGTGATGCGGGTGCCAGGCATCATCGTCGCGCGCACGGACGCGGAGGCGGCCAACCTCATCGAGGGCCGCGCCGACGAGCGCGACCAGCCGTTCATCCTCGGCGCCACCAATCTGAAGGTTCCCCCGTACAAGGCCTGTTTCCTGGCGTTGATGCGCAGCTTCCACGACGCTGGTGTCACCGATCTCCGAGGTCATCTCCTCTACGCCCTCCCCGAAGGCGAGTACGCCGCCGCGGATGGGTGGCTGCAGCGCCAGGGCATCGCGACATTGGTCACCGAGGCGGCGGCATCGTGGTCGGCGGGCAAGTCGCAATCGGTCGACGATCTCTTCGACAAGGTCGAGTCCCGGTTCGTCGACGCCTGGCAGGCCGACGCCGGGTTGGAGACCTACGGCGACGCGGTAGCCGAGCTGATCGCGTTCCGCGAGCGCGAGGGCGAGCCGCTCGAGATGAAGGTTGCGGACTGGCGGCAGTTCGCCGCGACCGCATCGCTGTATGCCGCTCGCGAGAAGGCCAGGGAGCTGGGGGTCGACGTCGCGTGGGATTGCGAGCGGGCGAAGACCCCAGAGGGCTACTACCAGGTGCGCGGCGGCATCCCGTATGCGATCGCCAAATCGCTTGCGGCGGCGCCGTTCTGCGACATCCTGTGGATGGAGACCAAGACCGCGGACCTCGACGACGCCAGGCAGTTCGCGCACGCAATCCACAGCGTCTACCCGGACAAGATGCTGGCCTACAACCTGTCCCCATCGTTCAACTGGGACACCACCGGCATGACCGATGACGAGATGCGGGCGTTCCCTGAGGAACTCGGCAAGATGGGCTTCGTCTTCAACTTCATCACCTACGGCGGCCACCAGATCGACGGTGTGGCTTCCGAGGAGTTCGCGACGTCGTTGCGCCAGGAGGGCATGCTCGCGCTGGCTCGGCTGCAACGCAAGATGCGACTGGTCGAATCGCCTTACCGCACACCGCAAACGCTGGTCGGCGGTCCGCGCAGCG
>NZ_JAVROT010000191.1:0-22904 GCF_032162605.1 Mycobacterium sp. | reverse complement strand
CCGCCGAAATAGCATTCCCTGTCGTTGAACCGCGCGTTCAACGACAGGGAATGCTATTTCGGCGGGGAGGCCGGGCGACTATCCGGCGTTCTGCTCTTCGTGCTCGTCGGCGTCGGGGATGTGTTCGGGGTGCAGCATCTCGGCGTACCTCAGCTGCTCGGGGATCCCGAAGCCCTCGACCAGAAGCTCGGCGTGCGGGCGCAGCTTGCGGCACCTGTCGTTGATGGCGCGGGTGACGGCCTTGGAGCGCTCGGTGGAAAGGAAGCGGTGCTCGATGAACCACGACTTGTCGTCCTCGATCACCGAAAGGGCATACAGGTCGCACACCAGGCCGAGGATCACGCGGGCCTGCTCGTCCTCGCACGTGTCGATGCCCGCGACGAACGCCTCGAGGACGATGCGGTCGATGTGTGCCTTCGCGGCATGCAGCACGTGGTCCTGCACGGCGTTGAACGCGTCGAACGGCGACATTTCCTTGGACTTGCCCTGCAGCCGACGCGCCACGGACGCGAGCATGTACCCCTCGCGGTCCTCGAACATCTTCACCTGCGTGCCGCGGTTGAACAGCGAGCCCTCCTCCTCGTTGTCCTCCCGCGAGTCGACGATCGTCTGCATGATCGTCTGTGCCGCGGTCCGCTTCAACACCCGCTCGCCCGCGAAGTTCGCCGCGAACCGCACCCATTGCGCCGGGCTCATGCTCTTCACGTCGTCGGCGTAGGCGGTGAGCAATTCCTTGGCCACCAACTGGGTGAGCACGTGGTTGTCGCCCTCGAACGTGGTGAACACGTCGGTGTCGGCCTTGAGCGCGATCAGTCGGTTCTCCGCGAGATACCCCGCACCGCCGCACGCTTCGCGCGCCTCCTGGATGGCGCGGGTGGCGTGCCAGGTGTTGGCGGCCTTCAGGCCTGCGGCGCGGGATTCGAGTTCTCGTTGCTCCTCGGCGTCCGGGTCGTCTGAGGTCTGCAGCTCGTGGCACTTGGCCACCAGTTCGTTTTGCGCGAACTGCAGGGCGTACGACTTCGCGATCAACGGGAACAGCCGGCGCTGATGCACGAGGTAGTCCATGATCAGCACCTCCTGTTCGGCGTCGGGTGCCTCGAACTGCCTGCGCTCCAACGCATATCGGGTGGCGATGTCGAGTGCCACGCGCGCCGCCGCACCGGCGCTGCCACCGACGGTGACGCGACCGCGGATGAGGGTGCCGAGCATGGTGAAGAACCGACGGCCCGGGTTCTCGATCGGCGACGTGTAGGTGCCGTCCTCCGCGACGTCGGCGTACTTGTTCAGCAGGTTCTCGCGCGGGATGCGCACCTGGTCGAACTGGATGCGCCCGTTGTCGACGCCGGGCAGCCCGCCCTTGTAGTGGCAGTCCGAGGTCGTGATTCCGGGCAGGTCGTTGCCGTCGTCGTCGCGGATCGGCACCACGAAGCAGTGCACGCCGTGGCCTTCCCCGTCGGTGATCAGTTGCGCGAAGACGGCCGCGACCCTTGCCGTCTGAGCGGCCCCGCCGATGTAGTCCTTGCGGGACGTGCGCGTGGGGGAGTCGATGACGAACTCCTGGGTGTCCGGGTCGTAGGTGGCGGTGGTCTCCAGCGCCTGGACGTCGCTGCCGTGACCGGTCTCGGTCATCGCGAAGCAGCCCAGCAGTTCGAGGTCGATGAGCTTCTTGACGTACGCCTGGTGGTGGCGCTCGGTGCCGAGGTTCTCGATCGCACCGCCGAACAGACCCCATTGCACGCCGGCCTTCACCATCAGAGACAGGTCCGACATCGCCAGCATCTCGATCTGTGTCACCGCGGCCCCGACATCGCCGTTGCCGCCGTGCTCCTTCTTGAATCCGTCCTCGGCGGCGCCGTTGGCGGCCATGATCCTCAGCTGCTCGGCGACCTTGGTGCGGGCGATGACGGTGTTCGGCGTGTAGTGCGGTTTGAAGACCTCGGAGGAGAGTTCTTTGCGCATCCGGTTCTTCATGTCGAGCCAACGGCCGTCGAGAGCGTTGCGGACATGATCGGCGGTTGTCGTCATAACCGAACGGTAGCCCGCAACGGCACTCGGCAAACTGTGACTTTGCAAACCCAGGTAAACCTGACTACATCGGCTCACAATGGCGGGCGTTGAATCGACGCCATGACCGAGGAGGATTCCGCCCAGCCCATGGCCGGCCTACCGCACCAGATCGACCACCGCCATGCGGACGTGTCCGGTGGGTGGTTGAGGGCGGCCACCTTCGGCGCGATGGACGGCTTGGTCAGCAACACCGCGCTCATCGCGGGTGTGGCGGCCAGCGCCAGCGCGCATGCCGTGCTCCTGGCCGGCGTCGCAGGTCTGCTCGCGGGTGCGTTCTCGATGGCGTTGGGTGAGTACACGTCGATCACGACGGCCAACGAGCAACTCGACTCCGAGGTGCGCGTCGAGCGCCGTTCCTTCCGCAAGTACCCGAAGGAGGAGCGGGCCGAACTGGTCGAGATGCTGGTCGCCATGGGCCTCACCGAGGACACTGCCGTCAAGGCCACCGAGGAGATCCACCGCGACGAGAGTCGGGCGCTGAACTTCCATCTGGTTCAGGAGCTCGGCGTCCACCCGAGCGAGAAGCCGTCACCGTGGGTCGCGGCGGGCGCGTCGTTCCTGATGTTCGCGGTCGGTGCCATCATCCCGCTGCTCCCGTATCTTCTTGGCTTCCCTTCGCTGTGGGCCGGCCTGGCGTGCGGTGGCGTCGGTCTGCTGGTTGCTGGGGGTGTCGCGGCCCGCTTCACGCGAAAGCCCCTCTGGCTCGGGTCGGTTCGGCAGCTGGCCTTCGGAGGGATCGCGATCGGTGCGACCTACGTCGTCGGCATGCTCATCGGAGCGGCGGTCGGCTAACGCCTGGTCCAGGCCATCCGACCACTCGAATCAGTCGGCGGCGCAAGGGGACCCAAGTGTGGCCACGATTCGCCGCCCGGTTGACCTTTCAGCTGCGGACACTCAATGCTCTACGCCGTAACCGCCACGGAGGTCTTTGTGGGCAGCTTTGAGCGTGCGTTCGCAAAGCGCGACCAGCGAGTCGACGTCAAGGCCCGACTCATCGCCGAGTTTCTTGAGCCACGTGGTTTCTTCGTTCTTCAGCTCCGTCCACCTCTGCTGTCCCTCGACCACCGACTGGCCGTCGATCGGCGGGGCGTCGACGGCTGCCTGGACCAACTGCTTCTTACACGTATCAAGCTGGGCCAGCGAGTAGCCGTGCTCGCGGAACTGGCGGTCCCACTCGTCGAGTATCAATTCGGTGAGGTCGCGAACGGGTTCGGCGGCGTAGATCATCAGCTCGGCCACTCCGTCGTCGAGACCCAGACGGGTGCGGAATTCGTACAGCTGCCTGATGGCTTCGGCCCGCCGGTCGCTGGGACTGACATCGGCGCCCACGAGCCCCTCTGCTCCGCGCTTGAGGTGCAGGGTCGCGGAGATCAGGGACTTCAAGACGGCCTTCTTGTCTGCCCCCGCGCGCTTCTCGTAGTCGAGGACGAGCTCGTGGGCCCTGTCGTCTCGCTTGGTTCTGGCGTCGATGCGCTTGGTCCAAATCGCCACGGCCGCAGTCGATAGAACGGACGCAACCGGCACTAGCGTGGTAGAGACCACGGTCAGCACACTCATGGTCGCCCAGTCTGCCCGACCGCGCCGGAGCGTATGCGGTTGTCGGCGAGTTCGATTCAGCTGTCGCTGCCGACGGCGAGGGCAACGGCTTGGTCCCGCGCCTCCTCGTCCGGCGTCTCCTCGTCGTCGATGTGCTTGAGGTGCGGACGCGTGGCGAGCATGACGCCCGCACCCAACAGCACGGCGGCCGCGCCCACCCAGAACGGCAGGTGCGCGTTGAACGTCTCACCGAGAACGCCCGCCAGCCACGGTGCCACGGCGCCGCCGCCGAACCGCAGGAAGCTGTAGGCCGCTGACGCGACGCCACGTTCGACCGGGGCTGCTTTCATGACCGTCTCGGTGATCAGGGTGTTGTTGACGCCGATGAACAGGCCCGCCAACACGACGCACGTCGCCAGCACCGCCCGGTAGTCGGTGCCGACCGCCATCACGGCGAGGAGCAGCGAGAACGCGAGCAGGTTGAGGATGAGCACCCGCACGGTGCCGAACCGGTGCTGCAGACGCGGCGCCACCACCACCGACGTGAAGGCCAGGGCCAGACCCCAGCCGAAGAAGATCAGGCCGATCTGGTGTGCGCTCATGTCGAGTGGGAAGGGCGTGAACGCCAGCAGCGTGAAGAAGCCGAAGTTGTACAACAGCGCGGTGATTCCGACGCCCAGAAGACCACGGTGCTTCAACGCGCGTAGGGGATCGACCAGGCTGGTGGCGCGGGCGGCGGGAGGGGTCGCCGGCAGCAGGAACACCGTGACGACGAGCGCGATCGCCATCAGCGCCGAGACGCCGAAGAACGGGCCGCGCCAAGAGATCGAGCCGAGCACCCCGCCGACGAGAGGCCCGACGGCGATGCCGAGCCCGAGCGCGGCCTCGTACAGGATGATCGCCTGGGCCACCGAGCCGCGGGCGGAGTTGACGATCGTGGCCAACGCCGTCGCGATGAACAGTGCGTTGCCCAGGCCCCACAGCGCGCGCCAGCCGACGATTCCCATCACCGACTCCGACATGCCGGCCAGTCCCGCTCCGGCGATGATGATCACCAGCCCGATCAGCAGGGTGCGCTTGGGTCCGATGCGGCTGGACACCACTCCGGTGATGAGCATCGCGACGCCCATCACGGCCATGTAGCTGGTGAACAGCAGCGACACCTGCGACGGCGTCGCGTGGAGGTTGTCGGCGATCGGCTTGAGGATCGGGTCCACCAGGCCGATGCCCATGAAGGCGACGACGGACGCGAAGGCGACGGCCCAGACGGCCTTGGGTTGACGCCACATGGGCGGCCACTCCTCTTTCGGTTGGCGGTTCAGTTGTCGATGGAATTCAGCGGTTTTCCTGCGCGTCCTCGAGGATCGCGCGCATGACGCGGACCGCGTCGGTGAGAGCCCGGCGGTCGCCGTCCTCGAGACGATCCAGATAGGGGTCGACGACCGCGCCGCGGTCGGTGCGCACCCGGTCCAGCACGTCCCTGCCCTTCTGCGTGATGCTGATCAGCACGGCGCGGGCGTCGGCGGGATCGGTGATGCGGGACACCAGGTCGGCGTCCTCGAGGCGACGGACCTGGGTGGTCATCGTCGGTTGCGAGCAGTGATCGAAGGCTGCGAGGTCGGAGATCCGGGCTGCGCCCTGGTCCTCGATCGTCGACAGCAGACGGGCCTGGGCAAAGGGCAGTTCGAGCTTGACGCGCTGGGTGGCGAGTCGGTTGAGCCTGGCGACCACGGACAACAGATCGGCCGCGAGCGCGGTGCCGGTCGCAGTTGAGGAGGGCATGTCCCAAATTTACATAGAAATTCTATGTAGATCAAACACAGACGCACCGTGGACATGGTCACAGCGCGCTGAGAATCCTCTCGGTCGACAGCTGGCAGAATCGAGAAATGGCGCAGAGCGGTAGCGGGACCGGCTCGGGCGCACCCCGTCGGGCAGGATCGATGCACCCCGACGAGCTGGCACATGCTGCAGTCATGGCCGCACTGAGCGCCGCAACCGCCATCATCGCCGTCGTCGTCCCCTTTGCGGCCGGACTCTCGGTGCTCGGCACCGTCCCCATGGGCCTGCTCGCCTATCGCCACCGCTTCCGGGTGTTGATCGCCGCGACTGTCGCAGGAGGCACGATCGCCTTCCTCATCGCCGGGTTCGGCGGATTGATGACGGTCTTCAACTGCGCCTACATCGGCGGCTTGACCGGCATCGTCAAACGCCGCGGGCGCGGCGCGCCGACCATCACGATCGCGGCGTTGATCGCGGGCGGGTTGTTCGGTCTGGCGGGCGTCCTGTTCCTGATGGTCTTCTCCCGCATCCGCGAGCTGGTCTTCAAGTCCTTCACCGCCAACGCCAACGGAATCGCCGCGATGCTCGATCGATTCTCCGGCCTCGAGGGGTTCGCACAGCGCCTGCGGGGCGACTTCGCGACCGTGCTGACGTATTGGCCCGTCCTGATCATCGGATCGAGCATCCTGAGCATCGGCATGGTCACCCTCATCGGGTGGTGGGCCCTGTCCCGGGTCCTCGTGCGGCTGTCCGGCGTCCCGGACGTGCACAAACTCGACTTCGTCGACGATCCCGCGCCCATTGGGCCGGTGCCCGCCCGACTGCGCGACGTGCGCTTCCGGTACGACGGCGCGAACCACGACGCCCTCGGCCCGGTGTCCTTGACCGTCGACGCGGGCGAGCACGTCGCCGTCACCGGCCCCAACGGGTCTGGCAAGACGACGTTGATGCTTCTTCTGTCGGGGCGCTCGCCCACCGCGGGAACCGTCGACCGGCCCGGCGCCGTCGGCCTCGGCAAGGCTGGCGGGACCGCCGTCGTCCTGCAACATCCCGAGAGCCAGGTCCTCGGCACCCGCGTCGCAGACGACGTCGTCTTCGGGCTTCCGCCGGGCGCCACCACGGACGTGGACGGACTGCTCGCCGAGGTCGGACTGGACGGGCTGGCCGAGCGCGACACCGGCGGTCTGTCCGGCGGTGAGCTCCAGCGACTCGCCGTGGCGGGTGCGCTGGCCCGTGAACCGGCGTTACTGATCGCCGACGAGGTCACCAGCATGGTCGACCAGCAGGGCCGCGAGGGGCTCATCTCCGTCCTGTCGGGGTTGACGAAGAATCATCGAATGTCGTTGGTGCACATCACGCACTACAACGACGAGGCGGAGTCGGCCGATCGGATCATCGACCTGACCGGGAGCGGCGGCACCGCGGACAACGTCGTGATGGTCAGCACCGCACCCGCCCCCGTGCCGACCAGTGCGCACGCCCGCCGTGACGGGTCGCCTCTGCTGGAATTGACGGGCGTCGGGCACGAGTACGGATCGGGAACGCCTTGGGCGTCGACCGCACTGCGTGACGTCGACCTCGTCGTCAACGAGGGCGACGGCGTGCTGATCCACGGACTCAACGGATCGGGCAAGTCAACGCTGGCGTGGATCATGGCGGGTCTGCTGGCGCCGACCTCCGGTACCTGCCTGCTGGACGGCAGGCCTGTGGTGGATCAGGTTGGCGCCGTGGCGATCTCGTTCCAGGCCGCCCGATTGCAGCTGATGCGCGGGCGCGTGGACATGGAGATCGCCGCGGCCTCCGGGCTGGATTACTACGACCACTCCCAGATCGTCGACGCACTGGCCAAGGTCGGCCTCGACCCCGCCATCGGGCTGCGGCGCATCGATCAACTCAGCGGTGGCCAGATGCGCAGGGTCGTGTTGGCGGGTCTGCTGGCCCGCTCGCCGCGGGTGCTGATCCTCGACGAGCCGCTGGCCGGCTTGGATGCCGCCAGTCAGCGGGGGCTGTTGGGGCTGCTGTCGGCACTGCGCAGGGACGCCGGGTTGACCGTCATCGTCATCTCGCACGACTTCTCCGGCCTCGAGGGACTGTGCCCGCGCACGCTGCACCTGCGAGGCGGCGCCGTCACGCCGGCGCCCACGGCGGCCGGAGGTGTCGCGTGACCGCGACCGCGCGCCCCCCACGGCCGGTCGTGCTGCTGCGGCCGGTGCCTGGCCGCACTGTCGTCCACGAGCTCTGGGCGGGCACGAAGCTCCTCGCCGTCGCGGCGATCGGCGTCCTGCTCACGCTCTATCCGGGGTGGGTGCCGATCGCGCTGGTAGGCGCGCTCGTGTTGGTGGCGGCGTGGATCGCCCGCATTCCCCGTGGCGTGTTGCCGTCTGTTCCGCGCTGGTTGTGGGGCGTGCTGTTCTTCGGCGCGCTGACCGCGTCGTTCGCCGGTGGAAGTCCCCACCTCACCATCGGGTCGGTGGACCTGGGGCTCGGCGGACTGTTCAACTTCCTGCACCTGACCGTTCTCTCGATCGTGCTGCTCGGACTCGGCGGCCTGGTGTCGTGGACCACCAACGTCGCCGAGATCGCGCCTGCGGTGGCGAAGATCGGCAGACCGCTGCGGCTCCTGCGCCTCCCGGTCGACGACTGGGCGGTGACGCTGTCGCTGGCGCTTCGCGCCTTTCCCATGCTGATCGACGAGTTCCGCGTGCTGTTCGCCGCGCGCAAGCTCCGGCCGCGCGAGCCTGCCGTCACCTCCCGGGAACGGCGACACCGGATGTCGAGGGAGATCATCGATCTGCTCGCGGCGGCCGTCACGGTGGCGCTGCGCCGCGCCGACGAGATGGGTGATGCGATCACCGCACGCGGTGGTGCCGGGCAGATCTCCGCATTGCCGTCACGGCCGACGTGGATCGACGGCATCGCGGCGGCGGTCGTTGTCGCCGCGTGCGGTGCGTCGGTCGTGGTCGAACTGCTCACCCCGCTGGCGACTACCTAGCGATCTGCCGCCGCGTTCGCCGCGACCTGCGCGTCGGCGAGGCTGGCGGGCACGTCTCGACGCCCGAGGAACATCTCGTCGAAGTACGGCCTTAAAGCCTGATAACCGGCAGGGAAGCCAGGTCCGCCCGGCGCCGCGATGCGAGGTCCGTCGAGCACCTTGAAGAATGGGTTGACGTCGACGCCCCGTGCCGCCCAGTGGTCGAAGTAGGCGGGCTGAGCGGCGATCACCGCGGGGATCGCGGCACCCCCGGCCCCGAGGAACCCGTCGCCGCGGGTGCTGCCCATCCACGCGAGGACCTTGCGCACGGCGTCGGGATGCGGCGAGGCGGCGTTGCCTGCGGCGGCGATGCCGTTGGTCACGCTGACGCGACCGGTCGGGCCCGTCGGCAACATCGTCACCCCCCATCGGAACGGCGCTGCCTCCGCGATCGCGGACAGGTTGTAGGTGCCCGACTGGAACAACGCCATCCGTCCCGCCAGGAACTGGTTGCGCGAGAAGTCGCCGTTGTCATTGGTATCCGCTGGAGGGGGAGCGACGTGGTCGGTGTTGATGAGGCCGACGAGATACTCGAACGCCTGAACCGCCGCGGGGTTGTCGAAGGCGAAGCGGTCGCCGTCGGTGAACAGGCCGCCCGCCGAGCCGATGTAGTTGAGATAGATGCCCTGCAGGTCGTTGGCGGCGTTGTATCCCCACTGCTTGACCCTGGACGGATCGAATCGAGGTGTGTCGGCATGGTTTCCGTCTGCGTCGACGGTCAGCCGGGCCAACAACGGTCGAAGGGTGTCACCGGCAGAGGGGCCACCGGGTGACCAGCGCAGCCCCAACAACTCGGAGCGGTCGACACCCGCCTGATTGAGCAGGTCGGCATTGAAGTACACCGCGATGCCGGCGTCGGTCAGCTGCGGCACCGCCCACAGCACGCCGTCGCGGGTGAACTGTTGCACCACCGGCCCGTCCCAGCCTCGCGCCGCCTCGGGCCCGAGGGTCTTCCCGATGTCGAGCAGCTTGCCGTTGTCGGCGTAACCGGCGAAATAGGCGTTGGACAGCCAGAACACGTCGTCCGCGCCGCCGCCCGCGACGTCGGTGCGCAGGGCGTCGAAGTAGGACGAGTACGCGACGACGTTGACGCGCACCTCGATGTCGGGGTGCTCACGGCTGAACTCGGCGAACGACTCGCGGTAGGCGGCCGCAACCTGTTCGTCCCACAGTCGCACCGTCACCACCGTCTTGCCGGTCCGCTCGCCCGACCCGCCGAGGAGCACGGCGGCGGCCAGCAGCACCGCGAGTCCGAGAGCGAGCGCGCCGACGAACAGCGTCGAGAACTTGGGCTTCGTCACGTCGACCCCCACGCTCTCCCGCCGAGACTGCGCACAGATCGCGAACTTCGCCCACACCGCGATCTGTGCGCAGACTCGACGGCGAAGTGGTGCATCACTTGATCCCCGTGACCACGATCGAGCGGACGACCTGGCGGCCGAACGCGACGAACACCACGATCAGGGGAACGATCGCAACCGTTGTCGCCGCCATCACCAGCGTCCACTGCGCGTCGTACCGCGACTGCAGTCCCGCCGTGGCCACGGTCAGCACCTGCCACTTGCCGCCGCTGGTGATCACCAGCGGCCACATGAAGCTGTTCCACTGCGAGACGACGGTGATGAGCGCCAAGGTGACCAGCACCGGTCGGCTGGCGGGCAGCACCACGTGCACGATGACGTCGAGGGTGTTGGCCCCGTCGATGCGCGCGGCCCTGATCAGATCCGCGGGGATGGTGCGAAAATACTCCCGCAGCAGGAAGATCGCGTACGGCGAGCCGAACATGAACGGCAGCACCAGCGCCCAGAAGGTGTTCCGCAGACCGACTTCGGCCATCATCAGGTACAGCGGCACCACGGTCACGGTCGCAGGCACCATCAGGGTGGCGACGTACAACCAGAACAGGGTGTCGCGGCCGGGGAACTCCATCCGCGCGAACGCATACGCGGCGAGCACCGAGAAGGTCAGCTGCCCCACCAGGATGACGGCGGTCATCAGGGCGGTCACCACGAGTGCCCGACCGAATCCGGCGTCGACCAGACCGAGGTAGTTCGCGAACGTCGGCGGAGCGGGTACGGACAGCGGCGAGGAGGTGTTGAACTGGCGCGCCGAGGTGAACGACGTCAGAAGGCCGAGTCCGAACGGGACCAACGTGATCACCGCGAGGATGGCCAGCACCAGGTAGATCGCCGCATTGGAGGCCGCCCGGCCTGGCCTAAACGAGGTCATAGCTGATCCTGCGCCGGAAGTACTGATGCTGGACGAGCGTCACCCCGAGCAACAGCGCGAACAGCACTACCGCCATCACTGCGGCGCGCCCGACCGCGGCGGCGCCGAAGGCCTCGGCGTAGATGCGGTGGGCGACGAGGTCGGTGCGGCCCAGGGGGCCGCCGTCGGTCAGGGCGTACACAGTGTCGAAAACCTGAGCGGCGCTGATGATTCCGGTGACGAGGACGAAGAACAGCGTCGGCCTCAACATCGGAAGTGTGATCCGCCGGAACCGCTGCCAGGAGTTGGCGCCGTCCGTGCGGGCCGCGTCCTGCACCTCACGCGGGATGGCCAGGATGCCCGCGAGGAAGAACAGCGTCACGTAGCCGACGTTGGTCCAGACCGTGACCGCGGAGACGACGGGCAGCGCGAGGACGGGATCGGTGAGCCACTCGACGGGACGCCCGAGCACGGTGCTCAACGCGCCGTCGGTAGGCGCGAGGATCCACTTCCACAGCACGGCGATGGCCAGCGGTGAGCAGATCCACGGCAGCACGTAGAGCGTCCTGAAGAAACCGCTACCCGGCAGATTGCGGGCGAGCATCGTCGCCGCGAACAATCCCAGCACCGTTTGCACGGGTACCACGGCCAGAATGAAGATCAGGGTGACGAGCATCGACGTGCCGAAGGACGGATCACCCAGTACCGACCGCCAATTCCCCAGCCCCACATAGTCGATCGACCCCAGCAGATCCCAGCGGTGAAGACTCAGCCAGAGCACCACGAGCATCGGCAACAGCAGGAACGTGACGACGCCGAAGAGGCTGGGGGCGAGCAGTGTGTAGCCCACGACGGTATTGCGATTGCGCAGGCGACCCACCCGCTCATTAAAGGTCATCCGGCCCGCTCGAGGACGTTGCCACTACGGTGGAGGCGTGACAGCGCGCCGACGTGTTGATGCCGACTTCCTCGCACTGCCGCGTCACCAGCTGGCCGACGCAGCGCTGTCGGCGGCAGCGTCCGCAGGCGCGAGCTACGCCGACCTGCGGATCCACCGCATCACCACCGAGATCGTCCAACTGCGCGACGGCGAGCTCGAGACGTCGGTCGTCGGCCGCGAGATCGGGCTTGCGGTCCGGGTCATCGTGGACGGCACCTGGGGATTCGCATCGCACGCCGAGCTGGACCCGTCGGTGGCCGCAGAGACCGCGCGCCGTGCGGTGCGCGTCGCCAGCACCCTTTCGCCGCTCAACGCCGAGCGCATCGAGCTCGCGCCCGAGCCGGTGTATACCGACCTCCATTGGGTGTCGGACTACCGCGTCGACCCCTTCGACCTGGCGGCCGCCGACAAGATCGCCGTGCTCGACGAATACTCGGGGCGCTTGCTCGCCGCCGACGGTGTCGACCACGTCTCCGCCGGCCTGCAGGCCGTCAAGGAGCAGACCTTCTATGCCGACACGTTCGGCTCGTCGATCACCCAGCAGCGGGTGCGCGTGCAGCCCACGTTCGAGGCGGTGGCCGTCGACGCCGCTGCGGGCTCGTTCGAGACGATGCGCACCCTTTCTCCGCCGACTGCGCGGGGTTGGGAGGTGCTCGCGGGCGACGACGTCTGGGACTGGTCGACGGAGCTCGCCGAACTGCCGTCCCTGCTGGCCGAGAGGACCAAGGCGCCGACCGTGGTGGCGGGACCGACCGACCTGGTGATCGACCCGTCCAATCTATGGCTCACCATCCACGAATCCATCGGTCACGCGACCGAATACGACAGGGCGATCGGATACGAGGCGGCCTACGCGGGCACGTCGTTCGCGACGCCTGACAAGCTCGGCGTGATGCGCTACGGGTCACCCGTGATGAACGTCACCGCCGACCGGACCGTCGAATTCGGTCTTGCGACAATTGGATTCGACGACGAGGGCGTCCGCGCGCAGAAGTGGGACCTGGTGCGCGACGGCGTCTTCGTGGGCTACCAGCTCGACCGGGTGTTCGCGCCGCGACTCGGTGAGGCCAGGTCGAACGGCTGCTCGTACGCCGATTCGCCGCACCACGTGCCGATCCAGCGGATGGCCAACGTGTCTCTGCAGCCGGGCGTCGAGGATCTGAGCACCGACGACCTGATCGCCCGCGTGCGGGACGGCGTGTACGTCGTCGGGGACAAGTCGTGGTCGATCGACATGCAGCGCTACAACTTTCAGTTCACCGGCCAGCGGTTCTACCGGATTCGCGACGGGCGGCTCGATGGGCAGCTGCGCGACGTCGCCTACCAGGCCACCACGACGGACTTCTGGGGGGCGATGGAAGCGGTCGGAGGGCCGTCGACGTGGCGCCTCGGTGGCGCGTTCAATTGCGGCAAGGCGCAACCCGGGCAGGTGGCGGCGGTCAGTCACGGCTGCCCGTCGGCACTCTTCCGCGGGATCAACGTGCTGAACACCCGGGAGGAGGCCGGTCGATGAGCACCAGCGAAGAGGTCGAATCGAGCAGGCGCCGATGATCAGGGCACCGGAGGTCGTCGGGATCGTCCTGGCTGAGGCTGCGCGTCGCGGTGGAGCCGACGAGACGATCGTGTTGGTCACCGACCGGGCGACGGCATCGCTGCGGTGGGCGGGCAACTCGATGACCACCAACGGCGAATCTCTCAGTCGAGACACGACCGTGATATCGATTGTCCGCCAAGGTAAGAGCGCACACGTCGGCTCCGTGAAGTCCAGCGAGGTCGATCCCACGGCGGTCGCCGCACTGGTGGCCGCGTCGCAGGAGGCTGCCCGCTCGGCTCCGGAGGCGCGTGACAACGCGCCGACGCTGGCAGGTACCGAGACCCCGTACGACTGGGATGCGCCCGTTCCCGAGACCGCGGCCTATGCCTTCGCCGAAGTGGCGAAGAGCCTGGCGAGCGCGTTTCGTGGCAGCGACCGCCTGTACGGCTTCGCCCGCCACGAGCTGGAGACGACGTTCCTGGCCACCTCGAGCGGCCTGCGTCGGCGCTACACCCAGCCGACCGGGTCGGTGGAGATCAACGCCAAGCGCCATGGCGCCAGCGCCTGGGTGGGCGTCGGGACACCCGACTTCGTCGACGTGCCAACCGATTCCATGCTCGAGGAACTGTCGACCCGGCTGGGCTGGGCGGACCGCAGCATCGAACTGCCCGCCGGCCGCTACGAGACGTTGATGCCGCCGTCGACGGTCGCCGACATGATGATCTACCTCGGCTGGTCCATGGACGGTCGCGGTGCGCAGGAGGGCCGCACCGCGCTGTCCGCGCCGGGCGGTACGCGAGTGGGGGAGAAGCTCACCGACCTTGGGTTGACGCTGTACTCGGACCCGGCCGCATCGGGCCTGCAGTCGTCGCCGTTCGTGGCGGCGACGAGCTCGTCGGAGCGGGTGTCGGTGTTCGACAATGGCATGGACATCGGTCGGACCGACTGGATTCGCGATGGCGCGATCAACGCGCTGGCCTACCCTCGGGCGGCGGCGGCGGAGTTCGACGTCCCCGTCGCCGTGCCAGCGGAAAACATGTTGATGACCGGAGGCTGGGCGGGTCTGGCCGACATGATCCGCCGCACCGAGCGCGGCCTGCTGCTGACCACGCTGTGGTACATCCGCGAGGTCGATCCCGCCGTGCTGCTGCTGACGGGTCTGACCCGCGACGGTGTGTACCTCATCGAGGACGGCCAGGTCACCGGCGCCGTCAACAACTTCCGTTTCAACGAGAGCCCGCTGGACCTGCTGCGTCGCGCCACCGAGGCCGGAGTCAGTGAGACCACGCTGCCTCGGGAGTGGGGTGACTGGGCCACCCGCGCGAGGATGCCGTCGCTGCGGATTCCCGACTTCCACATGTCCTCGGTGAGTCAGGCGCAATAATCGCGGTATGGACGACGACCAGTTGTACGGCATGCTGACGCGGTTGATGGCGCTCTCGCCCGAGGGCGATGCGGGCCTCAACGCACTGGTGCGGACGGTCTGCGCTGAGGCGCTGTCGTTGCCACCCCTGATTGCTCAGGGTGACGCCGACGACGATCCGTTGGTCGCCGAGTTCGCCGAGCAGTTCGCCGTCGACGTTTCGGTGATCAGCTCGGAGCAGCGCGCCGCGTTCATGACGGCGTTGGGCACCAAGGCATTCCGCATGGCTGCCTTGATCTTCATCGCCGACTTCGTGCCGCGTGTTCGGGAGGGCCTGACCGCGCTCGGCTTCGCGCCCGTCGTCGAGCCCGTCGTGTGGGACCGCGACACGGATCCAGTCGACCTGCTGCTCAATCAGTTCGCGCCGATGGTCGGCGCTCTGCGCACCCTGGATCCCGTCACGACCGAGGTGGTGCGACTGCGCGGCGCGGTGCAGCACAATTGCCGCCTGTGCAAGTCACTGCGCGAGGGTGCAGCCCTCGACGCCGGCGGGACCGAGTCGCTGTACTCCGACATCGAACGGTATGAGTCGTCCGTTCTGCTCGACGAGCGTCAGAAGGCCGCGCTGCGCTACGTCGACGCGTTGATCTGGAGACCGTCGAAGATCGATCCAGACGTCGCCGCGGGAGTGCGTATGCACTTCTCCGATGCCGAGGCTTTCGAGATCACCCTCGACGTGATGCGCAACGCGGCCAACAAGATCGCGGTCGCGCTGGGCGGTGACGCGCCGCGCGTCGAGGAGGGGACCGAGCGGTACTTCCTGGGGCTGGACGGCCAGCCCGTGTACGGCTAGCCGACCTTCTTCTTCAGGATCAGCATCGGCAGCACCAGCGTCGCCACCGCGGTGACGAGCCACACCACGACCGTGGCGGCCACCCACGATCCGATGCCGCGGATGCTCAACCCGTGGGTGAGCAACGACGCGAGGATCAGCGCCGCCAGCGTGGACACCAAGCCGATGCCGCCGAGGAACGCCGACGCGTAGCGGCTGGCCATCTTCAGGAAGAACGGCGAGAGGATCGCCTGGGCGATGGTGAAGATGACCACGGCGGTGATGAAGGCGAGCGGCCGAACGGTCACGCCGGGCACCAGCCACGACGCCACCAGCAGTCCGATCGCCGAGGATCCGAGGAAGACGACGACGCGCAACAGGAAGCGGATCACCGTCGGAGCCTAATCCGACGAGGTTGAGCATGATCGGCGTTCGGATATCGCCGGCGACGGGCGCCGGCAGGCTCGTGCGACCATAGTGGCCGCGCACACGCGCCAGGGGGCGGTAGCTCAGTTGGTTAGAGCCGCGGACTCATAATCCGTTGGTCCTGGGTTCAAGTCCCAGTCGCCCTACGTCAGAGGCTGTTTTTCAAGATCAGTCTCGCCGAGTCATCGTTTATTCATCGTTTATAGGTGCGACGGCCGCGCGCCAGGCTTCCCGCACGGCTATGACGGCCTGGTGCGCAGAGACCGTGATGCGGGTCTGCCCGGCCAGCTGGGCCTGCCATTCGGCGTCGGTTGGCGCGGACGTGAACAGTCGTGACGTCGGCGGATGGTTGGTGGGACCGTAGCGTCGGTAGAGGTCCGCGGCTTGTCGGTCGATTGCGCCCAGCTCGCTCAGAGCCCATAGGTCCCAGAGATCGCGAGCACCTTTCCGGTCGGCCCACGTCGACGTCTTTGACGCGGCGAAGGCGGGCAGTGTCGGAACGAGCAACTCGGCCGCGGGAGCGTCGTCATAGCGCTGGACGATCGCCCGTCGCTCGGACGGCCAGACCACCCGATCCCGAGCGGAGAGCAGCTGGATTCTCACGGACAGCCCACTCGGTGATCGCAGAATTGCGGGGAGAGTGCTCGCCACGCTGCTCAGAGTTGGTTCCAGCGTGAGTCGACCATGCGTGCGTGAAAACGCACGGGGGAGCGCGGCATCGAGTGCCGCGGCTACGGACTTGCGATCGTCGATGGCGATCAAGTCGATGTCCTCACTGAGTCGCCCGTCCCGCAGGTGCGTACGGGCCAGTGCGGTGCCGCCGATGAAGTGAACACGGTCTCCGAACAGTCGTGCTGAGAAATGCGAGCACGTGTGAAATGAGGTGGTCGCGCTCGACTTGTTCGGTGGGCACGCCGAATTGTGCTGCCACCAAATCGCGTTCATTGCCGTTCACGTCTGGGCCCAGGTCTCGGCACGCCGTAGCGACGCCGTCCGCCGTTGTTGGGTTGCGAGCATGGACAACCGTTGTTGGTCGCTGCGCGCATAGAGCGCGGCCACTGCAGAGCGAATGTCGACTTCGACGTCGCCCAGTTGTGGGCGATGGGCAAGGTCGAGGACGGTCTGTTCGGGTGTCGTCACCAACGCCGCCCCCAGGGGTGTGTCAATGAGCTCGGCGTCCAGGCGGGCGGTGTCGCGTTTGACGAACCGCACGACCGCCGGCCGATCTGACAGTTCGATCTCTCGGTGCTGGCGAGGCACGGCGATGGTCGCAGTGGCCAGCGCGCGGGGAATCGCCCCATGCAGCCGTGCTGCGCTCGGACCCATCACGATGACGTCGTATGGACCGTAGATTGCTGACGCGATGCCCGCGGCTGTCGCCTCCAGGCCCGGCGTCCAGTTACGGCCCACCATGTCCTGCGGGACGACGATGTAATAGCCGTCGGCGACCCGATGAAGAAGTCCGCGTTCACTGAGCCGGACCAACTGAGCCCGTGGATGGGCATAGATTCCGCTGGCATCTCTTGGGCGGATGGTCTTCATCGGCGCCTGCGTCAGGCCAGGCGGTATCGGAGTGCTGCGGCTCTGCGGCATGTCCACTCCTTGAGTACGCAAATCGTATCTCTGTAGAGTACGAAACGCATACTCCTCCGCGCAAGCACGCGGATACACCTATGCGTTGTGTTGGCCATCAGATTCATCGACCAGCCGGTCCAGCATGTCGGCCACTTGGCTGTGAACCCGGCCCCGGCTCACGTATTTGTCCTGAGTCATCGACACGTTGGTATGGCCGAGGTGATCGGCGCCGATTCGCGCGGAGAGACCCTTGTCATCGATGAGGGTCGCGAGCGATTTCCTGAAACTGTGTGTGGTCACGTTCGGCACGCCGAGATCGTCGCGGACCTGCCGCCACTGCTTGTTGAAGTTGTTCGGATCCCGGAACGTACCGGCCGTCGACGAGAAGATCATCGGCTGTTGGCCAAGGAACGGCAGTTGGCGCCGTGCCTTCAGGACGTCGATGGCGAAGCGGGGCAACGGCAGGGTCCGCAGACCCGCTTCGCTCTTGGCCGTATCCTGGCGCTGGAGGCCTAGGCCCGACGCGCGGCCTACCTTTCCCGTCACCGTCAGGGTGCCGGCGTCCGCGTTGAAGTCGCTCCACAGCAGACCCAGGAGTTCGGACTCCCGTAGACCAGTGGCGATCAACAGGGTGATCGGATCGACCAGGTCATGGTTTCGGCACGCTTCGGAGACCCGCAGTTTGTCGAGTAGGTTGCGGAGCTGCTGGGCAGTCAACGCCGTGGCGCCTTTCGGCCGGCTCGTGGATTTAATCGATTGCACGTCGCGCACCGGATTGCTGCCGAGCACGTTCGCCATCACCGCCAAGTGAAGTGCGCCGTGCAGGATCGTCTTGGCTTGCCGCGCCGTCACGGGTCCGTGCGCAGCTCGCATTGACCGCAGCGCGGCGTCGATGCGAGCGGGGGTGGTCTCACCGAGACGCACGCCCCCGATGAACTTTTGCAACTTGGCAGCCGCGTACCCGTAGGTGTCCAGAGTTCGCGCCGAACGCCCGTCCTCGGCGAGACGCTTGAGGTGCTCTTGAACGAGCGCCGACACCAGCGTCGCCAAGCCGATCGCGTCTTGAACTGGCAGCCGTCTCTCGACGAGCGCTGCCTTGAGTGCGTCCTCCGCGAGCTTCCGTATTGGTCGTAGTCGTCCAGCGGCCCGACGCGCTGCACGATACGAGTAACGCCGTCGCGGTCTCGGTAGCGGCACTTGGCCAGCCAGGTCCCATTGCCAAGGCGGATCCGGGTGATCTTGCCGTGATCACCGATTCTGAGCGATGGCCTGCCTGCCATGGGTTACCCCTGCTGTTGCCAGACAGCGCCAGTCGCGCTGTCGACGTCGAGCGTCCGAGCAATCATCAACCCATGATATTCAAGCGGTATGACGCTTGTCCTGGGCGAATTGCTTCCTTTCCCAATCAATTACATCGCTCAACAGGTAGCGCACATGTCGGCCAAACTTGGCGTAGCGCGGGCCGGTTCCCTTGGATGCCCATTCGGCCGGCGTTTTCACGGGCAGTCCGTATCGGTCGGCGAGCTCCTGGCGGGTAAGCCATTTGTCGTCTGTGTTCTCGTCCATGGCGGTCACTTCCTCATCGGTCCGCCCCAGTTCGGGTAATCCAACTGTAAGTCGGCCTGCAGACACCACCCCCGCTATTTTGGTCGGCCCGAATCGCCCGTTCGGTTTGTCGGCGCGGCGAAACGCGCTCGCGTCAAAGACGCCATCTCAACCATTCTCATCGACACCCAATCCCTTTTCATTTAAGTCCCATAGCTCACTCACTCATTCCCATCGAATCCCAAAACCGTTTTATACCAAGTACATACGAATATCTGCCTCTAACCGCCACCCTCAAGAAAGTGCATCGGCACATTTGCACAAGGGTGCGAGAATGGTTGTGGCGCAGCAGATGCGTCCACTCCCCGGGCCGTGAGCGAGTAGGCCATTGTTGACAATCTCGAAGCTGAAGCGGTGGTCGATCAACTACTACATCGACACCGCCACCACATCTGAGCGCGCCGGCCGGGATCTCCAGCGCGCCAACAGCGGTCTCGGTGAGTACTACTCCGAGCACGAAACCCGAACCCCCGTGTGGCTGGTGGGGCGGAGCTGGAAACGCTGGCGGTGGTCGGTGCTGCAGTCGTGGCCGACGACGACGACGGCGAGGTCCACGTAATCAGCGTGGCGGACGCCGAGCACTACGCCGATCGAGCGGTCGGTGTTCATGCCGTCGTCGCGCGAGACCCACTGACCAGCGGCCGGCCGGCCGACCGACCGACCATCAACCTCGTCGGCCCGCCCGCTCGGCGAACCCGTCGAGCGCGACGAGCACGTCGGGTGCGCGCCAGGCGCGGTTGCGGGCCCGGTCGGTGAACTCGACGAGGATCCCGGCGTCGGTGAGCGGACCGAGGTAGCGGCGTGGGTGATCTGTCCGGATGCCCAGTTCGTCACGCACCAGCACGGCGTTGATGACCGGGCGCCGGGTGAGCAGGTCGGCGACCTTCCACACCGCCGAGTCGGCGCGGGCGGTGATCCTGTCGTTCCAGCTCTCCCGAATCTCCCGCAGTTCGGTGACCAGTTGCCGGCCGTTGGTGGTCGCCCGAGCACTCGCCTCGGCGAACCGCTCGACGATGGGTGTGGCATCGCCGTGGCGGTACGCGGTGAGCGCGGCGATGTATCCGTCGGTGTCGGCGAGCAGCCCCGCTGAGACCGGCACCGTGACCTGTCGAGTGAGGCCCTTGTTGTGCAACATGGCCTGCACCAGGGCGCGGCCGGTGCGACCGTTGCCGTCGGTGAACGGGTGGATGGTCTCGAATTGTGCGTGCGCCACGGCGATCTGGGCCAACAGGGGAACGTCGTCGCGAGCGGCGAAGGTCATTAGATCGTCGATGGCGGCGGGCACGCGGGTGTGACTGGGCGGGACGAACTGTGCCGACAGCGGACTGTTGCCTCCGCCGATCCACACCTGCTCGGTTCGCCATTGTCCCGGGGTGTGACGCGGCTGGCCTCCCATCAACGCAGCGTGCATCGCCAGAATGGCTGCGGCATCGACGGTGTCCGACAGTGCGAGCGCCGCGGTCATGGCAGCGGTGTTGGCGACGATTTGTTCTGCGTTCGGCTTCCCCTTCCCGCCGGGCAGCTCCGCCTCGGCGATCGATCGCGCCGAGGCCGTGAGGTTCTCGATGCGGGAGCTGGCTGCCGATTCCGATCGCAGCAGCACGGCGGCGAACGGTGCGATCTCGCCGCCGAGTTCAGCGTCGAAGCGGGTGATGTCGTGGCTGGCGTCTTCCATGTCGGCGAGCGCGCTGGGTGCCAGCGCGAGGTCCAGGTCGGCGATAGAGGGTGGGATGGCCGCCTGGTAGGACCCGCTTCGGCGTGATCGGGAGTATGGGCTCTCAGAACTCGGCGTCCAGCGCAACGTGTCATAGGTGATCGGGGCAAGTGTCGCCATGGCATCATGATAGCGACACTTAGCGACATAAGTGTCGCTACTGAATGTGGGAAGCGTCCGTTAGTTGTGGTTCAAGCTGTCGACGCCAGGCTCGACCTGATCCTTGACGATCCTCAACATTCCGTCCAGCCTCCCGCACAGGACGTGACATATCCCCGACCTCGGACGATGCTCGATTCAGATGCGGTGACGTCGCTGCTGGGGCAGCTCCCAGACCCCGATTCTCGGCCCAGATCCGGTGGGGTGCAAAGTCACTCGCTACTAATCGGCGATGGCGGACGAGAATTCCCGTTCCCGCAACGAGTCGGGTATCGGCCCTGGTGAGGCACTTTCGGTGGCCGGTGCGGCGGCGATCCGGCTGGTTGAGCGCCCGGGGCAGCGCGGCTGCGACTGGACGGATGTCTCCCACCAGCGACATCGACCTCTTTTCGGTGCGGGAAGTTCCTGTCCCGCAGCTTGTCTCGGACTAGCAGCGACGCTCAGAAGTCGAGGGGGAGTGTGCCCTGAGGGATTTATCGTTTCTCTAAAAACGAGACACCGCAAGGAAGGTCAGCTATTTAGCGAGGTGAGCACTTCAGCCGGGCTGACCAACGGATGCGAGCCGGCGCGCGGCTCCGTCCCGGCTGACGGGTTCCCGCCTGCGTCGGGCGGTGCCGCTGCGGTGGGGATGGCGTTGTCGATGAGGAGGACTGCGATGGCGGCGGCGGTGGCGAAGGTTTCGGTGTTGAGGACTCGGTTGCGGGCCGAAGCGCCATCCAAGAGCAGCGCCAGTTGTTCGCCGAGCTGTTCGGGGTTGGTGGCGCCGGCCTCGCGCGCGGTTTCGGTGAGCCGCGCGGCAAAGGCCTTCTTGTAGTCGCGGGCGTGCACGCGTGCGGGGTGGCCCGGGTCGTGGATTTCGACGGCCGCCGCGATGAACGGGCACAGGGGCGCGTGGATGTCGAAGGTGGCGAGGAGCCGTTCGCGAGGTGTGAGGTCGGCGCGGTCGAACACCTCGGGCGCGATGTCGGGATCGAACCGGCGTAGGTGTTCGGCGATCAGCTCGTCCTTGCTGGTGAAGTGCTGGTAAAACGTGCGCTTGGACACCTGGGCCACCGCGCAGAGCTGGTCCAGGCCGGTGCCGTTGATGCCTTGATCGCGGAACAGTTGTCGTGAAGCGCCGAGGATGCGCTCTCGTGCGCCCCGGCCGCGGCGCAGGCCTTTCGGTCCCTTCTCCAACTCCGTCATACACCCAGCGTAGCCCAGTTGGGTACCGATCGGTGTGCATAGCTTGCATTCCCCCGAACCGTTCGATACGTTAAGTATGCAGTTCGGTGTACATAACATCGGCACTATCGAATGAATGGAGTGATCGTGGGAAAACTCGATGGCAAGGTCGCGGTAATCACCGGCGCGACAAGTGGCATGGCGCTGGCCGGCGCCAAGTTGTTCGTTGACGAAGGAGCTCACGTCTTCATCACGGGCCGACGGAAGGACGCGGTGGAGGAAGCCGTCGAACTGATCGGGCGGAACGTGACCGGCGTGCAGGGCGATTCGGCCGACCTCGACGATCTGGACCGTTTGTTCGACACGGTCAAGCAGGAAAAGGGCGCGATCGACGTGTTGTGGGCAAGCGCCGGGGTGGGCAAGCAGAGCAAGCTCGGCGAGATCACCGAGGAGGACTTCCATGACGCCTTCTGGCTGAACGCACGCGGCACACTGTTCACGGTCCAGAAGGCGCTGCCACTGTTCAACGACGGCGGCTCGATCCTGATGACCGGGTCGAACGCATCGCTGCGGGGCTACCCCAATTGGAGTGTGTACGCGGGAAGCAAGGCCGTGCTACCCGGCTACGCACGTGTGTGGGTGTCGGAGTTGAGGGACAGGAAGATCCGAGTGAACGTGCTGACCCCCGGCCAGGTTGGCACGGCGGCGTTGGCGCAGGTGATGACCGAGGAGCAGAAGGTGCAGTTCGAGTCCGTTATCCCGCGGCGAGAGATGGGTCGCCCTGAGGAGATCGCGTCGGCCGCTTTGTTCCTCGCCTCGGAAGACTCGAGTTATGTCAACGGCACGGAGTTGGTTGTCGACGGCGGCACCTCAGCGATCTAGTGAGAGACACCGGGATGTACGCCGACAAAGACGTCGCCCCGGACCGCGGCCACCAGCGCAGAAGGAGTACCGGCCTTCCTATTTCC
>NZ_JAVROT010000190.1:0-17683 GCF_032162605.1 Mycobacterium sp. | reverse complement strand
CCATGATCAATCCACCGCCGATGAGAGCACCGGCCGTGATGAGGGCGTTTGGATCCATTCCTTATTCCTCCTTGGTAACTGGTGGTGGTGCCACCAGGACTGCTGGTCGTACGGGGTCGTACAGGCTTCTAGTGGTGCGCTTTCTCGTCTTCTTCGTGATCCAGCTCCATTGACTGACTGAAGTACAGGATCGTCAACAGTGCGAAGATGAACGCCTGGATCAGACCGACGAACAGGTCGAACGTCTTCCAGATGGCATTCGGTGCCCACTGGATGTACCAGGGGAACATAGCGATGAGCGCGACGAGGATGCCGCCTGCGAAGATGTTGCCGAAGAGCCGGAGCGCCAGCGAGATCGGCTTGGCAAGCTCCTCGATGACGTTGATCGGGGCCATGAGGGTGACGTGGCCCTTGACCAGCTTCTTCGCGTGGCCCCACGCGCCACGACGCCAGACGCCCGCGGCGTTGTAGCAGATGAACACGAACGCGGCGAGGGCCAGCACATAGTTGATGTCGGCCGCCGGGGCGTTGATCAGTTCGCCTGCCGCACCGTCGGACCCGCCGTACTGCACGGGCAGAACCGCGAGCCAGTTCGACACCAGGATGAACACGAAGATGGTGACTGCCAGTGGCAGCACGAAAGGTGCGATCTTCATGCCAATCGCCGCCTCGACCTGCTGGCGCATCTGAATGGTGATGGCCTCGAAGAACAGCTGCACTCCGCCTGGAACTCCGGTGGAGGTGACCTTGGACTTCAGAAAGAAAGCCAACGCGATCACGATGACCGCGGCGATCGACGTGCTGATCACGGTGTCACCGTTGATCGTCATGCCGAACAGATGCCAGAGGGGTTCGTGGACCCCGACGTGGATCGCCGCCTCGGCGGAAACAGTCTCAATCATTAGCCGTCAGCTCTATCCTTCGATTCCGATTCCACGACGTCCAGACCGTCGGCGCGGAGCTTCTTCATCACGGGGATGCTGGTGCTGATCACGAGCACCGCCTGGAAGATCGCGAGTCCGAACAGCACGGCGAGTCCGTCATGCTTCTTGAACACAATGGCGATGGTCAACCCGATGGCGGTAATGACCAACAAACGCGTCATCGAATTGACCACCATCTTCTTCTTGAGCGGATGGTCCTCGGCCGTGATTGACTCGACGGCACGGCGAACCAACATCGCATTGAGCAAACCCAGGCCGAGGCCGACGCCGAAGAAGGCCCCGAAGAAGATGTGACCGGTCAACCCGGACGCCAGCAGTGCCAGTCCGGTGAGTGCCACGGAGACGATGAGGAGGCGCACCGGCCGGAAGGCCACGGAAGGAAACACCAACGGCGCGTCCTGCGCTGGCGTCGTCACTGACTCACCTTCAATCCACGCTTTCACGGAAGCTGTCCCCTTTGACGAGCGATGATCCGGTGCGTGCCGCCCGAGCGTATCGGAGGGCGTCAATCGCGCTGGAATCACCCAAGGGGTAGCTCCCTTTGTCGGTCGTACATCGGCGCCGATCGGCTTGTGCAAACCGATGGGCCGGGCCGGCAACCCGCGAGGTTTTTCGGGTTCTGCCAGCACCGTACCACATGGTAGGCGGGCCTAAACCGGGTCCTACTACTTTGCGTCGTACTGCCTAGTCTGACAGCTCGCTGGGAACTTCTCTACCCCGTCGCAGCAGAGGAATGAGGGTGATGACGATGGCGACCACGATCGCCGCGAGCATCACCGCAGCGCTGTGCCGAGGGTCGAAGAAGATGGTGCTCGCAGCACCGAGCGCGACGATGCCCACCCATAGGTAGATCAGTAGCACCACACGCCGGTGCGAATGGCCGATCTGCAGCAGCCGGTGGTGCAGATGCATCTTGTCCGGACTGAAGGGGCTGCGGCCGGCGCGAGTGCGACGCACGATGGCCAGCAACATGTCGAGGGCGGGCACGAACATCACCGCGACGACCAACAGGAACGGCGAGAGCAATGCGAAGACGTCCCGCGCCCCGTAGGCGTTCTGAGAGATCGGACCGGCAGCGGTCGTCGACGCCGCCGCCAGCATCAGGCCGATCAGCATCGAGCCAGAGTCACCCATGAAGATCTTCGCCGGGTGGAAGTTGTGTGGCAGAAAGCCGAGGCAGGCGCCTGCCAGCACCACCGAGATCACCGCCGGCGGGTAGAACAGCACGTCGCCGCCGTGGTCCCTAAGCAGACCTATGGAGAAGATGCAGATGGCCGCCGCCGTGATGAGGCCAAGACCTGCGGCGAGTCCGTCGAGTCCGTCGACGAAGTTCATCGCGTTGACGATCGACACCGTCAGCGCCAGCGTCAGCAGGATCGACGTCACCTGGTCGAGCACGATGGTGCCAACGCCGCCGATCGGGATGTAGAGCACGCTCCACGCCACACCCATGGTGACCAGCACGCTGGCGGCGGTGATCTGGCCTGCAAACTTCGTGAGGGCATCGAGACCCCACCTGTCGTCGATCAGCCCGATCGCCATGATCAGCCCGCCCGCCACGACCACGGCAGGCATGCCCGACGAGTACACGAAGCCTCGTGTCAGTGCGGGCAGCTGCGACGCCAGCAGAACGGCGGCGACGATGCCGATGTACATCGCGAGTCCGCCCATGCGCGGCGTCGGCTGCACGTGGACGTCACGCTGACGCGGGTAGGCGACGGCGCCGAGCCGGGTGGCCAGCGCGCGCACCCAGCCCGTGGCGAAGTACGTGATGATCGCCGCGGTCAGCCCGACCAGCGCAAGTTCCCGCAAGGGGACGCCAGCACCGCGGTCCGACAATGCGAGCAGGCCTTCCACGCGGTGAAATGTACTGGACCGACCTGAGACCCACGACGTCCTCGCCACGCCGACGTTCGCTGGCGAGAGTTTCGGCGTCAGGCCGTCAGCGTCTCGGCCTCGAGTCCGAGGACGTCGGCGATGGCCGCCGACGTGACGGGCCCCTCCCGCAGCACCCGCGGCTGCGCACCGGTGAGATCGACGATCGTCGACGCCGAGCCCTGGGCCGACGGCCCCGCCTCGAGGTAGACCTCGACGAGGTCACCGAGCTGATCGCGCGCATCGGCGGCCGTCACGGCGGCGGCGTGGCCGGAGATGTTCGCGCTCGACACCGCCATCGGGCCGACCTCGCGCAGGAGCTCGATCGCCACTGGGTGCAGCGGCATACGGAGCATCACCGTGCCCGCCGCGTCGCCGAGGTCCCACTGCAGGGACGGAGCTTGCTGAACGACGAGACTCAACGCTCCCGGCCAGAACGCACGAATGAGTTGACGGGCGGACTCGGGCACCGAGTACACCAGACCGTCGATGGTGTGCCATGACCCGACGAGCACGGGCACGGGCATGTCGCGACCGCGTCCCTTGGCCGACAACAGCGCCGCCACGGCGGCACCGTCGAAGGCGTCGGCACCGATGCCGTAGACGGTATCGGTGGGCAGCACCACGAGCCGCCCCCCCTTGAGCGCGCTGATCGCCGACGCGATGCCGATGGGCCGCTGTCCCGCATCCGCGCAGTCGAATATCTCAGTCATGCGCGATCCCGCTCCGCTTCTCGCTGGTAAGTCATGCGCGATCCCGCTCCGCTTCTCGCTGGTAAGTCATGATTCCTAGCCTGAACCCGTCCGCGTCGCCGTGACGAACCGGGGGCGACCGGCGAGGTCCCGCCGTGACGTCACCTCGGTGAAGGCGCCAAAGGATTCGAAGAGGTCGACGGTCAATGCCGCGGTGTCGTCGTCGTGTTCGACGCCCACGAAGCCGCCGGGGCGAAGCAGACGGGCAGCCAGCGTCACGATCGGACCGATGACCCGCATTCCGTCGGGGCCGCCAAACAAGGCGTGGGCCGGTTCGTGTTCGGCCACTTCGGGTTCCAGGGCCGCGCCGTCGGGAATGTAGGGCGGGTTCGACACCACCAGGTCGACGGTACCGTCGCGCTCGCCGAGCAGCCGTGGATCCGTGACGTCGGCGTCGATCAGTTCGACGTCGCGGCCCTTGCAGTTGCGTCGGGCATACCTCAGCGCATCGGCGGAGTCCTCGACGGCGACGACGTGAGCGCGTGGACTGCCGTCTGCGAGTGCGACGGCGAGCGCCCCGGACCCGGTGCACAGGTCGATGATCACCGGCGTTGGCGAAAGACGTTGCCCAAGAGCCCATTCCAACAGCGACTCGGTCTCCGGGCGGGGGATGAATACGCCTGGCCCCACTTCGAGGACGACCGTTCCGAAGGCGGCCGAAGTCGTCAGGTGCTGCAGGGGGATCCGGCGCGCCCGAGCGTCGACGACGTTCCGGTAGCTGTCGTAGAAGCGCTCGTCCGGCTCGTGGAACGCCAGCAGGCCGCGGTCGACCCGGGCGGTGTGCGCGGCGAGGAGTTCGGCGTCGACGTGTGCGCTGTCGACTCCTGCCTGCGCTAGCGTGCCGGCGGCCTCGTCGATGGCCCGCCGCAGGCGTGTCATGTCTCCTGCAACCTGGCTTGCTTGTCGGCGGCGGCGAGCGCGTCGAACATCGGATCGAGATCGCCGTCGAGAACCTGGTCGAGGTTGTGCGCCTTGAACCCGATGCGGTGATCGGTGATCCGGTTCTCGGGGAAGTTGTAGGTGCGGATGCGCTCACTGCGGTCGACGGTCCGGATCTGGCTTGCCCTGTCCGCCGAAGCGTCAGCAGAGGCCTGCTCCTCGGCGAGAGCCTGCAACCTGGCCGCCAGCACCACCATGGCGCGGGCCTTGTTCTGCAGCTGCGAACGCTCGTTCTGGCAGGTGACGACGATGCCGGTGGGCAGGTGCGTGATGCGGACCGCCGAGTCGGTGGTGTTGACGCCCTGGCCGCCCTTGCCGGAGGACCGGTAGACGTCGATCCGCAGATCCGACTCGTCGATCTGCACCGCAGCGACGTCCTCGGGCTCCGGGTACACCAGCACGCCCGCGGCCGACGTGTGCACGCGGCCCTGAGACTCGGTGACCGGCACCCGTTGCACCCGGTGAACGCCACCTTCGAACTTGAGACGCGACCAGACGCCGTCGGCCGCGTCTCCCTTGCTGGCGATCGTGAGCGTGGCGTCCTTGTAGCCGCCGAGGTCGGAGAAGGTCTCGTCGAGCACCGTCACGTTCCAACCGTGCCGTTCGGCGTACCGGATGTACATCCGGGCGAGGTCAGCGGCGAACAGTGCCGACTCCTCGCCACCCTCCCCCGACTTCACCTCCATCACGACGTCATCCGCGTCGTGCGGGTCTCGTGGCGCCAGCAGGTCACTCAGCCGAGTCTCGAGTTCGTCGACACGGTGGGCCAGTTCGGGCACCTCGGCAGCGAACGACGCATCCTCTGTCGCGAGTTCCCGCGCGGCTTCCAGATCACCGCGCGCAGTCTCCAGCTTGCGGTGGGTGGACACGATCGGTGACAGCTGCGCGAAACGGCGCCCCACCTTGCGGGCGGCGCCCGCGTCGGCGTGCAGCGCCGGGTCCGAGAGCTGGCGCTCGAGGTCGGCGTGCTCGGCCAGGAGCGCGTCAACCCTGGTGGCAGCGTCGGTGCTCGCCATCGTGCCCTCCTTTGAAGAACGCTTCGGTGTGACGCAGTGCCGGACAGTCGCAGAAACGCAATCGGCGCCCGCCCATCACGAATGCGACAGAACGGGCGCCGATCAGCTGACTACTTGTCGGTTGCGGCCTTCTCGGCGGCCCCGGCGCGCTTTCCGTAGCGCTTCTCGAAGCGGGCGACGCGGCCGCCGCTGTCGAGGATCTTCTGCTTGCCGGTATAGAACGGGTGGCACTGGGAGCAGACCTCGACCGTGATCTGGCCGCTCTCCTTGGTGCTGTGCGTCTGGAAGCTGTTGCCACAGCCGCAGACCACGGTGGTCTCTACGTAATTGGGGTGAATACCCGATCTCATCTTGGTCCTCTTCGTTGGGTGGCCGCCGGGTCGCCTGAATTTCTGACCTGAGTCTTCAGACGTGAACCGGAACCGAGGTGTCGACGGTCGATTATGCCAGGTCAGCCGTCAGAGACCTAAACGCCCGCGGGTGGGCCGCTATTCCAGCGCTGTCACCGACGAGCGACAGTCGGCACTGGGCCGGACAAACCGTCCAGTCCGGCGTTACGTCCAGCCAGCGCCAGGAGGATGTCCGACATCGCCCCACTCACCCGATCGCCGGAGCCGACGCGGAAGTCCGCATCGTCGGCGACGAGCTCCACCCCCGGGAAACGCTTGCGGGTATGGAACGGAAATCCCATCGCCCACAGCCGCTCGGCGGCGACGATGGCGGGTTCCACCGGAATCTTCCGGTCGATGCCGAGGGGGATCGCGATGTCCTGACCGTGCACCAGGGTGTCCATCAACGGGTCGGCGACGGCGGTGCCCGGTGGCCGTCGCCGCCCGCCGACCATCCCGCGCATCGTCGCGACGATCTCCGCAGGCGTGCTGTGGTCCTCGCGGGCGGCCCGAGCCGCCATCTCGTTGAAGCGGAATCCCGAGCGCACCGCTTCCCAGGCCATTCGCGGCCAGCTCGCGGCGGACTGGGTGAGGTGTACGCCGACGTCGCGAACCGTCCAGCCGGCGCAGAGGGACGGGGTGTCCCACTGGTCGGTCGTGAGCGCCTCGAGGAAGTCTGCGAGGTCGGCTCGCTGCTGATCGATGTGCCGCCATGTCGCCTCGGCATCCATGCCGCCTCCAATTAGTCAGTACTACTGACGAAATATAGACAGGGAACCGTACTAAAGCAAGCTAGGATTGGAAGTCGTGACCGAACCGCCCAGCACCGCAACACTTCTGTTCGTCGTCCACCGGGCCGCTGAGACCAAGGTCATGGATGCCCTTCGGGCGGCAGGTTTCGACGACGTGACGGTCGCGCAGTGTCGCACCGCGCAGCGGCTGAGCCCTGAAGGCATTCGCATCACCGACCTCGCCGAGCAGGCTGGTGTGACCAAGCAGACCGCAGGTGCGCTGATCGACGAGCTCGAACGCAGCGGCTACGTCGTGCGCCGACCCGACCCTGCCGACGCCAGAGCGCGCCTGGTCGCGCTCAGCGCAAGGGGCAGGAAACTCTGTGCCGCAGCGGCGGCCGAGGTGACCAAGATCGAAGACGAGTGGCGCAGCCAATTCGGCGCAACGGCCTACCGGCAACTACGGACGATGCTGATGTCGCTGCACGAAGTCAGCGACCCGTACCAGTGACCTCGGCAGGCGTGGCCGACACGTGGCCCGCCGCGTCGAAGAACTCCGTGCCGTCGCGCTTCCACACCGTGCGGCCCGCCGGATCGACTCCCCTGGTGATCAGCTCACGCTTGAGGATCTTGTTGGTGGCCGTGCTCGGCAGGTCCTCGGCGATCCAGACGTAGCGGGGCCATGCCTTCGGGGAGAGATCCCGCTGGGCCTTGAGGAACTCCTCGAATGCCGCGGGGGTCAGCTCGGCATCGTCGCGCAGCACGATCGCCGCCATCACCTGGTCGCCGACGTACTCGTCGGGCACGGGATAGACGGCCACCCGGCTGATCGCGTTCAGCCTCAACAGGATCCGCTCGATCGGCGCCGTGGTGAGGTTCTCGCCGTCCACGCGCATCCAGTCGGCCGTGCGGCCCGCCAGGTAGATCCACCCCTCGGCATCCCGGTAGGCGAGGTCACCAGACCAGTACATTCCGTGGCGCACCCGCTGGTCGGTCGCGCCGGGGTCTTTGTAATAGCCGCGGAACAGCCCGCTGCCGCTGGTGTTGACCAGCTCCCCCGTCGCTGCGTCGGCATTGCGCAGCGCACCCGTCTCGTCGAACTGCGCGATCTCGCACTCGAGGACGGTCTCCGGGTCGTAGATGGCGACGCCGGGGAAGCCCTTGCCGATCGAGCCGGGTGGGCAGTCGTCGGGTCGGGTGATGATCACGGCGGTCTCGGTCGAGCCGAAGCCGTCCCAGACCGCACAGCCGAAGCGGCGGCCGAACTCCTCGATGTCACGGTCGGCGGCCTCGTTGCCGAACGCGATGCGCAGTGGGTTCTCGCGGTCGTCGGGCTGTTCGGCCGTCGCGAGGATGTAGGCCAGCGGCTTGCCCACGTAATTCATGTAGGTGGCCCCATAGTGGCGGACGTCCGGCAGGAAGCGGGACGCCGAGAAGGCCGCGGGGACCATGGCCGCACCGGCGCCGAGCGCAACGCTCCAGCCCGCGTAGACGGCGTTCGAGTGGAACAGCGGCATCGCCAGGTAGCAGACGTCGGAGGCGTCGAGGCCGTAGCGCTCGACGAGTGCGCTGCCTGCGAACAGCACCATGGCGTGAGATACCTCGACGGCCTTGGGCTCGCCGCTGGTCCCGGAGGTGAAGATCATCATGAACGTGTCGTCGGGCGCGACGTCGCGGTGGGGCACCAGGGTCGGCGCCGCGCCGAGCCGCGCAGTCCAGTCGTCGGTCGACACGTCGATCACGGTGACCCCTGGCAGGTCCAGGTCGTCGAGCAACTCCATGTGGCCCGGGTCGGTGAGCACCATCTGACAGTCGACCCGGTTGATGTCACGGGCCAGCGCGTCACCCCGGCGCGTCGTGTTGATGCCACACAGCACGTATCCGCCGAGTCCGGCGGCCGCGAGCGCGGTGAGCATGTCCGGGGTGTTGCCCATGAGCACGCCGACGTGCAACGGCTTCGACGGATCCGCCGCGGCGACGACGGCCGCGGCCTGCGCACTCGCGGCGGCGATGTGGTCGCGCCACGTCCAGACCTGGTCGCCGTGTCTGATGGCAACCGAATCGACCTCGGCCCTCGTCCGAAGAAGCTGCTGGAGCGTGTCTGCCATCGTTGGCCCACCTCGGTCTCGCGTGAACAGAATGTACAAAGTGTCTACTAGTGACCTGCCACACGGTACCGTCTGGCTACGGGCAGAATGCATCCGTGCCACCCCGTGGCGCTGCGAATTGACAGGAGCCGCCGTTGACGAGCACCACTGCGCCTCGGTCGGCCTCCAAGAGCGTGCGCGACCGGCTGATCGACGCCGCCGAGGTGTGCTTGCGCGCCAAGGGAATTCGCTCGACCACGGTCTCCGAGGTCGCCGAGGTGGCCGGGGTGTCCAGGGGCTGGCTCTACCGGCACTTTCCCGACAAGAACTCTCTGCTGGGGGCGGCCATCGTGCGCCTCAACGAGGCGTACTGGTCGGAATCGCACGCGATGCTCGAACAGATCGACGGCCTCGACGAGCAGATCGCGGCGGGCATCCGGCACGGCCGTACCGCGTACACCGACCCCGGCACGCTGCTGATGAAGCTGCGCATGGAGGAGCCGGAGGACTTCGCGGCCTGCGCGGGGGCAGGCGTTCAGGGCTTGGTGCCGGACCTCGGCGACTTCTGGTCCCGCTACCTCGTCGCCGCGCGCGACCGCGGAGAGATCCACGTCGACGTCGACGTCGCGGAGGCCTCGGAATGGGTTGCGCGCGTGCTGCTCTCGCTGGCAACGGTGCCTGGCCAGCGACTGGACCCGGCCGACCACGACGCGGTGCTCGAGCACGTCCGTCGCTATGTCATGCCCGGCCTCCGGGCCGACCCGGCGCTGGACTGACCCCGAGACGAGGAAACCCCCGCCTCCCGATGATGGGCGTGCGGGGGTCCTCGCGATTCGACTCTTAGTCGGAGTCCATGTTCTGGGGCGTGGTCTTGGAGACCTGCACCAGGAACTCGTAGTTGTTCTTCGTCTTGCGCAACTGGCTCATCAACAGGTCGATGGCCTGGTGCGAGTCGAGTCCCGACAGCACGCGCCGCAGCTTGTGCACCACGGCGAACTCGTCGCTGGACAGCAGCAACTCGTCCTTGCGGGTACCGGACGGGTTGACGTCCACCGCGGGGAACACGCGACGCTCGGCGATCTTGCGGTCGAGCTTGATCTCGGCGTTGCCGGTGCCCTTGAACTCCTCGAAGATCACCGTGTCACCGGTCGATCCGGTCTCGACCATGGCCGTGGCGATGATCGTCAGCGAGCCACCGTCCTCGATGTTGCGGGCCGCGCCGAGGAAGCGCTTCGGCGGGTACAGCGCCGTCGAGTCGACACCACCGGAGAGGATGCGGCCCGAGGCAGGCGACGCGTTGTTGTAGGCACGTCCGAGCCGGGTGATGGAGTCGAGCAATACGACGACGTCCCTACCCTGCTCGACGAGACGCTTGGCGCGCTCGATGGCCAGCTCGGCGACCGCGGTGTGGTCTGACGGCGGCCGGTCGAAGGTGGAGGCGATGACCTCACCGTTGACCGAGCGCTGCATGTCGGTGACTTCCTCGGGTCGCTCGTCGACCAGCACCACCATGAGGTGGCATTCGGGGTTGTTCACGGTGATCGCGTTGGCGATGCTCTGCAGGATCATGGTCTTGCCCGCCTTGGGCGGGGAGACGATGAGCGCGCGCTGGCCCTTGCCGATCGGCATGATCAGGTCGATGACGCGGGTGGTCAGCCGGTCGGGAGTGGTCTCGAGACGCAGACGCTGATTCGGGTAGAGCGGGGTCAGCTTGCCGAACTCGGGACGGTTCCTGGCGTCGTCGACGGGTCCGCCGTTGACGGAGTCCAGCCGCACCAGCGGATTGAACTTCTGCCGCGGGTTCTGGCCACTGTTGCTGTTGCCGCCGCCGCCCTCTCCCTCACGGGCGACACGGACCGCACCCGTGATGGCGTCACCACGACGTAGGCCGTTCTTGCGGACCATGTTCATCGACACGTACACGTCATTGGTGCCCGCCAGGTACCCGGAGGTGCGAACGAACGCGTAGTTGTCCAGGACGTCCAGGATGCCCGCAACGGGCTGGACGACGTCGTCTTCGCGCAGTTCGGCGTCGCGGTCGTTGTTGCCGCCGCCCTGGGCGTCGCCGCGCTCGCCGCGCCGCCTGCGATCGCGGAACCGGCGGCCGCGCCTGCCCCCACGTCCGTCGCCGTCGTCGTCACCGTCGTCGTTGGCGTTGTTGGCGTTGTTGGCGTTGCGATTGCCGCCGTTGTTGTTGGCGTTGTTGGCGTTGCCGCTGGCGTCACCGCCCTTGTTCTGGCGGTCGTTCTTCGGCCCCTCCGACTGAGCGGAATCCTTGTTCTGGTTGCCGCCCCTATCGGACTTGTCGGTCTTCTCGACCTTGTCGGTTTTCGCGACCCTGTCGACCTTCGCGCTGGCCTTGACCTCAGGTGCCTTCTCGTCCTCAGGTGCCTTCTCCTCGGAGGGCTTGTCCTGTGTCTTCTCCTGCGCGACCTGCTGGTCGGAGCTCTGCGCGTCACTAGCAACGCCTGCGCCACGGGACGCGCCGCGGCGCTCCCGACGCGGGGGTGCCGCCTGCTCGGCAACGTCAACTGCGGCGCCGGCGACCGGCGGTGCCGACTGGGCGTCGGCGGCTTGGGCGGTCACGGCGGCAGCCTTCGGTTTCTGCGCGGCAGCGCCGTTGGTCTCACCGCGGTGCTCACGAATGGCGGCGATCAACTCACTCTTGCGCATGCCGGACGAGCCCTTGACGCCAATTTGTCCTGCGAGCGCCCGGAGATCGGGAAGCACCATGGCGGTCAAGGCGGTCGGGCGGTCACCCGAGGGCGACACGGCGCCCGCCGGGGCTTCCACGGCCGGCGCAGCGGCGGGTTCGACCGGCGCGGACGAAACCGCTTCCACGATGGGTGAATTCACGGGGCTCGACAGCTCAACGTCGTCGCTGCTGCCACCAGCCGTGATGAGGTCCGTATCAGACACGGATTTCCTTTCTTTCCCTCACTGATCCGATTCTGCGAGGGTTCGTCGCATTCAGCTGATCCGCTGGATGCCGGCTACCGAATGCCTTAAGTCCCACAATTGCCTGTGCCACCATTGCTCGTGCAACGGTGATCGCCCTGGGTTCGCCGCAATGCGGCGAACCGTCATCCACGAGAAGGATTGGTTGTCGTCCTAGTGTAGGCGCAGGCACAGACGCTGCGATTGCTGGACGAGAGCGAGAATAACCCGCATCGCCGCTGGAAGCAAGAAACACGCCCGATTCTCGTGTCACGCCTGTCAACTAGTCGGTCCCGGTTTTGACCCGGGTATCGCAGCTGAGCGCCTCCGTCGGCGCCCAGCGGACGCCGTCACCGATCGACATCTCACCGATGGCGAACCCGTGCGCGGCGCCGTACTCGACTGCCTCGGCGGGCAGTTCCGAGCCGGTACTGAATGCGATTACCGCAGGCCCTGCGCCCGAAAGCACAGCCGCAACACCACAACGGCGAAGTAGCGTCAGATATTCCGCCGAGGCGGGCATGGTGGCGGCGCGCTGCGGTTGGTGCAGGCGGTCCTCAGTTGCAGGCATGAGCAGATCCGGGCGCTCCGTGAGTGCAACCACCAGCAGTGCGGCACGACTGACGTTGAACCGCGCATCGGCGTGGCTGACCTCACTGGGAAGGACCGCCCGCGTCTCCGCGGTCGACGAACGGACTTCGGGGATCGCGGGAAACAGATGGATGTCCGGATGCAACCGAATCTGCGCGGCGGCGTACTGCGGTACGGGGCCTCCCCCCTCGGTCCACGACACCACCGCGCCGCCGAGGACGGCCGCCGAGGCGTTGTCGGGGTGTCCTTCGAACTCCGACGACAGCTGAATCAATTCGACGTTCGACGCAGGAGTTGAATCTGATTGAGCAACAAGACCATTGGCTGCCGCAAGTCCGCCAACTACGGCAGCAGCGGACGAGCCGAGGCCACGTGAGTGCGGAATGGCGTTGCGGGAGCGCACGATCAGCCCGGCGACACTGACGCCCGCCGCCTGCAGGCCGTGTTCGATCGCGCGTACGACCAGATGCGACGAGTCCAGCGGAACCTGACCCGAACCCTCCCCCTCGACTTCGACGGAGAGTCCGGATTCGGTTGTCTCGACGTAGATCTCGTCGTAGAGGCCCAGCGCGAGGCCGAGGCTGTCGAAGCCGGGGCCGAGATTCGCACTCGAGGCAGCCACCACAGCCGTGGCCGCCAGCCCGGCGGGCAGGATCTGCATCACGAACGCAACACTTCGCTAGACCAACCCGAGCTCGGCAGCGACGGCGTTGGGGTCCACGGCGATGGCCGCGACGGGGGGCAATTCCTTCAGCGCCGTATCGGGGTCCTTCAGCCCGTTGCCGGTGACCGTGCACACCACGGTGGAACCCTTCGTCACCCAGCCGTCCTCGACGGACTTGAGCAGACCCGCGATGCTGGCCGCGGACGCGGGTTCGACGAACACCCCTTCGCTGCGCGCCACCAAGTGATAGGCGGCGAGAATCTCCTCGTCCGTCGCGGCCAGGAACCGCCCGTTCGACTGCTGCTGCGCCTCGACGGCCGAGTTCCACGATGCAGGCGAGCCGATCCGGATGGCGGTAGCGATGGTCTCGGGGTTGCTGACCGGCTTACCGGATACCAGAGGAGCGGCGCCGGCGGCCTGGGTGCCCAACATGCGCGGCAGCCGATCGCTCAATCCGTCGCGGTGATACTCGGTATAGCCCTTCCAGTACGCGGTGATGTTCCCCGCGTTGCCGACGGGCAGGGCGTGGATGTCGGGGGCCTTACCGAGGGCGTCGACGATCTCGAACGCCGCCGTCTTCTGACCCTCTATCCGGTACGGATTGACCGAGTTCACCAGCGAGACCGTTGGGAAGTCCGCGGTCAGCTTGCGTGCCAGCTCGAGACAATCGTCGAAGTTCCCGTCGATCTGAATGATCTTGGCGCCGTGCATCACCGCTTGCGCGAGCTTGCCCATCGCGATCTTGCCCTGCGGGATGAGCACCGCGCAGGTGATGCCCGCCCGCGCGGCGTAGGCGGCGGCCGAGGCGGACGTATTACCGGTGGACGCGCACAACACCGCCTTCTGGCCACGGGCCACCGCCTCCGTCACGGCCATCGTCATGCCGCGGTCCTTGAACGACCCGGTGGGATTGAGTCCCTCGACCTTCAAGTACACCATGCAGCCGGTCTGTTCGGAAAGCCGCTTGGCATCGATGAGCGGCGTCCCGCCCTCGAGCAGGGTGATCGGCGTCCAGCCGTCACCGACGGGCAGTCTGTCGCGGTAGGCGGCGATCAGACCGGGCCAGGGTTGATGCACGGCCGTGTGCGCTCCTCCCGATGCTCTTCGCGCAAGCGACTCATCGGTCATTCGTTGGTTCCTTCCAGTCGCAGCACGCTGTTGATGCTCGACACGACGTCGAGATCCGCCAGCGCCTCCACTGTCTCGGACAGGGCCGCGTCGGTGGCCCGGTGGGTGACGACGACGATGCGGGCGCCACAACGCTGACCGCCGTCGTCGACCATTCCCTCCTGCCGGACCTCCGCAATGCTGACCTCGCGCTTGCCGAACTCTGCCGAAACCGCAGACAGCACGCCGGCCCGGTCGGCCACGTTCATGCTCACGTAGTAACGGGTCGGGATGAACCCGATCGGTGCGATGGGCAGCTGTGCGTACTTCGACTCGCGCGGTCCGCGGCCACCCTGGACGCGGTTGCGGGCCGCCATCACGAGGTCACCCATCACGGCCGAGGCCGTCGGGGCGCCGCCTGCACCCTGGCCGTAGAACATCAGCCGCCCGGCCGCCTCGGCCTCGACCACGACCGCGTTGAATGCACCGTTGACCGATGCCAGCGGGTGCTCCAGCGGCACCAGTGCGGGATAGACACGGGCCGAAACACGCTGCTGGCCTTCGTCGTTGATGATGCGCTCGCATATCGCCAGCAGTTTGATGGTGCAGCCGAGCGCCCGTGCGGACTCGAAGTCGTCAGAGCTCACCTTGGTGATGCCCTCGCGGTAGACGTCGTCGGCGGTCACCCTGGTATGAAAGGCGATCGAGGCCAGGATCGCGGCCTTGGCGGCGGCGTCATAGCCCTCGACGTCGGCCGTCGGATCGGCCTCGGCATAGCCGAGTGCACTCGCGTCCGCGAGCGCCGACGCGTAGTCGGCGCCCGTCTCGTCCATCGCCGAAAGGATGTAGTTGGTGGTGCCGTTGACGATCCCCGCGACACGGAGCACGGTGTCGCCGGCCAGCGACTGGGTGAGCGGCCGGATCACCGGGATGGCGCCGGCGACGGCAGCCTCGAAGTAGAGGTCGGCGCGCGCACTTTCGGCAGCCTGAGCCAGCTCGCCGGTCGACTGGGCCATCAGCGCCTTGTTGGCAGTGACCACCGACTTGCCACGCTCCAACGCGGCGAGGATCGCCTTGCGGGCCGGCTCGACGGGACCCATGAGCTCGACGACGATGTCGACGTCGTCGCGTGAGACCAGTGCGTCGACGTCGTCGGTCAGCATCTCGACCGGCACCCCGCGGTCGGCCGCCACCCGTCGGACTCCGATGCCACGAAGCTCCAGCGGAGCCCCAATGCGGGCAGCGAGGTCGCGTGCGCTCGCCTCGATGATGCGCACGACCTCGCTACCGACGTTTCCGAGTCCCAATACGGCCACGCCGACCGGCTTCTCGTTGTCAACCATCAGTTGCTTACCTCCAGGCTCAAAAGGTCGTCCACCGTCTCACGGCGCAGGATCAGGCGCGACACACCGTCGCGCACGGCCACCACCGCGGGGCGGCCCAGCAGGTTGTACCGGCTCGACATGGAATAGCAGTAGGCGCCGGTTGCGGCGACCCCGATGAGGTCGCCGGGCTCGACGTCGTCGGACACCCAGGTGTCGCGGACAACGATGTCACCACTCTCACAGTGCTTTCCGACGATACGGGCGAGCACCGGAGCTGCGTCGCTGATGCGTGACACCAGGCGGGCGTCGTACTCGGCGCCATACAACGAGGTTCGGATGTTGTCACTCATCCCGCCGTCGACACTGACGTAGCGACGGTTCGCCGCCTGGCTGACCGCGACGTCCTTCACCGTGCCCACCTCATAGAGCGTGATGGTGCCGGGACCCGCGACCGCGCGACCCGGCTCGACGACGAGCTTCGGTGCGGGCAGGCCCACGGCGGTGGACTCGCTGATCACGATGGCGCCGATCTTGGCGGCGAGTTCCTCTATCGGCGGCGGATCGTCTTGCGGCAGGTAGGAGATCCCGAGCCCACCGCCGAGGTCGACGATGGACATCTGAGCGGTCTTCTCGACGCCGAACTCGGCGACGACGTCGCGCAGCAGGCCGATCACACGGTGCGCGGCGAGTTCGAAGCCGGCGACGTCGAAGATCTGCGAGCCGATGTGGCTGTGCAGCCCGACGAGTCGCAGGTGGTCCGCGGCGAACACGCGCCGGACCGCGTCCATCGCGGCGCCACTGGCCAGTGAAAGACCGAACTTCTGGTCCTCGTGTGCGGTCGAGATGAATTCGTGGGTGTGAGCCTCGACGCCGACGGTCACGCGCACCAACACGTCCTGGAGGACACCCGCTTCCCCGGCGATGGCTTCGAGCCGATCGATCTCCGTCACGGAGTCCAGCACGACGTGACCCACGCCGACCTTGACGGCGGTGGAGAGTTCGGCGATCGACTTGTTGTTGCCGTGCAGCGCTATTCGATCGGGCGGAAAGTTCGCATTCAGCGCGACGGCGAGCTCGCCTCCGCTGCAGACGTCCAGCGACAACCCCTCTTCGTCGATCCAGTGGGCGATCTCACTGCACAGGAACGCCTTGGCGGCGTACCGGACGTGGTCCCCACCGCCGAACGCTGCGGCGATGTCGCGGCAGCGGGACCGGAAGTCGTCCTCGTCGATGACGAACAGGGGTGTGCCGTATTCCTCGGCCAACTGTGTGACGGGCACGCCCGCGATCGACACCGTGCCGTCGGCATCGCGGATGGCGTTGCGCGGCCACACGTTCCGGGCCAGGATCAGCATCTCGGCGGCGGTCTGCGGGATGGCGGGGGTACCACCGTGGCGGGGGTCCTCGGCGTGGCGTGGTCCGGCTGGATGCGCCATCACATGCGCTCCGGTGCATGGACGCCTAGGATCTCGAGTCCGTTGGCGATGACCTGGCGGGTGGCCTGACACAGCGCGAGACGGGCCGCGTGCAGATCCGTCGGCTGCTCGTCGCCCTGCGGCAGCACCCGGCAGGAGTCGTAGAACCGGTGATAGTCGCCCGCGAGATCTTCGAGGTAGCGGCACACGCGGTGCGGCTCGCGTAGCGAGGCAGCCGTTTTCAGTACCCGCGCAAACTCGCCGATGCTGCGCATCAGTGTGCCCTCCCTGTCGTGGGTGAGCAGTTCGAGGTTGGCGGTACTGGCGATGACGCCGAGCTGGGCAGCGCTGCGGTCCAGGGCCGACAACCGCGCGTGCGCGTATTGCACGTAGTAGACCGGGTTCTCGCTCGATGCGCTCGACCACAGCGCGAGGTCGATGTCGATGGGCGTGTCGACGGAGCTACGGATCAGCACGTATCGCGCCGCGTCCACTCCGATGGCGTCGACGAGGTCGTCGAGGGTGATGACGGTGCCCGCCCGCTTGCTCATCCGTAGGGGCTGGCCATCGCGCACCAGGTTGACCATCTGGCCGATCAGCACCTCGACCGTGTTCGGATCGTCGCCGAGGGCCGCCGCTGCTGCCTTGAGTCGTGCGATGTAGCCATGGTGGTCAGCGCCCAGCATGTAGATGCAGAGGTCGAAGCCGCGTTGGCGCTTGTCCAGGTAGTAGGCCAGGTCGCCGGCGATGTAGGCCGGGTTGCCGTCGCTCTTGATGACGACGCGGTCTTTGTCGTCGCCGAACTCGCTGGTGCGCAACCAGGTCGCGCCGTCCTTCTCGTAGATGTTGCCGGTCTCGCGCAGCTTGGCGATCGCCTGGTCCACCCGGCCGGACGTGTGCATCGAGTCTTC
>NZ_JAVROT010000189.1:0-7853 GCF_032162605.1 Mycobacterium sp. | reverse complement strand
TCGGCGTCGAGGGTGCGGACCGCGTCCAGGGTGGTGGTACCCAGGATCGGGTCGCCACCGATTCCGATGAACGCAGACTGCCCATAGCCTGCGGTGACCAGATTGAGCGCGAGCAGGGTGCCCAGGCTGCCGCTGCGGGAGACAACCCCGATGTTGCCCGGTTGGAAGATGTTCTTGGCGAAGCCCGGCATGATGCCCACCGATGCCTCACCGGGCACGACGAGGCCGGCGGTGTTGGGGCCGAGCACCTGGACTCCGCGGTCGCGTGCTTCGGCTAGGACGTACATCACGTCGTGGTAGGGCACGTGCTCGGTGAGGAACACGACTTTGCGAACGCCGGCCTGGATGGCGTCGAGTACCGCCCCTTTGGCGGCCAGCGGCGGGACGAACAGCACGGCCACGTCGAGCCGGTGGGCTTTCGCAGCTTCCACGACCGAGTTGTAGACCGGTATCCCGGCCACTGTCTGGCCGCCCTTGTTGGGGCTTGCGCCGGCGACGACGTTGGTGCCGCACTCGGTCATTCGCTCGGTCCAAAAGGATCCCTGTTTGCCCGTGATTCCCTGTACGACGACGGTCTCGTTTCCGGTGACAAGCATCAGCGCGCTCCCTCGTTGACTAGGACATGGTCGTGTCCGGCAGCCGCCACCGCGGCCTGCACCGCGTCATCCATAAGGTCGTAGGGTTGCAACCCGAGCCGATTGCGGACGAGAGCGATGGCCTCGTCTTCGCCGGTGCCGTGGATGGAAAAGAACACCGGGATGTGGGGCCGAAGTGCCTCGATCGCGGTGACGACGCCCTCGGTCATGACGTCGGTGCGGGCGAAGGCCCCGCAGAAGTTGACCAGCAGGCTGCGTACGTTCGGGTTCTTCAGCACCAGCCGGAGCGCGGGGGTGGCCTTGGTGTAGGCGTCGCCGCCGATCTCCAGGAAGTTGGCCGGTCGCCCTCCGTAGTGGTTGACGGCGTCGAGGGTGGCCATGGTGAGCCCGGCTCCGTTGGCGAGCACCCCCACGGTGCCGTCGAGCTCGATGAATTGCAGACCCAGCCGGGCACCTTCGTCTTCGAGCGCCGACCCGTCCCCGACCTGCCCGGTTTCCAAGCTCTGCAGGAACTCGGCGGGTTGCCGTGCGAGCGCGCCAGGGTCCAGGGCGACCTTCGCGTCCAGCGCGACGGCACGCGCGTCCTCGGTGAGCACCAACGGGTTGACCTCCACCAGATCGGCCTCGGCCTGTAGGTACACCCCGTATAGCCCGAACAGGGCGGCCGCGACGGAGGACTGCTCGGTTTCGGTCAGGTCGGTGCCCGACAGCAGCGCCGCAGCGTCCTCGGGCGAGAGTCCGGTTCGGATGTCGATCGGCAGCCGCAGCACGTTCTCCGGTGCGTTGGCGTTGACCTCCTCGATGTCCATCCCACCCTCGACGGAGAACAGCACCAGCGGACCCTTGCTGGCAGGGTCGTTGAGGACGGCGGCGTAGAGCTCGCGAGCGATCGGTAACGCCTGCTCCACGAGCACCGCGGTGACCGGGAACCCGTTGACCGGTTTCCCGAGGAGGTCCGCCGCGGCCTGTTTCGCCTGCGCCGGGGTGTCGGCGAACCGGATGGCACCGGACTTGCCGCGTTTACCGGTCGGAACCTGAGCTTTGATGACGACCCGTCCGCCCAGCGCGCCGGCGATCGTCGCGGCCTCGCTCGCCTCCCCGGCTACCGCGCCGTCGGGTGTGGCGAGCCCTCCCTGGGAGAGCAGGCTTTTCCCTTGGTATTCAAGGAGTTTCACGGTTCACCGTCCGTAGGTGTCGAAGTAGTGGCCCCACAGTTGCTGCTCGGTGGGAACGCGCGGGGGGATGACGCGCGCCACCCGAGTGACATTCAGGAAGTGCCGGTAGGAGAGGTTGTCGCTGATGCTGTTGCCGGCCCAGGTCCCGGCGCCCATGGTCAGGGTGAAGCCGAGGCCGTTGTCGAACCCGCCGCCGGTACCGAAGCAGTGCGCCTGGTTGACCAGCACCCGGGCCACCCGCAACCGCTCCGCGACCGCCCGAACGTGTTCTTCGTCGTGGGTGTGGATGCCGCAGGAGTGGCCGGCTCCCTGGAAGTCGAGCAGCTGCTGGATCCGCTGCAGCGCCGCGTCGAAGTCCTGGTAGCGGTAGACGGTGAGCACCACGGACAACTTCTCGCCGCTGAAGGGGTAGTCGGGACCGACGCCGTCCTCTTCGACCATGAAGAACTCCGCGTCGCGCGCCTCGCCCGCATCGAGCCCGGCGAGCGCGGCGATCTTGTCCGGCGGTTGGGCCGTGACCGCGGAATTGAGCTTGCCGTCGGGCCACATCACGGCCTGCAGCCTCGTCTTCTCCGGCGCCGTCAGCAGGTAGCCGCCCTGAGAGCGCAACTGGTTCAGCGCATCGTCGTATACGGCGGCGTCGATGTGCACGGAGTTCTCCGACGAGCAACTCGTTGCGTAGTCGAATACCTTGCTGCGCTTGATTTTATCGGCGGCATCGGCCAGGTTCGCGTCGACGGCGATGATCACCGGAGCGTTGCCGGCCCCGACCCCGATCGCCGGGGTACCACTGCTGTAGGCCGCCCGCACGTTGCGCTGAGAACCGGTGACCACCACGAGATCCACCTGTCGCATCAACTCAGTCGTCATCGGCTTGGTCGGCTCGGCGATGACCTGCACGAGATCGCGCGGAGCGCCCACCTTGTCGAGTTCGGCGTGGATGTATTGCACCAACAGCGCACACGTGGAGGCACCTTTGGGTGACGGCGAAAGGATCACGGCGTTGCCGCCCTTGAGCGCCATCATCGTCTTGTTCGCCGGAGTGGCCGCGGGGTTGGTGGAGGGGCACACTGCCGCCACCACGCCTACCGGCTTGGCGTACTCGGTGATGCCGAGTGCCGTGTCCTCGCCGATGACCCCGACCGATGGCGCTCCGGTCAGGTCGTGCAAGGTTCCGATGGTCTTGCGCTGGTTCTTGGTGACCTTGTCCGCGACACAGCCGAGACCGGTGGCCGCCACGCTGAGCTCGGCCAGCGCCCGGGCGCGCTCGGGCTCGTAGATCGCCCAGGCGGCAGCGGCCACCACATCGTCGACGCGCTGCTGGGAAAAGGTCTCGAACACCGCCTGCGCGGCGCGAGCATTGGTGATCAGGCGACCGATCGACGCGGCGACGTCGTCCGATTCGGTCGGGTTCAGCTTCTGTGACATGTCCGATTCCTCCGCGATGACTCCGACGGAACGCCCGATGGTTTGCGAGCCCCAAAATGCAGGCTCGAACACGCTCATGGCGGCTATTTCACTATATGGTAGTACATTCCATATGATTTGCCGGTGCTGCGACCGACGTCACCGTAATGGTTAATCCCACCTGTGACCGTTGGCACACGGATCGGATCTCGTTCTACGGTCGCCATGGTGTTCAATTCCATATTCTGGAAGAGGAATGGACATGAGGGATCCAGTCACTGCCGACGGGTACGGGCGACTCACTGACGCCCACACGCTGGAAGGATTCGACTGCGGTAAGGAGCCGCTGAATACCTGGCTCATCGCCCATGCCCGTCGAGGGGACAGCAGCGGGGTCGCGCACGTCTACGTGTGGACTCCGCTCGGCGAACAGAAAGTCAGCGCCTATTTCGCCATCTGTCCCGCCGAAGTAGTACGCAACGACGACGGCGTCGCGGGAGCCCTGGCCGGCGGCTATTCCCGCATACCCGGATACTTGATTGCCCGCCTGGCGATCGACACGTCGCTGCGGGGTCAGGGATATGGCGAGCAGCTGCTCCTCGACGCGCTAGGCAAAGCGGTCGCCGCATCGGAAATCGGCGGCGGCCGGCTCATCGTCGTTGATGCCATGGACGACGAGGCGCAATCCTTCTACGAGCACTACCACTTCGTTCCCGTCCGCAACCGCGAGCGTCGTCTGGTCATGAAGGTGTCCACAGCGGCGGAAGCGCTCGGCGAGCGCTGGCGGGAGTAAGTGCGGCGGCAGTACGCCAACAAGAATGGCGGCCCCGGATTGGCGATGCCCCTACACAGGTGAGGTCGACGCAGCGAGTGCTCCTCACACGCTGGCCCAGCGAGTGAGGTCGCTCAGAGCCCCTTCGCTTGGAGCGCCTTCATCAGCGAGGGGCGCCTGCCGTAGTCTCGCCGGACCTTGGCGATGTACAACGCGAAATCAGCACTGCGACCGCCTCTTTCATACAGCTCGGCCATCGTTGCCAGCGTCGCAGCAATGCCCGGGTAGAGCCTGGTGTTGGGACGCTGCAGGTCGTTCTCGAGCTGCGGCCGGTACAGATCTGCAGCGGCTACCGGCCGAGCCTCGGCGCCTTGGGTAGCGAGTTCTTGCCATGCCCAGCCGGGACCATAGCGGGCGGCGGCCTCCCAGGCGGCGTCCACGTCTCCCTCGCTCAGTGAGAGCTGGACCAGGACCGACCCCGCGCCGGGGCCACCAGCCAATTCTCGCGCGTGGTCGAGCGCCCAGGCGCGTTCGGTATCGGCGCGATCGATCGTGGCGGCAAAGTCCAGCAGTGACCGATAGGCGTGGACCGCAGGCTGCCGGAGGAAATTGGCACGCAGAACGGCGATCGCATCGTCGATGCGGCCGATTCCCCGGTACGTGTCGGCGACTTCGGACGGGCTCAGCCAATAGCCATTACCGCCGCCTTGACTGCTGGCTCGCCCTTCGGCAACCGCCCGATCGATCCAGTTCACTACCTCGTCGTCACGTCCGGCCGCCCGCAAGCGGGCGATGATCGCCCCGTACTGCGGGTGCTCCCGTTCGTTCAGCAGGTCGACAGCCCGATCGACATCGCCGTCGTGATCGGCGAGCTCCAGCAACATGGCGTCGACTTCAAACCGGCTCCAGTGGTCGCGACCTGCGTGCTGACGGTCCAAGTCCGCGACCGTCGCGCGGTAGATCGCCAGCGCATGGTCGTCGAACGCGTCGACGAAATCCGCGAGCAGCAGAGTCGGCCATCCCGGCGAGGTGGCACGGAAAGTCGCCAGCCAGCTTGCGAGTTCGCCTGGGTCTGGGTCACCCAGTCGACATGCCTGCGCGTACAGGTCGCCAGCCCGCTCGCATTCACCGCCGATCGCCCCCGACGAGTCGTCAGCATGCTCGGTGATCGTGCGCAGCAGGGTCAAGGCGCGTCGGAGAGCCGGCCGCACGATTTCGGCGCATCCTGCGTTCAGATGGTTCTCAAGCTCGTCGAGTACTTGACTGGCCGCCTCCGCGACGCCGAAGGATTCCCGGTAATCGACAAACCCGCGGAATTGCAGCGTGTTGCGCACGTATGCCTCGAACTCGGCCTTGGCGCTCGTGTCGTCACCGGACGCGGTCGTCGCCCGCACTTCGAGTATGCGCCGCACCTCGCCGTCGCGCTGTGCCAGTGTCAGGACGAGGTCACGAAGCTCGTCGATATCCATCGCATGCACGGTGGCTTCCAGTCCAGATGCCGCCGAATCTTCGGCCATGTCGTCGACTTTGCCACTGTAGATCGCGGCGAGTCCGACCGCGACCAGGTGTTTGCAGAAGTTGCCGTCGGAATGGTGCGGGCACGTGCAGTACCCGTCGGGAAGCCGACCGGACCAGTCGAGCTCCACGGTGTAGACCTGCTTGGCCTGGACCGAGGCATAGGCCTTCTCGGCGGCGATCCGCAGGCCTCGGACATAGCGGACGTAGTCCTCGCCCCGGCCGTAGACGCGATCACCGGCCGCAGTGAGCAGCGCGGTCTCAGACAGTGACATATCGACATGGTGCCGGATCGACCGAGGTGGGACCCGCATGACATGACGACCGATCTAATGTGATCGACGTGAACTCGGCCGATTTCGGGATCCCATGAACGAGCACCCGTACCTGCAGCTCGTGCCGGTTCCGGCGTCGCGGCCCGATCTGCGTTACCCCCGGCGGCGTGACATCGCCATCTACCGGATCAGGGTCGACCTCGACGACGCGCAACCACCAATCTGGCGACGGCTGGACCTGCGCTCGAACCTGACACTGGACCTGCTGCACCAGGTCCTGCAGGTGGCGTTCGGCTGGACCGACTCGCACCTGCATCGCTTCTCACTCGGCGGCGGCGTGTTCGACCACCGCAGCCAGCTGTTCCTATGCCCGTACGACGTGGACAACAAGGAGTGGCCCGAAGACGATGACGGCCTGCCCGCCGCCGAGACTCGACTCGACGAAACCCTCAGTGAGCCCGGCGATATCCTGCACTACCTCTACGATTACGGCGACAATTGGGAGCTGAGGCTTCGTCTCGAAGCGGTTCTACCCGCCGAGAGTGACTGTCCCGCAGCGGTTATCGTCGACGGTGAGCGCGCTGCCCCTCCGGAGGACTGCGGGCACCTGGTCGACGCCGACAGCCTCGCGGAGGTGCTTGCCGACCCCGCGCTTTTCGAGCCGCAGCGGGTCAACAAGGGATTCGCCGGCGCGTACTTCGTGCTGCGTGAAGCCGGCATCGACACGCGCCTGGTCGACCTGGTCCATCGTCTCACCTATACCCCGCACGGTGACGACCTGACAGCGGTAGCGCTCACGCTGGCTGATTCGAGACCGCTGTACACGGTCGCTGTGGCCGACAATCTGCGGGCGTATCAGTGGTTTCTGGACCGCGCCAAGGACGGCGGCATTCCGTTGACGACCGCCGGATACCTCAAACCGGCTGACGTCGGGGAAGCCTCCAAAGTCGTTCCTGTAATGAATGATTGGATTGGCAAGCGCAATCGCGAGATCCAATGCTACCCACTGCTGCGGTTCCGCGAAGGCGTGCAGTCGTTGGGACTGCTGCGCAAGCACAAGGGCATATTGTTGCTGACCAAGGCTGGCGTAGCGGCCCAGCGTGACCCCGACAGACTGTGGGAGCATCTGGCCGATCGGCTGATTCCCAAGTCCGACGAGAAGTTTGATGCGCAGGCCACTCTGCTTATGCTGGCCTTTGCGGCGGCTTCGGCCGGTTCCACACTGCCGTTCGACAAGATGACGGCGTTGCTGGCCGAACTCGGCTGGCGCTACTCCGACGGTCGGCCTATCTCGGAGTCGTCCCTGCGCCAACTCCTCGTCTGCGAAGTCTTGATCAACGTGACCGACCAGCCCGTCACCCGGGCGCGGCGGAATATCGTGAGTCCTGCGGCAGCAGTATTGGCGCGTAGGGCGCTCAGCGGGAACTGAAAGCTTCAGCCATGCTGAGGACGACCCGGAAGTCGTTCGCCAGCGGCTTCGCGAAGCGCGCCGAGCGGTCTCCGAACGGCGCCGGGCCACGGCCGCCGCGCGCTGACAACCTCAATATGGGTTCCGTGACCCGCGCAAGACGCTGATAGGACTTGCAAGCCACCACCCCACGTGACCAGCGGTCAACTTCGGTACTAGGACACCGGCCTCGACCAAAGCCGCACAGCGTGTACAGGCGCACATAGCGCACGTGACGTGCGGTCGATCGGACCAATGCACCCCCGCACGAGTCCATTGAGTGCGCCGCCGGCACCCGACTGGTCCCACCGGTCGGTCGTCGCCTCATCGAACCCTTGAGCAGATTAGCTCCGTTATCGCAGGTCAGAGCCTGCTTCTCTGTGTCGGGCTGACAGGATTTGAACCTGCGACCACTTGACCCCCAGGGAGCTCAAATGTGTGAACTGCTGCTCGACTGTGTCGCATAAGTAATGGTCAGGGCGTTTTGCATGTCTCACCTGTGTCGCCTCATCTAGCGTGTCTGAGCGTGTCTTGGGACATTGATGGGACACTGGTCACGCGGCGATTCGGCCCTCCCCTGTGGCGCCTGGGATGTCCGAAGTATCCAGGTATTCCGGGCAATTCAGCTATGCGAAATTTTTACGTCTCACGAGACATTGCTGAACT
>NZ_JAVROT010000188.1:0-9866 GCF_032162605.1 Mycobacterium sp. | reverse complement strand
CCGCCGGTCACGCCGCCGCCGACGCCTGCGATGACCCCGCCACCGACGGAAGAGCCCAGGAAGGGTCGGCACTATCCGGCCGAGAGGGCCGAGACGGCCGAGACGGAGTCCGCGAGGCGTGCCCGCCATTCGTCGGACGCCGATCCCGGGCGTCCCACACCTCCGCCCACCCTGGCGTCACCCACCCCGCCACCTCCAGCGACACCCACCCCGCCACCTCCAGCGTCACCCACCCCGCCACCCGAGGCACAGGAACCGGCGTCGTCCCGCCACCGCGAGGCGGACGACGCGGAAGAGTCCGCAGGCCAGCACATCGGCGGGCAACCGCTCTCCGAACTGATGGCCCGACTGCAGGTCGGTTCCACCGCAGGAGGCCGTCGCCGCCGCCGCGACGAGTGAGTTAGTCTCGACGCGACCGTCCGGTACCCGCGAGGTCGGGACCGGAACGCCTGAAACACGAGCATGCGAGGTCGTCTGCGATGGTGCAGCCCCCCAGGCCCGCGTGGGGTCCCCCCGACGGACTGCGTCCGGCCCGCCTCACGGTGGGCATCATCTCCGCAGGCCGAGTGGGCACCGCTCTCGGCGTGGCGTTGGAACGGGCCGAACACGTCGTCGTGTCGTGCAGCGCGATCTCCCGGGCGTCGCGCCAGCGGGCCGAACGTCGACTTCCCGACACGCAGGTATTGCCCGTCCAGGACGTCGCCGCCCACGCCGAACTGCTGGTGCTGTCGATCCCCGACGCCGAACTCGCGGGTGTCGTATCGGGTCTGGCCACCACCGGCGCGGTGAGACCCGGCACCATCGTCGTGCACACCTCGGGCGCCAACGGCGTCGGCGTGCTCGCCCCACTGACCGACCTCGGCTGCATTCCGCTGGCGATTCACCCCGCCATGACGTTCACGGGTTCGGATGAGGACATCGTCCGGCTCTCCGGTGCGTGTTTCGGCATCACCGCGGCCGATGACGTCGGCTACGCCGTGGCCCAGTCGCTGGTCCTCGAGATCGGCGGTGAACCGTTCGGAGTGCGGGAGGACGCGCGGCCGCTGTACCACGCTGCGCTCGCCCATGCGGGCAACCACGTCATCACCGTCCTGCTCGACGCCGTCGAGGCATTGCGGGCTGCGCTCCGGGGTCAGGAGTTGCTCGGCCAGGAGGTGGTCGACGACGCTCCGGGAGGCATCGCCGAGCGGGTGATCGGACCGCTGGCCCGCGCGTCGCTGGAGAATGCGCTGCAACGTGGACAGGCGGCACTGACGGGTCCCGTCGCCCGCGGTGATGCCGCTGCCATCACCGGTCACCTCCAAGCGCTCGCCGACGTGGATCCCGAACTCGCACAGGCATACCGGGCCAACTCGTTGCGGACGGCGCGGCGGGCGCACGCCCCGGCCGAGGTGTTCGCCGCATTGAACGAGGGAGGACGTACGTGACGGTCCGGAAGCCACCCGCGTTCGCAGCGGGTGAGCTCAACGTCTACGCCAGGCCGCGGGATGCCTCCAACGTGTCGAGGGCCCTGCGGACGACGGGACGGCGGGTGGTGCTGGTGTCGACGATGGGTGCCCTGCACGACGGTCACCTCGCATTGGTGCGAACGGCCAAACGGGTGGCCGGCGCGGTCGTCGTGGTGTCGATCTTCGTCAACCCGCTGCAGTTCGGCGGGGGCGAGGACCTCGACGCCTATCCCCGTACGTTCGACGACGACCTCGCCTTGCTGCGCGCCGAGGGTGTCGAGATCGTCTTCGCACCCACCGCGGCGGACATGTACCCGCACGGTCCCCGCACGACGGTGCTCCCAGGACCACTGGGTGCCGAGCTCGAAGGGGGATCACGGCCAACGCATTTCGCCGGAATGCTGACCGTGGTACTCAAGCTGCTGCAGATCGTTCGACCGGATCGGGCGTACTTCGGCGAGAAGGACTATCAGCAATTGGTGCTGGTGCGCCAGATGGCCGACGACCTCGACCTGGGCGTGCAGATCGTCGGTGTTCCCATCGTGCGCGAAGCGGACGGCCTCGCGATGTCGTCGCGCAACCGCTATCTCGACGACGCGGAGCGCGAGCAGGCAGGCGCGCTTTCTGCTGCGCTTCTCGCAGGCATGTACGCCGCGTCGCGCGGCGCGGCGGAGGTGCTCGAGGCAGCCCGCGCGGTCCTCGACGAGGTGCCCGCGCTCGACGTCGACTACCTGGAGGTGCGGGACGCCTGGCTGGGCCCGGCCCCAACCGAGGGGGCTGCGCGGCTGCTGGTGGCCGCGCGACTCGGGCGAACCCGGCTGTTGGACAACATCGCCATCGACGTCGGCGCCGCGGCGGGTATCGACGGGCATTCGCGCGTCGGGTCGGAGCAGAGCCATGAATTGCCTTGGAGGAACTGAGCGCCGTGCTCCTCGCGATCGACGTCCGCAACACCCACACCGTCGTCGGGCTGGTGTCGGGATCTGGTGACCACGCAAAGGTGGTGCAGCATTGGCGGATTCGGACTGAACCCGAAATCACCGCCGACGAGCTGGCCCTGACCATCGACGGTCTGATCGGTGACGACGCCGAGCGTCTGACGGGTGCGACGGCCCTGTCGACGGTGCCCTCGGTGCTTCACGAGATCCGCGTCATGCTCGACCAGTATTGGTCCTCGGTGCCTCAGGTCCTCATCGAGCCGGGAGTTCGGACGGGGATCCCCCTGCTCGTCGACAACCCCAAGGAAGTCGGTGCCGACCGCATCGTCAACTGCCTGGCCGCGTATCAGAAGTACCGCACAGCGGCGATCGTGGTCGACTTCGGTTCGTCGATCTGCGTCGACGTGGTGTCGGCGAAGGGTGAGTTCCTCGGCGGGGCGATCGCCCCGGGCATCCAGGTGTCCTCGGACGCGGCGGCGGCGCGCTCGGCCGCGCTGCGCCGCGTCGAGTTGACCCGACCGCGCTCCGTGGTGGGCAAGAACACCGTGGAGTGCATGCAGGCAGGCGCGGTGTTCGGCTTCGCAGGCCTGGTCGACGGTCTGGTCAGCAGGGTGCGCCGGGACGTCGACGGTTTCGCGGGCGACGAGGTCACCGTGGTGGCGACCGGTCACACCGCGCCGCTGCTGCTGCCGGATCTGCAGACCGTGACGAAGTACGACCAGCATCTGACCCTCGATGGTCTGCGACTGGTATTCGAGCGCAACCAGAACGACACCCGCGGCAAGCTCAGGCCAGCCCGCTAACCCCTCCCCATGGCGATTTCGGCGCGCTGAGCCGCGCTGAGCGCGGTCACGCGCGCCCAAGTCGCTCCCACCTGTTGACGGGCGGCGCGCTCAGTAGAATCATGTGTTGCGTATCGAGAGTTCGTTGCGCACTACGCAACAAGTGGAGGATCGCTTGGCTGCCCCCAAGGTCGTCATCATCGGTGCGGGAATCGTCGGTAGCTCACTGGCCGACGAGCTCACCGCAAGAGGCTGGACCGACGTCACCGTGCTCGAACGCGGCCCGTTGTTCGCCACCGGCGGGTCGACGTCGCATGCGCCGGGTCTGGTGTTCCAGACCAATCCGTCCAAGACCATGACCGAGTTCGCGAAGTACACGATCGAGAAGTTCGGTGCACTCGATCATCCCGGAGGCTGGGCGTTCAACCCGGTCGGCGGTCTGGAAGTCGCATCGACCCCGGAACGTTGGGCGGATCTGCACCGCAAGGCCGGCTGGGCCCAGGCGTGGGGCGTGGCAGGAGACCTACTGACGCCGGGGCAGTGCGCCGAGTTGCACCCGCTGCTGGACGCCGACCGCATCCTCGGCGGGTTCCGAACGCCGACGGACGGATTGGTCAAGGCGGTCCGCGCAGTCGAGGCGCAGGCAAGGACGGCCACGGCGCGCGGTGCGACCTTCGTGCCCAATACCGAAGTCCTTGGCGTCCTGGACGACGGCCGCCGCGTGACCGGTGTCCAAACGGCCGACGGGGTCATCCCCGCCGACGTCGTCGTGTGCGCCGCAGGCTTCTGGGGAGCACGTCTGGCCAAGCAGGTCGGACTCGTCGTGCCGTTGGTGCCCATGGCCCACCAGTACGCGACGACCGGGCGGATCGAGCCCCTCGTCGGCCGCAACACCGACCTGGCCGAGGCCGGGTTGCCCATCCTGCGCCACCAGGACCAGGACCTCTACTTCCGCGAACACGTCGACCGCATCGGCATCGGCTACTACGGGCACCGCCCGATGCCCGTCGACATGTCGACCCTCACGTCCGACACCGCGGGCGAGGAGATGCCCTCAATGCTCCCGTTCACTGAGGAGGACTTCGCCCCCGCCTGGCAAGAGTCATTGAAACTCCTTCCGGTGCTCAATGATTCGAAGATCGAGCAGGGATTCAACGGAATCTTCTCGTTCACTCCGGACGGTTTCTCGATCATGGGAGAGCACCGCGAACTGAGCGGATTCTGGGTGGCAGAGGCAGTGTGGGTCACGCATTCGGCAGGCGTCGCGAAGGCCACCGCGGAGTGGATCATCGACGGCGTCCCGTCGACCGAGGTCCACGAATGCGATCTCTACCGATTCGAAGACGTCGCCCGCAGCGACGAATTCATCCTCGCGACGAGTTCGCAAGCCTTCGTCGAGGTCTACGACATCATCCACCCGCATCAGTACCGCAATGCGCTGCGCGGTCTTCGCACCAGCCCGTTCCATCCGCGCCAGCAGGAGCTCGGCGCGTTCTTCTTCGAGGGCGGCGGCTGGGAGCGCCCCGCCTGGTACGAGGCGAACGCCCCTCTGGCGCAACGGCTCCACGACGAGGGCGTGGCCTTCCCTGAGCGCGACGAGTGGTCGGCAAGATTCTGGTCACCGATCTCCATCGCCGAGGCGCACTGGACCCGTGAGCGCGTCGCCATGTACGACATGACGCCACTCACCAGGTATGAGGTGGCGGGCGCGGGGGCGGTGGGACTGCTGCAGCGGCTCACCACCAACAACGTCGACAAGAGCGTCGGCTCCGTCACCTACACGATGATGCTCGACGAAACTGGCGGGGTCCGAAGCGATCTCACCGTCGCCCGGCTGGCCGCCGACCGCTTTCAGGTGGGGGCCAACGGGCCGATGGACTTCGACTGGATCACCCGTCAACTTCCCGATGACGGCAGTGTCGCGGTGCGCGACATCACCGGGGCGACGTGCTGCATCGGCGTGTGGGGGCCCGCGGCGCGCGATCTGGTGCAGCCGTTGTGCCGCGACGACCTCTCCCACGAGGGTTTCAAGTACTTCCGCGTGCTGCGCACCTACCTCGGCGCCATTCCGGTGACCATGATGCGGGTGTCCTACGTCGGTGAACTCGGCTGGGAGATCTACGCCGACGCCGCGTACGGCGCGGCGCTCTGGGACCTGGTGTGGGCCGCCGGCCAGGACCACCAGGTGATCGCCGCGGGGCGCATCGCGTTCAACAGCCTTCGGATCGAGAAGGCCTACCGGTCCTGGGGGACCGACGTCACCGCCGAACACCGGCCCGCGGCGGCAGGTCTGGACTTCGCCGTCCGCATGACGAAGGACGACTTCGTCGGGAAGGCTGCGCTGGAGAAGGCGCCGCCGTCGGAGAAGATCCTGTGCAGCATCGTCTTCCACGACCCCACCGCCGTGGTGCTCGGAAAGGAACCGGTGTATCTCGGCACCGGAGGGCAGGAGCGAAGCGACCGGGGGATCGGCACTTCCGGAGACTGCGTCGGTTACGTCACCAGCGCTGCCTACTCGGCCACCGTCGGTCGCTGCATCGCCTACGCGTGGCTGCCGGCGGGGACGGCTCCCGGCGACGTCGTCGCCGTCGACTACCGGGGAGACCGCTACGGCGCCACCGTCCACGCCGAGCCGGTGGTGGACCCCGAGATGTCGCGGATCAGGCGATGAGCCGTCACGCGGCCGGCCCGCCCGCCATGAACCCACCATCCGCCCTGCGGTCCACCCTGGGCGGTAAGCACTACACCAGCCCCGAGCTGTTCGCCGCCGAGCAGGAACACGTCTTCGAGACGATGTGGTTCTGCGCCACCCGGTCGGCCGATCTCGCGCTGCCGGGGAAGTTCAAGAAGGTCCAGGTCGGCCGGGAGAGCGTGCTGCTGGTTCGTGGTCGCGACGGGTTGCTGCGGGCGTTCCTCAACGTCTGCAGGCACCGCGGCGCACAGCTGTGCACGGAGGCCGAGGGCGAAGTGAAGCGCAATCTGCGCTGTCCCTACCACTCCTGGACCTATGCACTGGACGGAAAGCTGGTCGCAGCTCCCAACATCGTGACGTTGACCGACGACTCGGGCGCGCCGATCGACCGATACCAGTACGGGCTGGTGCCGGTCGCGCTCACCGAGTGGCTCGGGTACGCCTGGGTGTGTCTGTCGGATACCCCGCCGCCGTTCGAGGACGTCGTCTCCGAGACCACCAGGACGCTCGGCGACTCGGACGCCATCAACCGGTACGGAATCGGCGGGTTGGACGTCGGGCGCCGCATCGTCTACGACGTGGCGGCCAACTGGAAGCTGATCGTCGAGAACTTCATGGAGTGCTACCACTGTTCGACGATTCATCCCGAGCTCGTTGACGTGTTGCCCGAGTTCTCCCGCGGCGTGGCCGCGCAGGCCAATATCGGTCTGGGCGCCGAATTTGGTTCGGAGGTCGAAGGATTCACCGTTGACGGGTCGGCGGGATTCGACCGGCTGCCGGGAATCACCGAAGAGCAGGACCGGCGGTACTACGCGATGACGGTCAAGCCGACGGTGTTCATCAACCTGGTCCCGGACCACATCATCTTCCACCGGATGTACCCGATCGCGGTGGATCGCACCGTGGTGGAATGTGACTGGCTGTACACCGCCGACGTGGTGGCCTCCGGCCGCGATGTCTCCCGCTCCGTCGAGTTGTTCCACCGGGTCAACGAGCAGGACTTCGAGGCCTGTGAGCGAACCCAGCCGTCCATGTCGTCTCGCGCGTATCGCAACGGTGGCGTGCTCGTACCTTCCGAACACCACATCGCGGAGTTCCACGAGTGGGTAGTGTCCCGAGTCGGTGCCGGGTCCTAGCCCGGTGGCTCCGGCGAGGGTGAGGTGACCAGTGAACGGTGAACCCGACCTGTACATCGGTGCGCAGTGGCGTCATGCGTCCGATGGGGGAACGCGGCAGATCATCAACCCAGCCGACGGGAGCGTGACGGCGGTCGTCGATGAGGCGACCGACGCGGATGCGCGCGCCGCCGTCGCCGCCGCCAGGGCCGTGTTCGACGACGGTACGTGGCCTGCGACACCAGTGGCGGAACGGGCCGCGTTGCTGATGCGGATCGCCGACCTGTTGCAGCGGGACAAGGAGCCCTTGGCGGTAATCGAGACGCACGACACTGGAAAGACGTTGGTGGAGAGCCGGATCGACATCGACGACGTGACGTCGGTGTTCCGCTACTACGCTCGCCTGGTCGGAGTCGAAGCCGACCGGGTGATCGACGTTGGCGACCCGGCCGTCATCAGTCGGGTGGTCCGCGAGCCCATCGGCGTCTGCGTCCTCATCGCGCCATGGAATTACCCGCTGCTGCAGATGTCGTGGAAGATCGCGCCCGCCCTCGCGGCGGGATGCACGATGGTCGCCAAGCCCAGCGAGGTCACGCCGCTGTCCACCATCACCTTCGTACACCTGATGGAGGAGGCAGGCGTACCGGGCGGGGTGGTCAACCTCATACAGGGCAGCGGCGCGGTGCTGGGGAGCGCCCTGACGGACAACGCCGACGTCGACTTCATCTCGTTCACGGGGGGACTGGCCACCGGACGGACCATCTCCAAGGTGGCCGCAGAGCACGTCACCAAGGTCGCGGTGGAACTCGGCGGGAAGAACCCGCACATCGTGTTCGCCGACATCGGAACGGGAGATGCGTGGGACGCCTCCGTCGACCAGGTACTGACCGGTGTCTTCCTCCATTCGGGTCAGGTGTGCTCGGCGGGCACCCGGCTGATCGTCGAGGAGTCGATCGCCGACGACTTCGTCGCCGCCCTGGTCGGACGTGCCGAGAAGATCCGGATGGGCGACGGCATGGATCCGGCGAGCGAGACCGGACCGCTGGTGTCCGAGCAGCACCGCGCCAAGGTGGAAGCGCATGTGGCAGCAGCTATTTCGGAGGGCGCCAAGCTGCTCACGGGGGGATCACGACCCGCCGATCCGGCGCTGGACGAGGGCAGTTTCTACCTGCCGACGATCTTCGATCGGTGTGACCGATCGATGGGGATCGTCCGTGAGGAGACCTTCGGGCCGATCCTGACGGTCGAGAGATTCATCGAAGAAGCCGAGGCGATTCGGCTCGGCAATGACACGGAATACGGTCTCGCGGCGGGCGTTCGTACGTCCGACCCGGCGCGGGGCGAACGTGTGGTGCGCGCTTTGAGGCACGGCACGGTGTGGCTGAACGACTTCGGGTACTACACCGCAGCAGCGGAGTGGGGCGGATTCGGAAAGTCGGGTAACGGTCGCGAGCTCGGCCCCACGGGGCTCGCAGAATACCAAGAGATCAAGCACATCTGGCACAACACCGCGCCGAAACCCGCAGGCTGGTTCAAAGGATGACCCTTTTGTCATCCAGCCCGCCGCGGCAAGCATTTCAGGGAGGACCACGTCATGGTTGTTGAAGCAGGTTCATCGGGAGTCGACAGCGGCGGCATGGACGACTTCGGTTACAAGGAGTCTCTTGACCGCAGTATCGGCAAGTTCGCCAGCTTCGCGGCAGGCGTCAGCTACATATCGATCCTCACCGGAACCTTTCAGCTGTTCTACTTCGGTTTCGGCACCGCAGGTCCCGCCTACCTGTGGTCGTGGCCCATCGTGTTCGTCGGGCAGATGGCCGTAGCACTGTGCTTCATGGAGCTCGCCGCCAAGTATCCCGTGGCAGGCTCGGTCTACAACTGGTCGAAGAAACTGGGCAGCAGGATCGTCGGGTGGTCATCGGGCTGGCTGATGCTGACCGCGTCGATAGTCACGATCTCGGCGGTGGTGCTGGCCTACCAGCTCAACCTGCCGCGGTTGTGGAGCGGGTTCCAGATCATCGGCGACGGCACCGGCGAATACGACTTCGCCGCCAACGCCGTCCTCCTCGGCTCGATCCTGATCGCGTTCACGACGGTCATCAACGCCCTCGGTGTGAAGCTGATGGCGATGATCAACAGTACGGGTGTCTTCATCGAGCTCATCGCTGCCGTCCTCATCGCGATCATCCTGGCGGCCGGCACGACTCGCGGACCGTCGGTGTTCTTCTCCGCCAACGGCTATGGGGCCGGCGAGAGCGGCGGCTACCTCGGCGCATTCCTGATTGCCTCGCTCGCCTCGGGTTACGTGATGTACGGCTTCGACACCGCCAGCTCACTCGGCGAGGAGACGGTCGAGCCGCGCCGTACCGCCCCGAAGGCGATCCTGCGCGCCATCCTCGCGTCGTTCGTCATCGGCGGCGCGATCCTTGTGTTCGCGGTGATGTCGGCACCGGATCTCAACGATCCCAAGATCGGTGAGAGCAGCGGTGGCCTGCAGTACATCGTCGAGCAGGTGATGTGGGGCCCGCTGGGCAAGGTGTTCCTGGTCTGCATCGTCGTCGCCGTCACGGTCTGCACACTGGCCGTGCACACCGCCGCGATCCGGCTGACCTTTGCGATGGCCCGCGACAACGCACTTCCGTTCGGGGAGAAGCTCGCTCGGGTCAATCCCAAGACGCAGACGCCGATCATCCCGGCCATCGTCATCGGCCTGATCGCGATCATCATCCTCGTGATCAACATCGGCCAGCCCAAGATCTTCACGGTGCTGACGTCGATCGCGATCATCATGATCTACTTGGCCTACCTGATGGTGACGGGCCCGATGCTGAAGAAGCGTTTCCAGGGCCAGTGGCCGCCTCCGGATCTCAAGGCCGAGGGCTACTTCACCA
>NZ_JAVROT010000187.1:0-3417 GCF_032162605.1 Mycobacterium sp. | reverse complement strand
GAACTTCAGAGCACCGGAGCCAGTTTCGAACTGACGCAGGATGTTAATGACGCTCAGGTTGGCATTCCACTGGGCGTTGGGCTGGAACCGCGGCGGCAACGCGTTCTGCACCGCGTACGGATCGGTGGCCGACAGGGTCTCAGCGGTTCCCGGTGCGACCAGCCCGACAGTGCCCGAGGAGGCGACCAACGACGTAATGATGCCCGTCGGCTGACCAACGCCCGAGCCGCCCGTGAACGCGGTCGCACAGAGCTGCTCGGCGCCGTCCATCAACAGCCTTGCCAGCTCCGCCATGAAGCCGACCGCGTCGCCAGCGACCTCGAAGGAGAACGGCACGAACGCATCACCCTTATAGCACGAACGCATCACCCTTATAGACGGGAATGCTCGGCGAGGCGAGAGTCGGGCTGGCGTCGGCCATCTCGGCTGCCTCAGCGGTCCACTCGGACGTCACCCCGGCGCTAGTGACGCCATTCCACGTGTCTGTGCTGATCTGCACGACCCGGGCGAGTTGGCGCAGCGGGTTGATGCTGCCGTTGGACGTGAGGTTGATCGCCGGATCCAGGGTGAGCGGGATCATGAAGCCGCCCGATGCGTCCGTTGTGGACATGGCGCGCTGCTCGGTCTGGACCGCGGACACGGCGCGATACGCGGCGCCCTCTTCCTCGGTCCATGTGAGGTGCCCGCGATCCGGGTCGGCGACCATCTTCGCGAACGCCCGCTCGTAGTGCTCGGACCGGCGGCGACGGCGTACCGCTGCGTCCAGGTCTGCGACGTCGGCGAGCCCGTCCGCATCAGGTTCTCGACCAGTTCGGCGCCGCGCGCCTGCAGCTTGCCCGCCTGGGTGGCGCGCTCGAGGGTGCGCATAGCGGTGTCGCGGTGCAGATCCGCGGGTGCACGATCCTCGTCACGCTGGCGGGTCCCATCGGGGCTGCCCGCTTCGAGCAGCACACGGCTACCCGGCTGACCCGCCGAACGGATCTCCGTCAGCTGACGGTTGCGGTCCACCACCGCGCGGTTGTGCGACTCAAGGAGCCCGGTCAGCTCGTCGAACCGAGTGGCGTCCACACCGGTCAGATCATCGCCAGCGTGGTCCAGAATGTCGCGGGCCTCACGACGGTATTCGGTGACGTCACGCTCCAGCACGCTGAGGGTCTTCTTCTCAATGTCCATGGTGTTGCCTTTCAGAGTTCGAGCAGACGAAGCCGACGCTCGGCGACGCTGCGGGGAATGCGGTGCAGGGAATGCGATTCACGGATGCCGGCGACGGCAGCACCGTCATAGGCAGGCAGACCAACCAGCGAGACCTCGTTGAGTGCCGCTTCGGCGCGGACCACGATGCCGTCTTGACGGCGGTCGTGAATCGGCCGGAAACCGACACTGAAACTGTCGAGCGTGCCCGTGCGGACCAGCTCGAGGATGTCGTCGCCCTCGCGAGTGTTGGGGATCGCGAACTCCCCATGCAACCCGTCGTCGTGCTCTTCAAACGACGTGGCCTTACCGATCGGGAACCGGCGGCGGTCATGCTGCGCAAGCAATTTGATCTTGTGCCCACGCTCGGCGACCGATCTGGCGAACGAACCTCGAACGAACATCTCGGTGTACGAACCGTAGCCGTCGTTGATCTCCGCGCGTTCGTTGTAGGGCACCACGACGCCATAGACGCGGCGCCCGCCCTCGTCGGCACGTAGCTCGTTGCCGACGATGTCACGGTGGAGAATCGGGGAATCGCTCATTGATCAATCACCTTCGCTGCATGCGGGATTCGCGCTGCGCATGGTGACCCGAGTGTCCGGGTTGGCCTCCCCTGAGGCTCCCAGCGTGATCGGTGATACCGAGCTGCACCAAGTCTAACCCATACCCCTTGCCAAAACAGCAAGCGACTTTGCCAATCAGGGCCCGGGGGTGGGGTGCCCGCGAAGGAGTCTTCTCGCTGCGACCCCAAGCTCTTCTGTCGAAATCTCTCTCCGTCAGAAAAAAACGAATCGTTGCAACGTTTCGCGCAACGATGCAACGCCCCGCCGGAGATTTGCCCTGAGCGGCATATGCCCTTTGCTGGGGCGGTGTGAGAGTTTGCTGGCGCGCTGTTGAACGAGGCTTTCGGGGGTGAATCGTTGCAGGTCATGCCGGGGAGAGACGTTCCATTGGAAGCGGTCGGGTCACGCTGACCTGCGGTTTCTCGTCGCACCCCCACCCCCCGAGGTGTGCTCGGGTTTGCTGGGTGGGTTTGCTGGCGCGCGTCACTCGCCATCGGGTCTGTACTCCACCTCGAGCATCGCGAGGGCGTTGGCCTCGATGAAGGCGATACCTGCGCGCCCGCTGAGTTCGGGCAACGAGACTTCGTAATGGTCGAGCAGTGCGAGGAACGTCTCGGTGGCGCGCCCTTCAGCGGTGGCGTCGCTCATGACTTTGGCGATGGCGTCGTGGTCGTTGTGGCCGTGGTGGTCGAGGATCTGTGCGGCGCGGACGACGTCGGGGGTTGGCATGCCAGCGGTGACGAGGGTGGCGATGCTGTGGATGAAGTCGGCCAGTAAGTCGATGCCGTCGGGTGTGCGGAAGCGGGTGATGAATGTCTTGTGGAGGACGAGGAGTGCGAAGAGTAGTTGGGGTACGCGGCCGGTCTCGTTGACCTCCTCGACGATGGCGACTTGGCCGGCCTTGTTGCCTTGGCGGTGGTACTTGGTGAACAGCGCGGCGCGGCGGTAGTCGCTTGCCTTGTCGGAGTTCTCGTTGGTGGTCATGTTGGTTTCCCTTCTGGATGGGTGATGTGAGGCCTTGCGGGTCCACGTCTCGGGCGGAGGAAAGATCACCCGCCGGGTGCTCACGACGCGCGCTCCTCGTCCGATTGTTGGCTACAGGAGAGGTGCGAGTCGCCCTGTCCAGCGACGACCGGCTTGCTGCAGATGATGCAGGCGGGGTAGCCGGAGGCGGGTTTGCCACGGATGGTGCGCTGGCGTTCGCGCGGTGGCGGGGTCTTTGCAGCTCCGGTCAGCTTGGCTGGCATGACAGCAGTTGGCTCACTCACGGATGCGTGAGCCAACTGTGGATCTTGTTCAGTTGGCTCATCCTGTTTCTGCTGGTCAGCTCCAGTTGGCTCAGTTGGCTCACTCAGCTCATGAGAGGGGGTTGGTTCAGCCATCGTGAGCTGACTGCGCAGGTACCAGGTAGAGGTGCGCGGGAAGCCCTCTGAGCGGTCTGCAACGCCGATCTTTTTCTTTGCCCGCTTCAGTGTCGCCTCGCTGAACTTCTCTTTGATGGCGTCGTTCTTGATGGCCTTCGATGGGGTTGGACCGTTAACTGTGAGGTAATCCTCCAGCCAGTGTTCGGCTGCAGTGCGCTCGTCAGCGTCGCCTGCTTCGCCGTCGAGGAGGTCTCGGGCGTCAAGGGCGGTGTCGCCGAGCCATTCCACTGATCCGA
>NZ_JAVROT010000186.1:0-3210 GCF_032162605.1 Mycobacterium sp. | reverse complement strand
CGCTCGCGCTGAGCACCAGCGTCTTCGCGGCGGTCCTTGCGGTCGTCTTCGGCGTGTGGTGGGCGCGAGAACGCACGCTGTCGATTCACAGCATCACCACGTTGCCGCGCGAATCGTTCTACTGGCTCGCCATTCTGGTCACCTTCGCCCTCGGTACCGCCTCGGGCGATTGGATCCTGGAACTCACCGGCTGGGGACCCGGCACGTCGGTGCTGCTGCCCGTCGGCCTGATCGTCGCGGTCGTGATCGGCTGGCGACTCGGTGCCAACGCCGTGCTCTCCTTCTGGCTGGCCTACATCCTCACCCGGCCCCTCGGTGCGAACCTCGGCGACTGGCTCGGGTTCCCGCCGGATCAGCAGGGCCTCGGTCTGGGCACCGCCATCACCAGCGTCATCTTCCTCACCGCGATCCTCGCCATCGTCGTCTACCTGTCGATCACGCGCAGCGACGTCATCGACAAGCCCGAAGCGCACGAGACGTCCGCCGCATCGAAGAATGTGGCTCGGGAGCGGCTCGTCCACGGGTACTACGCGGCCGTCGCCGCGGCAGCCGGGGCCCTGCTCGTCTGGGCCGCCGGGCAGCCGCACTCCGTCGCGGCCGCCAGCGAATCGGAATCCGGCTCGTCGGCCGCCGCGACACTTGCCCCCGGGCAGTCTGCGACCGCGAAGTTCCCGCCGGCCGAGGTGACGAAGTTCCGTACCATCGTCGCGGACACCCTGAGCAAGGTGCAGGCCGGCGATCAGGCTGGCGCCACGGCGCGGATCAAGGACCTCGAAACCGCCTGGGACGACGATCAGTCCGCCTTGCAGCCCCTGGACGACAGCGGCTGGACCGTCCTCGACGGTCAGATCGACCAAGTGCTGGAGGCGTTGCGGGCCGGCAACCCCGATCCCGCCACCGAGACGCAGACCCTCACCACGCTGTTGACGTCGCTGAAGTGAGGAGCGGCCCGCAAGCGCCAATCACCCGTGGGGACTGCCGAGACATCGGAAGCGCCAAGACCATTGGGGCATTGTGACCTTGGAGGTCGAGCACCCGGGCTTCGGTGGTGCTGTCGAGCTCACCGGTGGGTTCGTCGGCGAGCAGCAACGTGGGTGAGTTGGCGAGCGCGACCGCGAGGCCGGCCCGAGCGAGCTCGCCACCGGACAGTTGAGTGGGGTATGCCGTCGAACGGTCTTGTAGGCCAAGCACGCTCAGGATCTCGGTGTTCCTTCCGGACTGGCCTGCCAGCGAATGGGCAACGTCGACTTTCCCGAACCGGACGGTCCGGTGACGACGACTAGGTCGCCCGACTCCCCGCGCAGTGAGACGCCCTGCAGCGCAGGGGTTTCCTCGTCACCGGCGCGATAGAAGCGATACAGCGAGTGCGCCTCCAGAGCGCACTCCGGCGCCGGTTCGTCCGCTACCGCCACTGCAGAGAATCGGTGATGGTGCGCCACGGATCGACGTTGTCGGCTCCGACCGGCCCGGACAGCGTCAGCACCACCTCGTGGCCGTCACTCCAGAATGAATAGCGTTCGACGGCGTCGACGCCGCGCTTTCCGGTGACCTCATTGGGCGTCGAGTCAACCTGGTAGGTGGCCAGAATGACGGGCCCCGCCTTGCGCTGAACCACGGAGACGGCGCCGAAGCGGTATCCCGGGCTCGCCGCTTGGATCGCGGGCAGTTCCTCCCGCCGAACCACGTCCGGCGTGAGCGTGTCCAGGAACGGATTGATCTCGATGCGGACCGCGTTGAGTTTGTCGGTGAAGACGGTCGCCGAGCCGTCGTTAGTCTGCGCCCATCCTTCGGGGACCGACACCGTGAACAATTGCGACGGCGGACCATAGGGCACGTACACCTGTGTGTCGGGGATGTCGCCGACCGGGTTCTGCTCGGGTGCAACCATTTCCGGTCTGATGGCAGCCGTGGGTGTGCCAGGCGGGTTATCGGTCCCGGCGCCACACCCGGTGAGCAAACCCGCGGTTACGAGCGCCACGAACACCATGGGTACCGAGTTCTTGGGAATCATCACGAGTTCCTCTCCAACGTGAGCCAGGCGGCGCTGCATGTCCGGGGTGGCGGTGTGACGTCTTGCGAGGCGGAATCGTTCGTCGGCGTCGGAGCGCTGGTGCCTGTGCGCCGAGGCTGCCGACCGCGCAGGCCGACCATCAAGGGCAACACCGAAAGCAGCACGATGGCGTACACCGCGGCAAGCCCCAGCAACCCGAAGGTCGACAGCAGGGTGTCGGGATTGCGTGCGCTCATGGCAGCGCCTTCCTGGTGGACCTCGATGGCGCCAGCTCGGCAGCTAGCGGCGCCGGGTCGTCGACGAGCACGGCCAAGCCGGTCGCACCGACGGTCACGACCGCCGCTGCGAGCAGCACACCGGCCGTCACGTCGGTCAGCCAGTGCACGCCGAGGTAGAGCCGGCTGAGTGCCACGGCCGACAGTGCAAGCACCGCGACGACCGCGAGCAGACCCTTCACGACCCGGTTGGCGGCGAGTCCGAAGGCCACCGCCAGGATCCCCACCAGCGCCGCGGTTCCCGTCACGTGTCCCGAGGGAAACGAGTAGTCCGTCTCCAGGGTCTCCTGGACGGCGAGGGGAGGCCGGGCGCGAGCCACCAGCAGCTTGATCAGCCAGCACAGCGTCGCGGCCCCGCCCACGGTGACGAGCACCGTCAGGCCGCAGAGGGCCGACCGGAACTTGAGCCCCACGGCGACGGCGCCCGCGGTCGTGAGAACGGCGATCTCCACCGGTCCGAGGGCGGTGCTGACGGCAAGGGCCAGGTGGTCGATCGCCGGGTGACGATGCGCGACCAGCCACGCCGTGACCGAGTGGTCCACGCCCGTCAACCAACCGCCGCGGCTGGCCTGCAGGGCCAGCACGGTCACTCCGAACAGCAGACCGCCGACCCGTGCCGAAGTGGACAGCCACGTCGACATGCCATGGCGGTAGCCCCATCCCACGCCGAACACCACAGTGGCGACGAACAGCCCGCCGAGCGCGATCGCCGCAGGTCCGTGCGAGACCACGAAAGTGGTCACCGTATCGAACAAGGCGTGTTGGGACTTGTTCACGGGCTCAGTGTGGCGCCGATCCGCTGAAGGGACGCTGAAAGTACGTCGGGGCACAGCATGTGGTTCTGGTTCACTTGGGGCGTAGGCGACGGGAGGACACGGCGATGCGCGTGTTGGTGATCGAGGACGAGGTCCACCTCGCGGAGAC
>NZ_JAVROT010000185.1:0-26558 GCF_032162605.1 Mycobacterium sp. | reverse complement strand
TGAACGCATTGGAGGTCGCTGTGCGTCGACACCCGGACTTCGACGGAAGACATCAAATTGCGCATCTGGATGTCGTGGATCCACAGGATGTTCCACGGTTCGCCGCACTCGGCGTGGTGGCGAACATCCAGGCCCTGTGGGCGCGACGCGATACCGAGATCGTCGAACGCAAGCTCGGTCTCCTGGGTCCTGAGCGCGAAGCATGGCACTTTCCCTTCGGCTCCTTGCACCGACAAGGCGCCACGCTGGCCATGGGAAGCGACTGGCCGGTCACCGATCCCAACCCGCTGTGGGCGATCCACACCGCGGTACACCGCACCGGCCCCCGCGCCGACCCCCACGCCATCGGGGCGGGGGTCTTCGACACGCCCCTGCTGGCGCTCGAGGGACTGGATTTGCGGACAGCCGTGAACGCATACACCGCCGGGTCCGCCTTCGCGAACCATTGCGACGACGGCACGGGCAGCATCGCGGTCGGCAAGTTGGCCGACTTGGTGCTGCTCGACGGCGACATCTTCACCGTCGACGAGATCAGTGATCTGCGGACGGTTCTCACCATGGTCGGTGGCGAGGTCGTCTATCGCGTCGTTTAGCTGTTCTCGTCGCTCGCCAGGGGCTGGGTCAGGTTCGCTGGTTGCAGGATGATCTCGAGTTGGGACGCGGTCAACAGGCCACGGTCCAGGACGAGAGATGCTACGTCGGAACCGGATTCGAGCGCCTCGGCGGCTAACCTCGTGGCGGCCTCATAGCCGATGTAGGGGTTGAGGGCGGTAACCAGCCCGATCGAACGGTCGACCATCTCGCGCATGTGGCCGACGTTGGCGGTGATGCCCACCACGCACCGCGAGCGCAGCACGTCGCACGCTGCCGTCAGGTGCGTCACGGACTCGAACAGGCTGTGCGCGATGATCGGCTCGAAGGCATTGAGCTGCAACTGACCGCCCTCGGCCGCGATGCTGATGGTGATGTCATTGCCGATCACTTCGAAGGCCACCTGGTTGACGACCTCGGGCACCACGGGATTGACCTTGCCGGGCATGATGCTCGACCCGGCTTGCACCGGCGGCAGGTTGATCTCGCCGAAGCCGGCGCGCGGGCCCGAAGACAGCAGCCGCAGATCGTTGCAGATCTTGGACAGTTTGACCGCGGTGCGCTTGAGCACACCGGACAGCTGGACGAACGAACCCACGTCCTGGGTTGCCTCCACCAGGTTCGAGGCGGTGACCAGCGGTAGTTCGGTCACGGCGCGCAGCTCTTCACAGACGAGCTGCGCGTAGCGGCTGTGGGCGTTGAGACCTGTCCCGATCGCAGTTCCGCCGAGGTTGATCTCGGCGATCAACAGCACCGCTTCACCGAGCCGATCAGCGTCCTCACTCACCATCACCGCGTAGCTGCCGAACTCCTGGCCCAGGGTCATCGGAACCGCGTCTTGAAGCTGGGTTCGTCCCATCTTCAGGAAGCCGCCGAATTCGATCGCCTTGTCCGCGAATGCCGCAACCAATTCCGACATCGCCAACTGAAGACGGTGCACGGCCAGTTGCATGGCGATCTTCAGCGCGGTCGGGTACACGTCGTTGGTGCTCTGCCCGAGGTTGACGTGCTCGAGTGGATGAAGGTGGACGTAGTCCCCGCGGCGGTGACCGAGCAACTCCAGCCCGCGGTTGGCGATCACCTCGTTGGCGTTCATGTTGGTCGATGTTCCTGCGCCACCCTGGATCACGTCCACGACGAATTGATCGTGCAATTTGCCGGCCCGGATCTCCGCGCAGGCGGCCACGATGGCGTCGGCACGTTCGGCGTCGAGCAGACCCAAGCGATGGTTCGTGCGCGCCGCGGCCTCCTTCACGCAGGCGAGCGCGACGACGAGCTCCGGATAGCGCGAGATCGGGATCCCGGTGATGACGAAGTTCTCCAGGGCGCGGACGGTGTGCACGCCGTAGTACGCGTCGTCGGGGACCTCGTGATCGCCAAGCAGATCATGCTCAGTCCTGGACATGGTCGATCAATCGCCGTCGAGCTGACTCGTCGGAGGCGATGTCCAGCACCGTAAGGGCGAGCGCGAGTGCGCCCTGCATCGCGGCACGGTCTGCTGCCGGGGACGCGGCCGCCGCGGCGAACTCGGGTTGGTGGTTGACCGCGGGCAGCGAGTCGATTCCGATGTAGGGGTGGATCGCCGGGATGACCTGCGAGACGTTGCCCATATCCGTCGATGCCCGGTTCATCAAACTGTCTGCGCCCGTTGAGAATCGACGGCCGAGTCGTTCCGCGCGCTGTGTGTAGACGCTGAGCAGTCGTTCGTCGTTGCGAAATTCCGAGTATGGCTTGCTCTCCGGTTCGATCGTCAGCTCGCAGCCGGTTGCGAGCGCCCCTGCGGCAAAGCAGCGTTGGATGCGGGGCTCCAGCTGCTCAAGCTGATCCAGGGTTCGCGCTCGTACGTACCAGCGGCCTTCGGTACGTTGCGGTATCGCATTGGGCGCCTCGCCGCCGCGGGTCATCATGCCGTGGACCCGTACGTCGGATGGGAGTTGCTGCCGCAGTAGACCGATGGCGACCTGGGCGATGGTGAAGGCGTCGGCGGCGTTGATTCCGCGGTCGGGGAAGGCTGCGGCGTGCGCAGCCCTTCCCTCGAAGGCGATGTGGCTGTGCGATACGGCGTAAGGCTCCGCTCGTGCTACGTCGACGGGGCCGGGGTGCACCATCGCCGCGGCGTGTACGCCCGCGAACGCGTTCCGTTCGAGCATCTCGATCTTGCCGCCACCACCCTCTTCGGCAGGTGTACCGAACACCGACAGCGTGATGCCGAGATCGTCGACGAAGGGGCTGAGGGCCAGAGCGGCGCCGGTCGAGATGGCCGCGATGACATTGTGGCCGCAGGCGTGGCCCAAGCCGGGCAAGGCGTCGTATTCGGCACATAGGGCAAGGTGCAGCGGACCGCTCCCCCGGTGGGCCCGAAACGCCGTGGGCAGTCCGACGAAGTTCGGCTCCACTGTGAAGCCGGCGTCGTCGAGTTCGCCTGCCACTCTCGCCGCCGAAACAAGCTCTTCCCAAGCGATCTCGGGATTCTGGTGCAGGTCGTGGGACAGCTTCAGGATGCGATCCTGCGTCCGGTCCCCCAGGTCCAGGATCGATTGCTCCAGCGTGGCTCTCACAGATCACCCGGCACGCCGTAGGACGGAGCCGCGGTGGGATCCAACCCGCGGATCCGATAGTCCTGCTTCTGGGGTTCCCATACGCTCCAGAGACGCCGGAGTTCGCCTACCGGGTCGTCATGCCAATCGACCCTGAGATCGGTGACCGGCCAAGGTACGTCTTCGACGACTTGGAGGCCGGCGCTGTGCACCGGCCCCGCCTCGCCTCCAGCGAGGACAGCCGCGGCGAGACCGTCGAGTAGTCGCAGTTCCAGGCACCCGGCCGACGAGTCGGTGAAGCCGGAAAGCAACGACTCGACGACTACCTCGTCGCGCAGCATGTTTCCCGCTGCCGCAGCACTTTCCGTCTGCGCGTGGTGGTAGATCCCCAGCGCGTGCTCGCCGGTGTGGACGGCAGTGTTGCCGCGACGATCGACGACGACGAGTTGCCGGTATGCGCGGTGGTCTTCAGAAGCCAATGCGGCGGCGAGCGCTTCCTCGGCATCGAGCTCCGAGGCAAGCGCGTCCAGCGCGATAGCACCCAGCCGTGGGTTGGTCACGTTCTGACTCGCGACGGCGCCGACGCCGGCGCGCAGGTGAACACAACGTGAGGCAACGGCCGGGCTCGAGGAACAGATCACCATGCCGAACGCGCCCGATTCGTCGCGGACCGTGAGGGAGAACGTCACGCGGTGCCCCCCGGATCGGAGATCACCGCGGTGGCATCGATCTCGACGAGCCACTCGGGGCGGGCGAGCGCGCTGACCACGAGCCCCGTGGAGACCGGGTGCACTCCCTTGAGCCAGCGGCCCATCACCCGGTACACCGGTTCGCGGTAACGGATGTCGACGAGGTACACCGTCACCTTCACAATGTCCTGCACCGAGCTACCCGATTCGGAGAGCAACATGGCGATGTTTGCCATCGCCTTCTCGGCCTGTGCCTCGACGTCCCCGATGCCGACCGATTCCCTGGTGTCGAGATCCTGACCAATCTGACCGCGCAGGTAGACCACGCCGCCGGCGACGACGGCCTGGGCGAGATCGTTGTCGAGAGTCTGCTCGGGATAGGTGTCGCGGGTGTTGAACGGCCGGATCCGGATGTGATTACCCATGACCCCTATCGTGGGCCGCTCGCCCGCTATCTGTAAAACACAGATAACTGACAAAGCACATATGCAACAGAGATCCGTCGGAAGCCCGAGTCAGTGCGAATCGTCGGCGGCGAAGATCGTGCGGGCAGCTTCTTCGATGGCGCGCGCCCGTGCCGTGACCCGTACGACGTGCGCACGCGCGATCACGATCGGAAGTCCAGGGACGTCGCCGCGGATCGGCACTGCGACGACCTCCCCTCCGTCGTAGGTGCCGTGGTGGGCGGGTTCCTGGTTCAGTATCGAGAATCCATGCCCGCGTGCGACCATCCCGCGCACTGTCTCGTAGCTCGCGGATCGATACTGAATTCGGGGTTTCACCCCGGCATCGATCATCATCGACTCGAAGTAATCGCGACTGTCCGGCAGATCGAGCAGGACCATGGGTTCTGCGGCGAGGTCCACGAGATCGAGGCTGTCGGAGGTGGCCAGCGGGTGATCTCGGGCCAGCACGACGTACGGCCGGGCGATGTGGAGGACTTCGGTGTCGATGCCCTCGCCCAGCCCGAGGTCGTAGGTCAGCGCCACCTCGGCGGTGCCATTTCGCAGCATGGCGCGAACCTCGTGCGCGTGGGTCTCCACGACCTCGACGTCGAGATCGGGATGTTTGGTGCCGAGCTCGGAGATGAGGCGAGGAAGCGCGAAGGGCGCGAGGGTGACGAAACACGCCACCCGGATCCGACCGCGTACCTGACCGGCCTGACCACTGGCCGAATCCAGCACCTCGCCGAGGTGTTCGAGGAGCGCCCGCGTGTCTCGCAGCATCTCCTCACCCGCGGTGGTGAGAACGAGCCCGCGGGCGCGCTGCCGGATGAACAGCTGGGTCCCTATCTGGTGCTCGAGTTGCGAGACGGCCGCCGAGACTGCCGACTGTGCGATCCGCAGCTCGTCGGCAGCCTTCGTCATGCTGCCGTACGTCGCCGCCTTCACGAAGTACCTCAGCTGAGTCAGCGTGACGTCTGGCCGACGAACCACTCACCCACTCCTAGTACCGGTCGACCTACCTCTCGGTAGTAAACCCTCGGTTGCCGCAGTCGACGACCTGAACGGGGACTGCTCAGTGTCGCGCTGCTCGACCCGGAGCGGTTTGGCAGTTAGATATCCTACGGCTCCCAGCCCCCCAGGGCGGCGAGTGTGCCGAGCGTGAAGAGCTCGAATTCTCCCGCGCTGACGCCCCAGACCTCCTGGAAGTCGTAGCTCAGACCGAAGGACCGGTCCAGCGTGCCGGGAAACACCGCGACCCAGCTGCCCAATGCGACCCACGCAAAGCACAGGGCGGATTCGTGGGGTCCATCAGCCTCTCGCTTTCTGCGCTTCGGATCTGGGTCTGTCGGTGTGGAGGGATCCGAGGTACCCACCACCTGTGATCCACAACACTGAATCCATCGATGCGGATCTGTAAGGCACGTTTTTTCGCGCTTCTGCATCTGCAATTCAGAAGTGTCAGGCCGCGACCTAACATCGGCATTCGTGATGTAGATCAACTGAAACATCTAATTGACTGGGGTAAACACACGGCCGACGATTTGACCACCGGGATACGCGTCAGTCCCGATCGTCACGCTGCGGCACCAACGGGAGAGATCCATGCGAGACCCGCGATACGACATTCTGTTCGAACCGGTCAAGATCGGACCGCTGACCGCGCGCAACCGGTTCTTTCAGGTTCCGCACTGCAACGGAATGGGCTACCGCGACCCATCCAGCCAGGCCTTCATGCGACAGGTGAAGGCCGAGGGCGGCTGGGCGGTGGTGTGCACCGAACAGGTCGAGATACACCCGACATCCGATGTCGGCCCGTTCATCGAACTGCGGTTGTGGGACGACCAGGACATGCCCGCGTTGGCCAAGATCGCCGAGAAGATCCACGACGGAGGCGCTCTCGCCGGCATCGAACTTGCCCACAACGGCCTCAACAGCCCCAACCTGATCAGCCGGGAAACGCCGCTGGCACCCCAGCATCTGCCCGTCGTGTCGTGGAACTACGACCCGGTACAGGCCAGGGCGATGACCAAGTCCGACATCGCCGACCTTCGAAACTGGCACCGGCAAGCGGTCCGACGCTCCCTCGCAGTCGACTACGACATCGTCTACGTGTACGCCGGCCACTGCTTGGGGGGTCTGCACCACTTCCTGTCGCGGCGCTACAACAACCGGACCGACGAGTACGGCGGAAGTCTGGAGAACCGGGCCCGGCTCCTACGCGAGATCCTCGAGGACACCGTCGAGGCTGTCGACGGAAGGGCTGCGGTCGCCTGCCGCATCACCATCGACGAGCTGCTCGGCGACGACGGAATCACCCGTGCCGAGATCGAAGACGTCATCGGCATGCTCGGCGAACACCCAGACCTGTGGGACTTCGTCCTGGGCAGCTGGGAGGACGATTCGGTTACGTCGCGGTTCGGCCCCGAGGCCGAACAGGAACCCTACGCACGGGGATTGAAGCAGCTGACCACCAAACCGGTGGTCGGGGTCGGCCGCTTCACCTCCCCGGACACAATGGTTCACCAAATCAAAAGCGGCGTACTTGATTTCATCGGTGCCGCACGACCTTCGATTGCTGACCCATTCCTTCCCAAGAAGATCGAAACGGGTCACCTCGAAGACATCCGCGAGTGCATCGGGTGTAACATCTGCGTGTCCGGCGACTTCACGATGTCACCGATCCGCTGCACGCAGAACCCCACGATGGGCGAGGAATTCCGCCGCGGCTGGCACCCAGAACGCATCCAGCCCAGGAAGTCGGACTCCCACGTCCTAGTTGTCGGCGCGGGCCCCACTGGACTCGAGGCGGCGCGATCGTTGGGCAATCGCGGCTACACCGTCAGCCTGGCCGAGGCCAGTCGGGTGCTCGGTGGCCGTGTCGATCGCGAAGCGAAACTACCCGGCCTGTCCGCCTGGATACGAGTCGTCGACTACCGGTTGCAACAGATCAACAAGCTCGACGACATCGAAGTCTTCATGCAAAGCGAGATGACGGCTGACGACGTCATCGACAACGACTTCGACCACGTCCTGCTCGCCACTGGGTCCCATTGGCGCCGCGACGGTGTCGGACGGTGGCACACCCATCCCATCGAGATCGACGAGAGCGCAAGCATTCTCAGCCCGGACGACGTCATGGCCGGCCTGCGACCCGAAGCCCGACGGATCGTGATCTTCGACGACGACCACTACTACATGGGTGGGGTGTTGTCAGAGCTTCTCGCCGCCGAGGGATTCGACGTCGTATTGATCACCCCTGCAGCACATGTGTCGCAGTGGACCACCCACACACTCGAGGTGGCCCGCATCCGCAAGCGAGTGATCCGCGCCGGAGTGCGGGTACAGACGAACACTGCGGTGACTGCCATCGGACCCGACTCGGTGACCACGGCCTGTGTGTTCACCGGCGACCCAGGCCAGACGGCGGCGGACGCGGTTGTTCTCGTCACTGCCCGACTGCCTGAGAACCGACTTCTGGACGCCCTTCAGGCACGCGAATCGGAATGGGGGCCAGCGGGACTCAAGAGTGTGCGTGCCGCCGGAGATGCCTGGGCGCCGGCCACCATCGCCGCTGCCGTGTGGGCCGGACATCGTTACGCCGAAGAGCTCGACGAACCGGCCGAGGAACGTCCGGTGCCGTTCCGGCGTGAAGTCACCGAACTGAGCAGCGAAGTCGGGATCTTCCTTCCCATCACCCCGTCGAACCGGCGCGCAGCCGGTGACCCGGTGATCCCTCCAAGGCTCGAAGGAGCACATGTTGGTACCCACGACTGTTGAACCCACGACCCTCGCACAGTGGACGGACCTCGCCGGGCACGTGCAACCGAGAACCGGCATCTTCATCGACGGTGACTTTCGTGCCGCGGCATCGGGCGCCACCTTCGACACGGTCAACCCTGCGACTGGCGAGCTACTGGCTGCCGTCGCGTCGGCGAGCGAGGTCGACGTCGACGCCGCGGTGGCCGCCGCACGCGCGTCCTTCGAGTCCGGAGTGTGGTCGAAAACGTCGCCTGCACACCGCAAACGGGTTCTGCTGCGCCTCGCCGAGCTCATCAGTGAACACCGCGTCGAACTCGCCCTGCTCGATTCCATGGACATGGGCAAGTTGGTGACGGAGGCCTATGACGTCGACGTACCCTCGGCTGCCGATCTCTTCGCCTTCTACGGAGAAGCACTGGATAAGGTCAACGGTGAGATCGCGCCCACCGAACCGGGAAATCTTGCGCTGGTAACCAGGGTGCCGCTGGGGGTCGTCGGAGCGGTAACGCCGTGGAATTTCCCTCTGGACCTTGCAGTCTGGAAGCTTGCACCAGCACTGGCAGTCGGTAACAGCGTCGTGCTCAAACCTGCCGAACAGGCACCCCTGTCCGCCCTGCGACTGGCAGAACTGGCCGTCGAAGCCGGCCTTCCACCCGGTGTGCTGAACGTGGTCCCCGGACTGGGCCCGACTGCGGGCGCCCCACTCGGTCTTCACGCCGACGTCGACGTGTTGGCCTTCACCGGATCCACCGCGACCGGAAAGCAGTTCCTGCACTACGCTGCTGACTCCAATCTGAAGCAGGTGTGGTTGGAGTGCGGTGGTAAGAGTCCGAACCTGGTCTTCGCCGACGCCGACCTCGAACAAGCCGCGGAGATGGCAATTTTCGGGGCGTTCTACAACCAGGGCGCCGTGTGCTCTGCCAACTCGCGTCTACTCGTCCAGCGCTCGATTTCCGAGCAGTTCGTCGCCGATCTCGTCGACAGAGCGCGATCGCTTCGGCCAGGAAACCCCCTCGATCCCGAAGCCGGGATGGGCGCGATCGTCGACGAATCACACACGGACCACGTGTTGGGATTCGTCGATCGCGCCGGCCAGGAAGGCGAGATCATCGTGGGCGGGAATCGACACACGGTCAACGGCCGGGGGTGTTTCATCGAGCCAACGATCGTCGCGGGTCTCGGGCCGACAGCCGAACTGGTGACCGAGGAAGTCTTCGGGCCGGTACTTTCGGTACAGGTGTTCGACGACGACGCTGAGGCAATCACGTTGGCCAACAATACGATCTACGGGTTAGCGGCTTCTGTCTGGACCAACGATCTGCGACGCGCGCACACGGTCGCGGGCGCACTGCGGGCAGGCACGGTATCGGTCAACACCGTCGATGCGCTCAGCGCCCAGACTCCGTTCGGCGGTTTCAAACAGAGCGGCTTCGGTCGTGACCTCTCGTTGCATGCACTGGAGAAGTACACGGGCATCAAAACCACCTGGATCCGTTTCTGATGGGCGCGATGGAACATCTGATCCATCCCGTATTCGTGTGACCACTCCCCAGCCCCACAGCCGCGAGTACCTTTCCGCTGAGGAGCCATCACACCCCCATCGACGTGAGGAGTCCTCGACATGGCCGAACCGATCGATGACCACTTCACCGCCTCCCTGCGGGCCTACCCGGACCTCGACACCACCAGCACTGTGCGCGACGACGACGCACCATTGCGGCCCGGGGCGGCGCTGACCGTCGCCCAGGCACTCGACCTGTTCGACGCGCAGCTCGGCAGCCGCCACCTCGACCTGGCCGCGCGCCCTGCGCGCCGACGGGATTGGCTATTACACGATCGGCTCCTCCGGGCACGAAGGCAACGCCGGCGTCGCCGCTGCGCGATGTCCTGCTCGGCATCGTGGCGGCCACGGAAGAACCGATCTCCGGCGGACGACACAAGTCTTCGGCCGACACGACCTGCACGTCATCCCCCAAACCTCCCCCATCGCCTCGCATTTGCAGCGCGCCCTCGGAGTGGCATTCACGTTGGGACGCGCCCACGAGCTCACCGACACGTGCCCATGGCCGGCCGACGCCACCACGGTCTGCAGCTTCGGTGACGCCTCGGCCAATCACTCGACCGCCGTCGGCGCCATCAATGCTGCACTCAACGCCACCTACCGCGGACTGGACGTGCCCCTGCTATTCCTCTGCGAGGACAACGGCATCGGCATCAGCACCAAGACAGCCGCCGGCTGGATCGAATCCACCTACGCCAACCGCACCGGACTGACCTACCTCACCGCGGACGGCGGCGACCTCCCAGCCACCCTGACCGCTGCGACCGCGGCCGCTGATTCCGTACGCCGACACCGTCGGCCAGCCTTCCTGCACCTGCACACCGTGCGACTGATGGGCCACGCCGGATCCGATTACGAAGCCGCGTACCGCTCGCCTCGCGACATCACCACTGACTACTCCCGCGACCCCGTCCTGACCACCGCACGGCTCCTCGTCGACAACGGCCATCTCAGTCCCACCGAGGTTCTCGACCTGTACGAACACAAGCGCGCCACCGTCATGGGTCTGGCCAAGGAAGAACTAGCCGAACTACCCCAGCTGAAGTCGGCCGCCCCGGTCGTCCAACCCCTGACAAATCCCTGCGCGACGCCAAGCGAGCCTCGCAGTCCGCACCGCGGTGTCCGGAAGGCCAGACATTGGCTCAATCCATCAACGCCGCAGGAACTGCCGGCGCTCTGTCGCTCTTCCTCGAACCCATCGCGCTGTACCACACCCGCGGGTTGCACGAGGATCGTGACGACGCCTGGCTCTCTGCGGCCACAGACGACGTCAACCCCTCCATGGGCACAGCACGCACCCACGGCGAAGGGACAGACCTGACGATCGTCACCTTCGCCAACGGCGTGCCCATGAGTCTCCGTGTCGCAGAGCGCCTACGCCGTGATCACCAATTCCATTCAAGAATCACCGACCTGCGATGACTCAACCCGCTGCCCGTCGAGGACATCCTTCGCGACGCCAACGCCACCGGCCGCGTCCTCATCGTCGACGAGACGCGCCGCACCGGAGGAGTCGGCCAGCACGTACTGGCCGCCCTCATCGAAGATGGATACCGCGGTCAACTTTCCCGCGTTTCCAGCCACGATAGCTTCATCCCCCTCGGCGACGCTGCCCTTCACGTCCTGCTCGTCGAGAAGACCGTCGAGCAAGCTGCTCTAGATCTGTTCGCAACGCACCGCAAGGTGACAGGGGTAGCCGAGCTCAGCAGTGAGAGGTGAATCCGCAGGGCAAAGTTGCCTTCATGGCGGGCGACGCGATCGGCGTAGCAATGGTGGACGGAGCCACCGTCGTCGTAGCTGTATCCCCGACGGTCATGCCCGACGCGCTGGTCACCGTGGCCGGTACGGTATGGCCGCCCATCTCCTGGCCAAGCGCTGCAGTAAAGGCGCCCGTGGCTACAAGCGCCGCTCCAGCGAACAGTGTTGCTCGAAATATCTTCGTACGCTTCATGGCTACGTCCTAACTGTTCCTGTGGTACCGCTTGATGTGACATGCGCGTCTGTTGAGAGTCTCGCGCCGAACTGGGCACATGCTGGATTAAGTCTTGTAATTGACTGGCAATTCGTCTGGGCGCTGAGCGGCGGCGACACCATCGGCCCGTTCACCGAGGTTGGCTTCGCGCCCACGTCGGAGGACTCTGCGCCGAACGAGACCTCACCACAACGGTGATGGGACAACACATCTCACTGCCCGTCATGATCTCGTTCTAGACCGACCGCCGAAGTTAGTCGTGGATGAAGGTGACCGTCTCGTCGAGCGGAGCCCGACCGGTACGCACGTACGTCACGGAGGGATCCTGGTAGCCGACTGACATACCGCAGAAGAGCATCAGCTCCTGCGGGGGCGACACGATCTCGGCGACGGTCTTGCGGACCTGTGACCACGCCATCTGCGGACAGCTGTGCAGTCCTTCGGCGCGCAACAGCAGCATGACCGTCTGGAGATACATTCCGAGATCCGACCACAGAGGCATCCCCAGGTCACGGTCGACATAGCAGAACAGGGCGGCCGGGGCGCCGAAGCAATACCAGTTTGCGCTGGCGGGCCTCCCAGTCCTCGCGGACGATGCCGAGCGCGCTGTAACGGTCCTTGCCGAAGGCGGCTCGGCGCGGTCCCCATACGGGGATTTCAGGGTGCTCGGGTAGATCTCGAACTCCCGCTCATCCCAAGGTCACCGGCAGCCACCCGCTCGGTAGCGAGCTTCCGGAGCTGCGTCAGTGGTGCGCGGGTCACTGCGTACACATGCCACGGTTGGAGGTTGGATCCCGACGACGCCCAAGCGGCGGCGGCCAGCACACGGCGCAGCACCTCTGCGGGGACGGGTCGGTCGAAAAATCCGCGCACCGCCCGCCGGCTCTTGACCGCCTCGTAAACGTCCATACCCGTCTGCCTTCTTACCCCTTGGCAGCAGTTTCGAGGATCCAGTCCTCGAAGCGGATGTCGAAGAGCGTTGCACCGTCACCGGGGACGAGGTCGCGTTCGTCGATCGGGATTCCCCAGTAACCGGCGGAGTCGGCGACGACTTCACGGCTATCACCACGGGCGATCAGCGCCGGATGAGGTCGGGTAGGCGGAACCGCTGCGGACCACCCACTTCGGTGATGCCACCGACGGGGGCATTGACCGCAGCAACGGCGACGTCGGTGGACGCCATCGGCTGAATCAGTGCAGGCGGCAGGTGCACCTCGTTGTCGATGGTGGCAAAATCCGCGATGGACTTGAGGAACTCGAAGAACTGCGTCGCATGCACGATCGAGTAGGGAATCGGACCCTCGCTGATCAGCTTCTCCTGCGCCAGTTTGCTTCGAAGTACTCGCTCTTGGGAGCGAGCCGATCGGTGACCACCACCGACAGCGCGACGTGGTGACCGACGCCTGCTTCCACCTCGGCCCTGAGCAAATTGGTGGTGGCAGTCTTGAAGAACTCCTTGGCGGCGCCGTCGAGCCTCGGAGAGTTCGAGACGTCGACGACGACCTCCGCACCACGGAGCGCCTCGGACAGGCCGTCACCGGTCAATGTGTTGACACCCGTCGACGGGGCTGCGGCCAACGACATCGTGACCCCGTTCGGTCAAGCCGTGCACCAACTTCGAGCCGATAAGACCCGTTCCACCAATGGCGACGATTCGCATGACTGATCCCTCTCATCGTGTTCCCTGACGGTCTGAACGGATGCCGTATCCCGGATTCATCCAGATTGCAGCGCATCGTCGGGATCGAAGGGTTCCCGTTCGGCGCACGAGCGATCATGACTACATGACACCGCTGCGCGCCGCCATCGTCGGTACCGGGTTCATGGCATCCGTGCACACCGAGGCCCTACGGCGAATCGGCGTGACCGTCCTTGGCGTCTCCGGATCCTCACCGGCGCGCGGCCAGGAGCAGGCCCAGGCGCTCGGACTGCCGTCGGCCTATGGGGCTTACCAGGACCTGGTGGCCGACGACCGGATCGACGTCGTACACGTGTGCTCGCCCAACCACCTGCATCATGAACACGCACTGGGTGCGCTGCGCGCGGGCAAGCACGTCGTCTGCGAGAAGCCGCTGGCAATGAGTTCGGCCGAAGCGGCCGAACTCTGCGACGTCGCACACTCATCGGGTCTGGTCCATGCCGTCTGTTTCATGCAGCGCTTCTATCCGCAGTGTCAAGAGGCAAGGCGCCGTGTGCAATCCGGCGAAGTCGGGGACGTCAGACTCGTCAATGGCACCTATCTTCAGGACTGGCTCGCCGATGAATCCGACTGGAACTGGCGCCTCGAACCCGACCTCGGTGGCACACTTCGAGCGGTCGGCGACATCGGGTCACACTGGCTCGATCTCGCGGGCTTCGTCACCGGGCGCCGGATCGACGCGGTCATGGCCGACCTCGCGACGGCGATTCCCACCCGACTTCGCCCTCTCACGGCGTCGGCCCAGACCTTCGACGGGCCGGTCGACGGACCCTCCGAACGCACTGCGATCGACACCGAGGACATGGCAGGCATCCTCATTCGGTTCGACGACGGATCGCGCGGCGTCCTGACGCTGTCTCAGGTCTCGCCGGGCCGCAAGAACCATCTGTCCCTGGAGGTGAGTGGGTCCAAGGCGTCTTTGCGCTGGTGTGCGGAGAACCCCGAGGAACTGTGGGTCGGGCGCCGCGACGAGCCCAACCAGATCCTGCTGCGCGGCGCGGTGCCCGGTGGCCAGGCAGCCACGGCCGGCGACTACCCCGCCGGACACGTGCAGGGATTCCCGGATGCGTTCAAGGCGATGTACCGCGCCGTCTACCAGGCCGTGGCAGCCGGCGGACCCACGGCCACTCCGAACTACCCGACGTTCGACGACGGCGTCGAGCAGGCCCTCATCGCCGACGCCATAGCTGCAAGCGCGCAGAACGGCACGTGGACGCAGATCGACCGACCCTCATCGCCACAACGTCACCCGCACCCTTAGCTTGCGGCACGCTGCCATCGGCCCAATTCGGGACCGGCGCGACGTCCGTCGTGCCGTACGGCTTCGATGACCTTTCCCGCCGCTGATGGTCGGTATTGGCATGAACGAAGAAACCATGGTCGCGACGGCCGTCATCATCGCGCCGGCCGAAACCGTGTTCGACCTGCTGGCAGATCCGTCGACCCACGTGGCGATCGATGGCACGGGATGGGTACGGCAACCAGTCGACGGCGATCGGCTGACCGAGACCGGCCAAGTCTTCCGAATGGGGATGTACCACGACGGACATCCCAACAAATACTACGAAATGGCCAACCGGGTCGAGGTGTTCGACCGACCGCGCACCATCGCATGGCAGCCCGGCACGGAACCTCGCCACATCCCTGGTCGCCAACGTTCCGACGACGGCGCTGTCGAGTACGGCGGGTGGGTCTGGCGCTACGACCTCGGGCCGGTCGGTGCTGAGCGAACCGAGGTCACGCTGACCTACGACTGGTCACGGGTGCCGCCGCATCAGCGCGACATCGCGTTCCCTCCGTTCGGCCAGCAGCACCTGGACAACTCGCTGAGACATCTGACCGAGCTGGCCGAGCAGGTCTAGTGTCCTGAGTCGTTAATTCGGGTGCAGTAGTTGGCGATGCCGGCCAGGATTTGGTCGGCGGTTTTGGTCCAGACGTAGGGGCGCGGGTTGTCGTTCCAGGTGTCGATCCAGGCGCGGATGTCGGCGTTGAGTTGCCGTACCGAGGTGTGGGTGCCGCGGCGCAGTTTCTTGGTGGTCAACTCGGCGAACCAGCGTTCTACGAGGTTGAGCCATGAGGAACTGGTCGGGGTGAAGTGCATGATGAATCTGGGATGGTTTGTCAGCCAACGCTTTACCGCAGAGGTTTTGTGCGTGGAGGCGTTATCCAAGACCAGGTGCACGTCGAGATCGGCGGGGACTTCGGCGTCGATCTTGCGCAGGAAGGCCAGGAATTCAGTAGCCCGGTGACGCGAGTGCAGGGCGCCGATCACCTTTCCGGTCGTGAGGTCCAGTGCGGCATACAGACTCGAGGTGCCGTGGCGGACGTAGTCGTGGCTGGCCCGAGCCGGGGTGCCCGGCAGCATCGGGAATATCGGTTGAGTGCGATTCAAGGCCTGGATCTGCGTCTTCTCGTCCACGCACAGCACCAGGGCCCGCTCGGGTGGGTTCAGATACAGCCCGACGACGTCGCGGACCTTGGCCACGAACAGCGGATCTTTGGACAGTTTCCACGAATCCTGCTTGTGCGGGGCCAGGCCGAACGCGCGCCACACCCGAGACACCATCGACTGGCTCAGCCCCAGATGGGCGGCCATCGAACGGGTCGACCAGTGCGTGGCATCCGGCGGGGTGGTTTCCAAGGTCTTGGTGATCAACGCCTCGATCCGGTCATCGCCGACCACGCGCGGCCGACCCGGACGCGGCTCATCAACCAACCCGTCCAAACGCAACTCAGCGAACCGGTTACGCCAGCGCCGCACGGTCGCGATAGACAGTTCCAACCGCTGCGCCAACTCGGTATTGGACCCACCATCAGCCGCCGCCAACACAATTCGTGCCCGCATCGCCAAACCAGCAGCACTCGTACGCCGACGAGCCCAACCTTCCAATTCGCCGCGCTCAGCCTCGGTCAACACGATTTCGACAGCATGCGGGGTTGGCATAGCCCAGTCTAACAACTACGAATGTATTAACGACTCAGGACACTAGCGCGGTGGGCTCAGCTTGCTCGGGCACGAGGGTCACATCAGGCCGCGCGTTGACCCGCTCGGCCTGATGGCCCACTCCGTCGAGACTTAGGACAATCCCCGAGACCGCAAACGACCATCGGCGCGCGATACACGTTGCGGGGCCGTTCTACTCGGCGAGGCTTGCGACGACCTCAATCGACCGTCAACGCAATATTTGATCCGGAGTCGCCTACGCAATTCGAGAGTGGAGCTGACGGGATTCGAACCCCTGGCATTACCTGCAGAAATAGCCCCTGAGCTGCGGCGAATGTTCTGTGGCGTTGTTACGCGGCGCGTGCCTGTGCTGCGAGATATGCAACGGCGTGTTATGCGACGTAACAGTGCTTCCACCGCAGGGATATCCCGCACAGCGGCGCCAGCGGCCGTTGATCACTGGCCTGATGGTCGAAGGGCGGACGCGTTCCTGTTCGCGCTCATAAATGTCCGCGACGGCCGTGCCTTGGTGCCGACTGCACCCGCCCCGGTCCGGACGCGCGTGTGCTCGTCCGCCTACGCCTCTTCGATGGCTTCACCGAGTTCTTCGGCGACGCGATTGTGGTGGTTGTTGGCCAATGCGTGACCGGTAGCGATGATAAGCGCGACCGGCCAGTCGATGATCTCGATCGCGGCCAGGACAGCCAGCCCACCGTAGTAGGCCAGTTGATCGGGCCGCGGAACGCGGACACGACCGACGATGGGCAGCTGCACGGCGAAGGACTCGGCCTCGCGTATCCGGTCCACGGCGCCGCGGTGTGATGTGGCGCGGGGTGTTTGGTCGGCCATTGGTTGCCTCCTGGTCATGGCTTCTTCAGCTTCTGGGCATTCATGGTGGTCATGCTCACGGTGTGTCAGAGCCTACGAGCGGACCCGGTGCGGACCCGTTGACCGGCGCGGTTGCCCGGTTGTTGGCCGTGCCGTTGCGAGAGCTGTATGCGGTGTTGTGGCGGGCAGGTGTGGTGGAGATCGTCGACTGACCCGAGCCTTGGTCAGGGTGCTCCGAGGGCGACTCCGGCCCGTCGGAGACCGGCAACGGTGGGGCAAACAGCCGCCCAGTGATCACGGGCACCAGCGCGGCACCGGCCGTCGCGACCGCGGCCGCTCCCAGTGCCTGGGTCCAGCCCACCGGCCCCAGAGGGGTGCAGCCCAACAGCTGACTGAGCCCCGGGGTCATGACGGCCCCGGCCAACGCCGTCATCGACCCGGCGGCGGTTAGCACCACCAACGGACTGTGCGAGTCCAGCAGCGTCTGGCCGAGCTGGGCGCCGACCAACGCGACCAGCCCCACGGTGGAGGCCCGTTGCGGACGCCCGGTCATGCTGGCCACCACCCAGGCCCCGGTAGCAGCGGCCGCCGTCGCGCCACCACGCACCGCGACAGTGCGCCACAGGGCGGCCTGGTCGGGACCCCTTCCGGCAGAGCGCATCCCGGCATTCGGCGGGCTGACGGCCAACGCGGCAGCCGGCAGGGCGTCGGTCAACATGTTCACCAGCAGCAGCTGCCGGGCGTTCAGCGGTGCCCGTCCGGTCAGGGCGCTGCCGATGATCGCGAACGCCACTTCTCCGGCATTGCCGCCGAGCAGGACCGCGACCGCGGCCTGCACGCGGCGCCACAGCTGACGACCCTCGTCCAGTGCGTCCAACAGCGACTCGATGCGCCCGTCGAGCAGCATCACGTCCGCCGCCAGCCGCGCCGGGTCACTCCCGCCGGAAACCACCCCCACCCCGACGGTCGCGGCCCGGATCGCCGCCGCATCGTTGGCGCCGTCACCGACCATCGCGCAGACCTGCCCGATCCGCTCCAGGGTCTGAACGACCTGAACCTTGTGCTCCGGTGACATCCGCGCGAAGACCACCCGATCGGCGACCGCCCGCTCCTGTCCGCGACGTGGTAACGCCTCCCACTCCGCACCGGTGATCGCCTGCCGCGCACCGACATCCAAGCCCAGCTCTGCGGCGATCGCCATGGCCGTGATGGGGTGGTCGCCAGTGATCAACCGGACCCCCAGCTGCTGCCGCGCCAACGCGGCCAACAATCCGGCTGCCTGAGGCCGCGGAGCGTCGGAGAGCCCGAACAGCCCCACCGCTTTCAGGCCCTTGCCGCACAGCTCGGCGAGCGCATCGGGATCGCCGATCGCGGCCGCCACCTGGGCGGGGGTCAGGGCCCGCCGTGCCACCGCGATCACGCGCAGACCGTCGGCGGCCATCTCACCCACCACGGCGGCCATGGTGTCGCGGCCGACGCAGGACGCCAGCACGACCTCCGGGGCCCCCTTGACTGTCAGCTCCGAACCGCACACCGACGCCGAATACACTCGGCCGGAGCGAAACGGCAAGTGTGCCAGCCGCTTCCCTGGGCCGATTCCTGGCGATGATTCGGCGGCGGCCGCGTCGATGACGGCGCTGTCGGTGGCATGCAGATGGCGTCCGCCCACCGGGTCGGCGGTGGCGCGCGACGCGCACGCCAGCACCTCGGCGGCGGGCACGCCCGGTGCGGGCTGCACGCGCGACACCCGTAACCGGTTTTCGCTCAGAGTCCCGGTCTTGTCGAAGCACACCACGTCCACGCGTCCGAGCGCCTCCACCGAACGGGGACTGCGCACCAGCGCCCCAGATCTGGTCAGCCGCCGCGCCGAGGCCTGCTGGGCAAGGGTCGCCACCAACGGCAACCCTTCGGGTACCGCGGCCACGCTGACGGCGACGCCACTGGCCACAGCCGTGCGCAGGCCTCCGCGTCGCAGCAGCCCCAGTGCGCTGACCACGGCGCCGCCGGCGAGGCTGACCGGCCACGCGCGGTCGGTCAGCTCTGCCAGTTGAGCCTGCAACCCGACCGCGGGATCGCTTGCCAGTGTGCCGTGCAGCGCGCGACGGGCCTGCGTCTGGTCGCCCACCGCTGTCACTACCGCCAGCGCGGTGCCGGTGACCACGGTGGTTTGAGCGAACAGCATGCAGGCCCGGTCTGCCACCGCGACGCCCGGTGTCGGGGCAACCTGTTTGGTCACCGGAAGCGATTCCCCTGTCAGCGCGGCTTCGTCGACCTCCACGTCGGTGACCGCGATCAGCCGCGCGTCAGCCGGGACCACCTCGTTGGTCCGGACCTCGATCACGTCTCCGGGCCGCAGTTCTAGCGCAGGCGTGTCCTCGTATCGCCTTCCCGCCGCATCGTCGAATGCTCGTCGTGCCGGTGCGATCTGGACGGCCAGCAGCCGCCGAAGCAAGCGTTGCGCGTGTACTTGCTGGGTCGCCGCCAGTGCTGCGTTTCCCGCCAGCACCGAGCCGACCAGGACCGCGTCGACCGGGGAGCCCAGTGCTGCGCTGGCTGCCGCGCCGATCGCCAGGATCGGAGTCAACGGATCGGCCAACTCGGTGCGCATCGCACCGGCGAACTCCGACGCCAGCCGCTGAGGAGGTCCCGCGAACCGGCCCGCCACGCCGATCGAGGCGCTGGATACGGCCCGTAGCAGTGACCGTGGCGCGGGCTGTGCTCCGTCGCGGTTCGGCGACGGCAGGATCCTGCGCACCTCGGCCGCCGGCATGGCATGCCACTCCTGAACCTCGACGGGGGGCGGGATGTCGGCCCCGAGTGCACCGCGCGCCAGCCGGTAACCCGTCCAGAGGCCGACCCCTGCGCCCGCGGTCACCGGTCCGGGGCCGCGGCCACGAACACCCGGCACCATGAGCAGCGTTCCCAGCAGAGATGCGCCGATGGAGATCTGCACACCGCTGCGGCTCGCGGCGCGCGCCGCTGGCAGGGCATGCAGCAGCTGCCACACGCTGGCCAAGTCCGACACCATCAGATGCGCGTGCCAGGTCGGCGGCCCACCGTCCGACCGCACGCCGATCGCCACGTCGGCACCCGAGAGTGCCTGCGGTGCACCAAAGGTGACCATCGCGACGGTGTGCCCACCGTCCTGCAGATCGGTCACGGCGTCCGCCAGAGCTTGGTCGATCGACCGGTCGCCCACAGGTCGCAGATCGTCGAACGCAGAACGCAGATCGCCGAGGTCCTCGACGTCCAGTGACATCACTTCGACGGCGCCGTTGCTGGCCTCGTTGATCACCGCTGACGCCAATGGGTCCGGGGCGTGGCAGACCCGTACGTCGAAGCGCGGCCGCCGACCACCCTCGGAAGTCCAAGAACCCTGCAGACGGTGCCAGCCGGCGGCGAGGACTCTGCGATCCAGTTCAGCCATGGCGCACTCCCAGGCCTGCACGCGGCGCGCGTCGGGCGCGCCCCGGATGGCTTGGACCCGCAATGCCCCGGTGCACAGCACCCGCGGATCGAGCAGGACGACGTCGACCCGGTCCAGGCGCCGCAAGGCCTCCGGACGCAACGCCAGAACGGCGTGCCGGTCGGCCAGCCCGCATCCGAGCGTGCCCGCGAAGGACTCCCGCGCGCTGCGCGACGCCTTCGGTGCTGCCACGACAGCCGCCGTCGCAGCCGTCGCAACGCTGCGACTCACCAGGCCGATCGCCGTCGCGCCCGCGACCTGCGCCAGCCCGCTGCGGTCGCCGTGCCGCTCGACCGGGCCGGGCGGGCGGAGGTGAGGCCTCGGTTGCCGCTCGATGACATCCGGGCAGTCGGCGTGCTCGGCCAGGAACGGCTCCCAGTGCGACCAGGACCGCTGCCCCGAGCGCGCCTCGGCGGCATGCACTAACTGAATGGCCAGATCGACGACCAACGAGGCGGGTGCCTGGGTGATGGTGTACGCGGTCGCGGCGGCGAGGCCGACGACGGTGTCGGCGGCCACCGACCCCAAGCGGTCCTCGATGAGCCGGCGCAACCGCGGCTGGTAGTCCACCACGGTGACTGCTGCGGAAAACATCTCGGGCAGGCTCGGCCACCCCAGCGCCCGCCCGGTCACCGCGGCGCACAGACCAGCACTGTTGGCAATGACCGCAGCGACCCGTCCCATCAGCACGACGCCATCGCCCGGCAGATCCGGCACCCGCTCCCGAGCCGAGGTACCCACCTGCCCAGCCCGTGCTTCCGCCGCGCCGACCAGATCACAGAGCTCGCCAAGGCGGGCCCCTTCAGCCGCCACCGAGATGACCACCCGCGACAACGGACCGTTGAGCTCCGCGGACACCACCCCGGGATGCGAGCGCACCGCGACGAGCACGGCGGCGCCTACCGCGCGGCCCACGGTCCCGTTGAGCCCACGGACTTCCACCCAGGCGCGGCCGCCGCCCTGCCAGCACCGCCTACTCGGCGCACCTCCGAGGACTTCCCGCGCCACTGCGACCACAGAGTCCACGGAGCCCGAACCCAGGATCAGATCCGTGCCCATGCGCAACGGCAAAGTCGCCACGCCGATGCCACCGGAGACCACGCTCGAGGTCGCGGAACCCGCCGCGTGCACCGACGCCGCGCCGACCGCCCCCGCGATGTCAACGAAAGCGCTCGTCGCCTGCACGCCCGCGCCGGCGCACCGTCTCACGACGCGCGTCAAGTCCATCTTGCAGTTGCCGTTGACGGTGAATGCGGGGGCGATGTTATGAACTCGGCTGCGAACGTCTGGGCGACGCCTTGCGTGCCGCCGACTTCGACGCCTTGCGTGCCGCCGACTTCGCCGCCTTGGGTGCCGACTTCGCCGCCTTGGGCGCAGATTTCGACGGCGTCGGGGTGGCCCTCGAGGCCGTCGAGGTCGACCGTTGCGTTGAACGGCGGTCCGCCGAGGCGGTCGAGCGGGTCGGTACCGAACGCAGTCCGCCGCCTGTCGAAGTGGCCTCCGGCGGGCGCGTCAGCTGCCGCACCACGAGCGCGGTGCCCCCAACGACGAGCACGATCGGCCACTCGACCAGTCCCGCCGCACCGACTACGGCGAGCGTGAGCGCGGCGGCGGGCGTCGAGCGGCTTCCACTGCTGACTCCGCTCAGTACCCCGTCCACGGTTCCCCGCACGCCGCCGACGACACCACTGACCGCGGCGCCCGATACCGCGCCGGCTGCTGCGGTGGTGGCATTCACGACTTTGGTGGCACCGCGCAGCGTGGCGTCTACAAGCCCCATAATCACTCCTCGTGTCGGCCATGCACCCGCTGAAGCTCGAACGCTTCACTTCATGATTACCCAGCATTCACCGTCGATACACCAAGGAAGGCCCTGCACAGCACTTACTTGGTAGGTGACAGTTCTCGTCACTCTGGAAGAGACCGAAGAGCGCTGGGCGACATCGGGATCCGGGGCCTGACCGCGAAAGCGATCGTCATGCCTCCCCCGCCCTGACCGGGAATGCCCCAGCTGCCATCCCACGCGAGTTGGCGGCCACCGGAGTCCTCGCAGCGCAGACAGATGGCCTTGAACAACCGTGCAGTCAGAGACGCGTGGCAGTCGACGACCTCGCTTCCGGAACTCGCATTCAGCGACGGCTTGGCTACTGGCCCGGGCAGACCGCATGGCGCACCTGGTCCGCGTCCCCAGCCCCGACTGCACCCATCGACGCCACGAGACCCGTAGTGCACATGTAGTGCGCATGGGACCCTCCAGGCCCGTTCCCCGCTTCGTCTCCAGTGTGCGGCTGCTCTTTGCGGCGCGCTGGACGAGTGATACCGAACGGTCTCAGCTGGCAGCCACGAGGCCGTTCTGCAGGCGCGCCGCGGCAGCAACCACGATCCGCTGCGCCGTCCCGTAATTGCCAAGTCGGTCGTGATCAATCCGTTCGTCGACTGGGGTACCGACCGGCCGCCGCAGCACGAATACGCCGACTCGATCATCTACGAGGCGCACGTCAAGAGCCTGCGCCGCAACGGCATCAACGGGGTGGACCCGAGCGCGTCATTGAGCATCGGCACGTTGTGTTCGCGCGCGGCGGGCCGCCGGTTGTCCTCAGCGCGGACCAGGCCCAGTGTTCCGTCGAGGTTTAACCGGCGCGTCGGACGGAAATTCGCCTTCGATGCGAGAAGTCCTGGAACGTGAAGACAAATGGGCGGTCGAGAGTGACTTCGTCCTTCCTGACATTGACGACTTGTCGCGTGACGCGGAAGTCCATACCGACACCGTGGAACTGGGCAGCGTCTACTACGACACCGGCGACTACGACCTGCGTGCGCACGGGATCGTCGTGCGCCGCCGCGACGGCGACGACGACACCGGATGGCAGGTGAAGTTGCCCAGCGGTGACGGGCGACTCGAGTTGCATTGGCCCCTTTCGAATACGCCGCCCGATGAGTTGAGCCGGCTGCTCACCGGGGTGGCGCTGGGCAAAGAGCTGTCGAACGCGGCGACGATTCGCACATCGCGGCACCGCCACCGCGTCACCGCGGGGGGCGACCTCCGCTTCGAGATCGCCGACGACACGGTGCGCGCCTCCAGCGGAGCCGATCTGCTGGTATGGCGGGAGATCGAGGTCGAGCTAGGCCCCGGCGTGTCCGATGTGCCGAAGAAGTTGCGGCGAAGGTTACGCGCCGCTGGGGCTAAACCGTCGACCTATCCGTCCAAGCTGGAACACGCCACCGGAGTGTCCGCGCCGGCTGTTCTGTCCAAGGCGGCCAGTGTGGTGGTCAGCTACCTCAACGATCAGATCGACCAGATCGTGGTCGGCGACGTCGATCTGCGACGGGGCAAGGATCCCATTCACGACACCCGTGTGGCCATCCGGCGACTCCGTAGCACTCTGCGCGTATTCAAGGACGTCCTTGACGACACGCCGGGGGACGTCGACGCGAAGTTGAAGTGGTTCGCCAGCCTTCTCGGCGACGTCCGAGACAGCCAGGTCCAACAAGGACGATTCGCCGACGCCGTCGACGCCCTGCCCGACGATGTCGTGCTTGGACCCGTGCGAACGCGCATCCGCAACGATCTGCAGGCGATCGAATTCCCAGCCCGCAAGGCGGTCGACGAGGCAATGGAATCCGCTCGTTATCTCGACATCCTCACCGCGTTGCGCCGATGGCGCACCGATCCACCGGTCGCGGCGGACCTCGGAGCCAAGACCCTGCGGAAATTCGCCCGCAAGGCTAGCCGCAAAGCGCAGCGTCGACTGGGTCGAGCGCTCGACGCCGAGGATCCCGTGTTGCTGCATCGAGCGCGCAAGGCGGCCAGGCGCGCCCGGTACGCCGCCGAGCTCGTCGCCCCACACGATCCGTCGGCGGACCGACGGCGCAAGCAACACAAGAAGATCCAATCGTTGCTCGGAGATCACCAAGACACGATCGTCGCGATCGATGCCCTGCGACGCTTGGCCATCACTGCCGGCACGACGGCGGGCGAGAACGGATTCACCTACGGGCTGCTCTACGCCCGAGAACAGCGCATCGCCGAGGACCGACGCGCCGCGGCGCGCACGCTGAGGTGATCGTGACGACGTGAGTTGCGCAACAACGCAACTCACGACCAGCCGAGCTGTAGCAGGGCGACGGTGTCAGACGCCGTCATGCGGGCTCACTTAGAGAAGCACTACCGGGAATGCCCCCGCCCGCGGCTGGCAAACGTGCCCCCGGGCCGATGCCACGACGTTTCGCAGTCGTGGACGGGAGCAAGTCGGAAAGTGGGTATGCCAGGCGTGTGCAAACCTTCCTGCCCTGTCGCGATTTCGCCGACTCCGCGAAGCTGCTCGACCCGCGCAGGTTGGGCAAGCAACGCGCCGAAACCATCCAGGTGTTAAGGGCAATAACCGTGCCCGGCTACGGGTGGCGACACCACCCTGCAGCGGCAATGTGGGCTGGATATGAGGAAGCGCTGGTCTGCTATGGGCTGGCAATATCTGAGGCCTGGCTGCAGCGCGGTCATCAAGACACCACCGCTGCCACGCTGCTCGCCGATCTCAAGGCAGGAACTGGACTCGATGGCGTTCGTGAACAGAACGAGCTGATTCGCGCAGGTGAAGTGCCGCCCTGGCTCGGCGACCAAGCGTTCCACCTCAGTCATCAGTCGTCGCTGGTGCGCAAGGACCCCGGGTTCTATCGGCGGCTCTTGCCCGACGTCGCCGACGACCTGCCCTACGTGTGGCCCGCGTCGGACCGAAGACGCCGCGTCCCGATACACGATCAGGGGTGAAGTCGGTGCACTCCGGTAGGTCGCGCACGAGCCCTGACACCCGCTCATTGATTTCGCGGTGCTGGTGATGAGCGGGCCGAAAGGAGGTCGACGCCGTTCAAGAGACTGCTGGACCTCAGGGTCAGGCCTGACTGCGCCTTTGACGATAAGGGTGGTCAGGCGCCGTGTGCGCTGATGTAGAGCCGGTTCCGCAGTACCCTAACCCGCGACGTCCTTCATGGTCTCTTCACCGAAGCGGGCTGGGGTTGGCCGTCGACGACGGTGACGTCGCGCCGAGCAGTGTGTGCCTGATCGGAATGCCCGGCTGAGTGATTGACGGGATGTCCTTCGAGACTCGCCCGGCCTGCTCGGCCGTGCGGTGGATGCCGTGGTCGATGCCGCCCAAACCCCAGTGGGCGTAGGACACGCCAAGTGCGGTCGAGATGTCGCTGAAGTCCTCGGTGGCGGGCGCACAATCGCAATTCACCGTGACCGCGACCACGCTGAACCGTTGAGCCGTTTACATCCGACCCGTCAAGAAGACAGACCGCTCTGGGGATCTGGTTGATCGCGGCGGCCAGCACCTCGATGTGATCGGCGGCGGTGTTGGCGCCAGCGTTGCCCGCCCGCAGTCGGGCGGCCAGCAGTTCGGTGGTGTTGTCGCACCACACCCCCAACGGGTGAAACCCGAACGTGCCCTGCAACGTTGGCGCTGCGTTCTCCTTCTCACCGTGGGACACCACGATCGTGGCGTCCACGTCCAACACCACCACCTCGCCCAGGTCGGTGCCGGCGACCTTCGATGCCGGCAACCCATCGGGCAGCGCCGACCACACAGGGCGACGCACCCGCGCCCGCGCGGAGTCGATCCGCTTGAGTCGCGCGGGGGTCAGTTCATCAAGGGTCCGCCACACCGTCGGTGCTGAAGCCACCGGCCCCAGCACCTGCGACTGGTGACGAAGCACGTCGACATCGGCGATCGCCTCACCGCCATCGGCGAGCATCACCGCCACATCGACCAACACCCGTCCACGGTCGTGGCGCGGGGTGAACGAGCGACGCTGCAATGCCGTGGAGACCGCGCTCGTCAGACCGGTCCGATCCGCCAGTAACCGCAGGCCAGCGCTGCCGGCATGGGCCACCACGCCGGTCCCATCACCGGTTACCGACAAGCCGGCCGACCACGAAGTACGCTTCACCTACGGAGTGCCTTCCAGACAAGAGATCTTGAACCGTCGCAAGTCCAAGATTCCCTTGCTGGACAGGCACTTCCGTGCATCTACACGCGGTCAACACCTCTCAGCAGTGAATGATCCGGGCTA
>NZ_JAVROT010000184.1:0-7657 GCF_032162605.1 Mycobacterium sp. | reverse complement strand
ATTCTGGAGGCCATCGTGGTTCTGCTTGCGCTGCCGGTGGTGTCGTTCTCCCACGGCGGACTGACATGGACAAGTGGCGGCTTCCTCATCGGGATGACGGGCGTTCTGATCCTGCTGGCCGGATTGCAGGGCAAGCCGTGGGCGCTGAAGGCCGATATCGCCGTCCAGGTGGTGCTCATCGGTGGGGTCGTCATCCACGCCGCGATCGGATTCATCGGTGTGGTCTTCGCCGCGGTGTGGTTGCTGATCGCCCATCTGCGTGCCGAGGTCAAGCGCCGTCAGGACCGGGGCCTGCTGCCCGGTCAGCAGCGTCGGCCTTCTGACGAGTAGTCTTCGTCGACGTGACTGAGCGGACCCTGGTACTGGTCAAGCCCGACGGCGTGAAGCGCCTCCTCGTAGGCGAGATCCTCAGCCGAATCGAACGCAAGGGCCTGACCATCGCGGCCCTGGAACTCAAGGCGGTCAGCGAGGACCTCGCCCGGCAGCACTACGCCGAGCACGAGGGCAAGCCGTTCTTCCCGTCACTGCTGGAATTCATCACCTCGGGTCCGGTCGTGGCGGCCATCGTGGAGGGCCCGCGTGCCGTTGCGGCGTTTCGCCAGATCGCTGGCGGTACCGATCCGGTCGAGAAGGCCACGCCCGGCTCCATACGCGGTGACCTGGCCTTGGTCACTCAGGACAACCTCGTCCACGGCTCGGATTCGCCCGATTCCGCGGTCCGTGAGATCGAGCTCTGGTTCCCCGGCCGTTAGCTGGCTACGGAGCCTCTCGGGGGGCGTCCGAGGACGCATCGTCGGAATCCGCGCCGCGATGTGGGATACTGGCCCAGGGTGAGCAGCTTCATAACGAGGCTGGACACCCGGATGAAGACTTAGACGAGCGCGACCACCAAGGAGCCTTCCGAGTGCGGCGCGGCGTCCAGCCGTCATTCAGCCAGGCACTGAGGGCTCCATTTTCGGAGCTGCTCGGAGCGAGACCATGACAAGCCCGGGAAGAGTTCCACGGGTCCATAGCGAAAGCCCTCGCGTGGCCGCGTCGACACGACGCGCCCGGGGGCTTGAGGAGAGTACGTGGCTGACCGTGATTTTGCCGCCCCATTCGACGTATCAGAAGACACTCAGCGCGATGAGGACGTGTCCGCTCAGCTAAGCCAGCCGCATGTCGACGTCTTCGTCGAGCCCGTCTCCAAGACCGCGGAGGCCCTGGAGGTCGATCCCGAGCCGCCGCCTGTGCCCGAGCCACTCCCGCCCAGCACGGCGCCCGCGGCCTACATGCCGTTATTCGTCGCGCCGCAGCCCGTCGCGTTCGTCGCTCCGAAACCCGTCGTCGTCGCAGTAGAAGACGACGAAGACGACGACGACGATGACGACGGCGATGACGACGGCGATGACGAGGACGACGCCACAGGCGATGCCGACGACGAGCAGGGCGATCGGCCTGCGAACAAGCGCCGCCGCCGCGGCCGTCGTGGACGCGGGCGTGGTCGCGGCGAACAGAGCGCCGACGACGACGTCGACGGCGACGGCCAGGACGACGCGGTCGAGGCCAGCGACTCGGACGACACCGCTGACGACGACGGCGCCGACGACGAGAACGCGGATGACGAGAACGCGGGAGGTGACGGTGCGAACCGTCGCCGGAGGCGCAGGCGTCGACGCAAGTCCAGCGGTGGCGACGGAGACGAAGACGGCTCGCCCGACGACCCGCCGAACACCGTCGTGCACGAACGTCCGCCGCGGGCCGAGAAGGCCGCGAAGGTCAACAACGAGATTCAGGGCATCGCCGGGTCGACTCGGCTGGAGGCCAAGCGTCAGCGCCGCCGCGACGGTCGCGACGCGGGTCGCCGTCGTCCACCCATCCTAAGTGAGGCCGAGTTCCTGGCCAGGCGCGAAGCCGTCGAGCGGATGATGGTGATCCGCGACAAGGTTCGCACCGAACCGCCGCACGAGGGCGGTCGTTACACGCAGATCGCGGTGCTCGAGGACGGTGTCGTCGTCGAGCACTTCGTGACCAGCGCCGCGTCCGCGTCGCTCGTCGGAAACGTCTACCTCGGCATCGTGCAGAACGTCCTGCCGTCGATGGAGGCGGCGTTCGTCGACATCGGCCGCGGGCGCAATGGCGTGCTGTACGCCGGCGAGGTGAATTGGGAGGCCGCGGGTCTCGGCGGCGCCAACCGCAAGATCGAGCAGGCCCTCAAGCCCGGTGACTACGTCATCGTGCAGGTCAGCAAGGATCCGGTCGGTCACAAGGGCGCACGCCTGACCACTCAGGTGTCCCTGGCGGGGCGTTACCTGGTCTACGTTCCCGGCGCATCCTCGACCGGGATCAGCCGCAAGCTTCCCGACACCGAGCGCCAGCGGTTGAAGGAGATTCTGCGGGAGGTCGTTCCGGCCGACGCCGGCGTCATCATCCGCACCGCCTCGGAGGGCGTCAAGGAAGACGACATCCGCACCGACGTCAATCGGTTGCAGGAGCGGTGGAACGAGATCGAGGCCAAGGGCGCCGAGATCACCGCCAAGGCCGCAGGCGCCGCGATGGCGTTGTACGAAGAGCCCGACGTCCTGGTCAAGGTGATCCGCGATCTGTTCAACGAGGACTTCACCGGTCTGATCGTCTCCGGTGACGAAGCCTGGACCACCATTAGCGAGTACGTGACATCGGTTGCGCCAGAGCTACTTCCGCGCATGAGCAAGTACGAGTCGGCTGCCTCGGGTGGACCCGACGTCTTCGCCGTGCACCGCGTCGACGAACAGCTGACCAAGGCGATGGACCGCAAGGTGTGGCTGCCGTCCGGCGGCACGCTGGTGATCGACCGGACCGAAGCGATGACCGTCGTCGACGTCAACACCGGCAAGTTCACCGGCTCGGGTGGAAATCTCGAGCAGACCGTCACGCGCAACAACCTCGAGGCCGCCGAGGAGACCGTCCGCCAGCTGCGCTTGCGCGACATCGGCGGCATCATCGTCATCGACTTCATCGACATGGTGTTGGAGTCGAACCGCGACCTGGTGCTTCGTCGCCTCACCGAGGCGCTGTCCAGGGACCGCACCCGCCACCAGGTGTCCGAGGTGACGTCGCTCGGGCTGGTGCAGCTGACCCGCAAGAAGCTGGGCACCGGGCTCATCGAGGCCTTCTCCACGACGTGTCCGCACTGCGCCGGTCGCGGGATATTGCTGCACAGCGACCCCATCGACTCGACATCCTCGGCCGCCGGCCGAAAGAGCGAGCCGGGCACCGGGCGGCGCAGCAAGCGTGGCAAGAAGGGTGGTCGCACCGAAGACGAGGTGCAGGTCGCCAAGGTGCCCGTGCACACGTCCGGTGAGCATCCGATGTTCAGAGCAATGGCGGCCGCCACCGGACGCGAAGACGACGAGGAAGGCGACGACGATCCGACGGTGCTGGAGGCCGCCGAGGGCGCCGGAGAGACCGTCGGTGACGGATCCGAGGACGCGGCAGTCTTGACCCGTCCCGTCGAGGAGATCCTGGACGACGAGGACATCGAAGTCATCGACGATGACGAGGACGACGACGAGGACATCGAAGTCATCGACGATGACGAGGACGACGAGGACGACGAGGACGACGACCTCGACGACTCCGAGGATGACGACGATGACGATGATGACGACTCCGAGGACGACGACTCCGACGAGGACGACGACGACGAGCCGCTCATCGCCGCTGCGGGGCGTCCCCGGCGCCGTCGCGCGGCCGCCCGTCCCGCTGGTCCGCCGGTCTCATGAGGCGTAGCCGCCGCGGGCAGGGCGCGGTTTGACCCTTTACCCGCTGGTCACGTAACCTTGCACAGTTGTCTGCAGACCCCCGTAACGACTGGGTCCGCGACACGCGGGGATTGACCCCCGCACCCAAGACCCGCGTTCGCAGCCTCCGGGTGGCGCGCGCCCGTAAGCGAAGTAGAGGAAGACGGAGAACGATGGCGACATACGCAATCGTCAAGACCGGCGGCAAGCAGTACAAGGTCGCGGTCGGAGACATAGTCAAGGTCGAGAAGCTGGAGCTCGAGGCCGGCGCTTCCGTCTCGCTGCCCGTGGCGCTGGTCGTCGACGGTGCGACGGTCACCACCGCCGCGAAGGACCTGGAGAAGGTCGCCGTGACCGCCGAGGTGCTCGAGCACACCAAGGGCCCGAAGATCCGCATCCACAAGTTCAAGAACAAGACCGGTTATCACAAACGCCAGGGCCACCGTCAGAAGCTGACGGTCGTCAAGGTCACGGGCATCAAGTAAGTAAGGGAGCGAACTAATGGCACACAAGAAGGGCGCTTCCAGCTCACGCAACGGTCGCGACTCCAATTCACAGCGCCTCGGCGTGAAGCGGTTCGGCGGTCAGGTCGTCAAGGCGGGCGAGATCATCGTCCGCCAGCGCGGCACCCACTTCCACCCCGGTGTCAACGTCGGCCGTGGTGGCGACGACACGCTGTTCGCCACCGCTCCCGGCGCCGTGCTCTTCGGCGTCAAGCGTGGGCGCAAAACGGTCAACATCGTCCGCACCGCACGCATCGAGTCCTAGTAGTTCGAGGACCTCTCCGCGAATGTGAAGCAGCCGCGAGTTCTCGACTACTCGACTGTGCCCGATGCTCTTCGCGCAAGCGCTCATCGCCGCACTAGCTGCACACTCGACGGGAAGGAAGTCTGATGGCTCGTTTCGTCGATCGCGTTGTCATTCATGCACGCGCAGGCAGCGGCGGTAGAGGTTGCGCATCGGTACATCGAGAGAAGTTCAAGCCGCTTGGCGGCCCTGACGGTGGCAACGGCGGTCGCGGCGGCAGCATTGTCCTCGTCGTCGATCCGCAGGTGCACACGCTGCTCGACTTCCACTTCCATCCGCACGTCGACGCGCCCTCCGGCAAACAGGGGATGGGCAACAACCGCGACGGCGCATTCGGCGACGACCTCGAGCTGAGAGTGCCGGACGGCACCGTCGTCCTCGATGAGAACGGCCGGCTGCTCGCCGATCTGACCGGTGAGGGCACCCGTTTCGAAGCCGCCGCTGGCGGACGCGGCGGGCTCGGAAACGCGTCGCTCGCATCGCGGGCCCGCAAGGCACCTGGCTTCGCCCTGCTCGGGGAGCCCGGCCAGGCGCGTGACCTCACCCTGGAGCTCAAGACCGTCGCCGACGTCGGCCTGGTCGGTTTCCCGTCGGCGGGCAAGTCCTCCCTGGTGTCGGTGATCTCGAAGGCCAAGCCCAAGATCGCCGACTATCCGTTCACCACGCTGGTGCCCAACCTTGGTGTGGTCGCGGCGGGGGAGCACACCTTCACCGTCGCGGACGTTCCCGGTCTGATTCCCGGCGCCTCGCAGGGCCGCGGACTTGGGCTCGACTTCCTGCGCCATATCGAGCGCTGCGCGGTCCTCGTGCACGTGATCGATTGCGCGACGATGGATCCCGGGCGCGACCCGATCTCGGACATCGATGCGCTGGAGGCCGAACTGGCTGCCTACACCCCGACGCTGCAGGGGGATTCGTCGCTCGGTGACCTCGCCGACCGGCCGCGGGCGGTGGTGCTCAACAAGATCGACGTGCCCGACGCGCGCGAACTCGCCGACTTCGTCCGCGACGAGGTGGCGAGCAAGTACGGCTGGCCCGTCTACGAGGTGTCCACCGTCAGCCGGGATGGCCTGCGGCCCCTGACGTTCGCGTTGTGGGACATGGTGGCCGCCTACCGCGCAGCGCAACCCGTGGTCGCGGCCCGCCGCCCGGTGATCCGGCCGATCCCGATCGACAAGAGCGGATTCACCGTGAAGTCCGACGGCGAGGGCGGCTTCGTGGTGCGCGGCGAACGTCCGGAGCGGTGGATCGGTCAGACCGACTTCACCAACGACGAGGCCGTCGGCTATCTGGGCGACCGGCTGGCGCGGCTCGGCGTCGAGGACGAACTGCTGAAACAGGGTGCGAAGCGCGGCTGCGCGGTGACCATCGGCGACATGACCTTCGACTGGGAGCCGCAGACGCCCGCAGGCATCGATGTCACGATGTCGGGGCGTGGCACGGACTTGCGACTCGAACAGGACGATCGGGTTCGCGCGGACGAGCGCAAGATCGCCCGCAAGCAGCGACGGGAAAGTCGCGCACACGACGAGCAGTCGTGACCAGCCCGCACCGCGACGCGATCCGAACCGCCCGCAGCGTCGTCGTCAAGATCGGAACCACCGCGCTGACAACGCCGAAGGGCGTGTTCGACGCGAGCAGGCTCGCCTCCTTGGCCGATGCCATCGAGGCACGGATGAAGGCGGGCTCCGACGTCGTCATCGTGTCCTCGGGTGCGATCGCCGCGGGGATCGAGCCGCTCGGTCTGTCCAGGCGACCCGCCGACCTCGCCACCAAACAGGCTGCGGCCAGCGTCGGTCAGGTGGCGTTGGTGAATGCCTGGAGTGCTGCGTTTCAGCGGTACGACCGCACCGTCGGCCAGGTGCTGCTCAGCGCCCACGACATTTCGATGCGGGTGCAGCACACCAACGCTCAGCGCACGCTGGACCGGCTGCGCGCACTGCACGCGGTGGCGATCGTCAACGAAAACGACACCGTCGCCACCAACGAGATCCGGTTCGGTGACAACGACCGCCTTTCGGCGTTGGTCGCGCACCTCGTCGGAGCGGACGCGCTGGTGCTGCTCTCCGACATCGACGGGCTCTACGACGGTGACCCGCGCAAGGCGTCCAAGGCCGGACCGGCGCGCTTCATCTCCGAGGTGGGGGCGCCCGATGACCTCGACGGCGTCATCGCAGGGGGCGGCAGCAAGCTCGGCACCGGGGGTATGGCGTCCAAGTTGTCGTCGGCGTTGCTGGCGGCCGATGCAGGCGTACCGGTGCTGCTGGCCGCGGCCGCGAACGCGTCCGAGGCACTCGCCGACGCCTCGGTGGGGACCGTGTTCGCGCCGCGGTCTGAACGCATGTCCTCGCGACGGTTCTGGGTCCGTTACGCCGCGGAATCGATGGGGGCGTTGATGCTCGATGACGGCGCCGTCCGCGCCGTGGTCGAGCGGCGTCGCTCGCTGCTGCCCGCGGGTATCACCGAGGTGTCAGGTCGCTTCCACGGCGGCGACGTGGTCGAGCTGCGCGGCCTGGACGGTACGGTGGTCGCGCGCGGCGTAGTAGCTTACGACGCAACGGAATTGGCCACGATGGTCGGCCGCTCGACATCGGATCTACCCGCGGAGATGCGCCGCCCTGCCGTGCATGCCGACGATCTCGTCGCCGTCTAGGGCGCCTCGAGATACAAAGCGCCCCAGACGATCTGGGTCAGCGTCGCCGCCAGTTCGGCGTCATACGACGCAGGTCTGCCTGGCAGATTCTGCTGACAGGTTCGCTCGGCCATCCAGGTCAGCGTGCTGGCCGCTGTCTCCGCGGACAGCTCTGGGCGGATGAAGCCATCACGCTGGCCCTCTTCTATGACCGCAGCGAGCCGCGCCGCGATGGTGGTGAGGATGTCCCGGTAGATGGCGCCGACCTGCGGGTCGTAGGCTGCCATTTCGTTGAGCGCTTCCAGCAGAGGCTGGTGATGCCGGTAGCTGGCGACCAGACCGCACATGGCGGCCAGCACGTCGGCGGGATCACGACGTCGGGAAACACCCCACCAACGCTCGGCGGCACTGGCAAGGTCGTCGAACACCTGGCCCGTCAGGCGGCGCAGCAGGTTGC
>NZ_JAVROT010000183.1:0-6335 GCF_032162605.1 Mycobacterium sp. | reverse complement strand
GCTCCACGCCCGAGCCCGGCTGTGGCGCCTGGACCTGGACGACGCTGTCGAACGGCAACAACGCGATCTCGCCGGCCTGCTGCACGCCGCGGGCCACCCGGTGCCCCTCCCAGGGATGCGCAGCCTGGAGCGCTATTTGACCGATCCGGTGATCGCCACCTGGCTGGCCTTCGTCGACACCGCGCTCGTGAGTTGGTGCGCCAGCAGATCATCGTCGGATCTTGGCTGTGTGCCGCTCGATGTCGGCGACCAGAGTTGCCGCATTGGGTCCGTAAGCGTCGTGCTCGTTCCAGCGTTTCTCTCTCCGGACGGCGTAGAAGCCGGCGGGCCGCTCGAACCCCTTCACGAGGTTGACCGGCCGCCAGCTCGGGTGCCAGTCCGGGAAGACAGACTCGATCTGTTCGCAGGCCTCGACGGCCCCTTCAGGCCATCCCTGCCGCTCGGCCAGGATGCGGCGATTACGCCGGGGCCAGTGTTGGACCGACGGCGGCAAGTTCAGAGCGAGCCGGTCCGCTCATGATTGCTGCCCGGACGTCGGGTAGACGCCAGCCGGATGAGCCGGTTCCGGCCCGTCCGGGTGGGTGCCACGGCAGGTTCGGCACAGGGGCCGTACCCCGCGTCCGGCTGAGTAGCGCCCGAGGGCCGGTAGGGGTGGGGTTCGTACTCGACGGCTTCCGCGACGACATCACGGTTGTCCAGCACGGTGTCGCGGGTGAAGCAGGTGTGCGGTACCGCATTCGGGTAGGCCGGCAGCAGACTGCTGGCCCGGAAGACGATCTGTCCCGGCGGCGCGTCCGGGCAGCCGACGTCGTGGATGGTGCGGGCCGGAGGGTAATGCCGCAGGTTCATGCCGCCGACCTGGTGACGGCCCGGACCCAGTCGATGAACCGGGGAAAGACGTGCTCTGCTTCCGGTAGGAGCCCGCGCTCGGACAGGTCGTCGGTGAACGCCACCACCTGCGCCGACATGTAGTGCAGCAGCAACGCCGGGCGTCGGGAGAACTCGACGGCGAGCTCGCTTCTGCTCGCCGCACATGGCCATGGCCTCGCGCAATCCCGGCACGCCCACGATGGGCGGACCGGGAGGTGACGGGTCATCGGCAGCAGCGGTGTCGGCATCAGCGGCCATCCCCATGATCGGCGCGCCGCGCCTGGGCTGGAGTCAGTTGGCCGGCCCGGCCGATCAGGCTGAATGCCATGGTGGCTTCCGTGAGGCCAGGGCGGTACGCCAGGCGGTAGGGCTCGCCGTCCGGGATCGGAGCGCCGTCGGCCCAGGATGTGCGGTCCGGACACGGCCAACGCAGACCGCATGCGCATTGCGGCCGACCGAGCCGGAACCGTCGATAGCGCGGGTAGTGCCTCATCTCTCGACCTCACCCATTAGAAAGCATTACCAATCGTGCCAAGCCGGCGGGCAACCGGCCCGGTTGTCGCGGCGCAAATCCTTGTTGGACCGTTGTTTTAAGGCTCTGCTGCAGCAAGGCGTGGTTGTCGCTGCTACCTAACGATCACGGACAGTCGGTCATGCCGGGAAGGCCGATTTGCGGGGAGCTTTACGGGGAGGGTTGCGGGGAGGCATTTCCGGGACCTGGACTTTCCCCATTCCGGCGACTCATTCGCGTACCCGCGCTCTCCCTGATCGGGTTACGCTTTTCCCGAACGGTCGACACGTGTCCGCCGTTGTCGCTAAAAATGTGCGCCCGGTCGTAGCGGCGACGGGTCTTGGACCAGCACTACCGTGGTGAAAGGCTGACAGGGTGGACGTCGACATTGAGCCGGTCCTCGGCAACAGCGACCTGCAGGCCGCCCGCCGCCGCATCATGTCGCTGTCCGGCTCCGGCAGGCCCATGTCCCGGCAAGAGCTCGCCGACCAGGCCAATGCCTGGCTGGCCGTCCACTACCCGCGCGAGGCCCCGTTCGACCGCAACTATCTGGGGAAACTGGAGCGGGGCAAGCACCGGTGGCCCAGCGCCGGAAAACGCGCCGCACTACGCCACGTGCTGCAGGTCAGCGCCGACCGCGACCTCGGCTTCTACATCAGCCGCCGCCCCCGGACCGCCGTCGCCGCCGCGACGGTTGCGCTGGTCCGCCCCGCCGAGATCGGACCCGCCGTCGAGGCCGGCCAGCCGCGGCACGACCTGGTCAGCTCGATCACCGCGATCGCTAGCAGCCTTGGGCTGTTTGAGCTGACCCCGTCCCACGCCCGGCGACGGGTCGCCCTCAGCGACGCGGCGAGGATCGAAGCGGTCACCGTGCTGTACCGGTCGGTGGACTACGAACACGGCGGTGGCGCCCTCTGCGACGACGTCGGCCGGTTCGCTGAAGCCACCTCCGCCCTACTCACCCACGCCACCGCCGACGCGACCAGAGGCCAACTCGCCGCGGCCGTCGCGTCGGCCCGGCAGTTGGCCGGCTGGACCTCCTTCGACGCCGGCCGCCACCAGGACGCCAGCCGGCATTGGCTCGCCGCCGAACGAGCCGCGCAAGCCGCCGAAGACCCTCGGCTCACCGCTCGGATCCGCTACTGCCAAGCCCGGCAGTTCCAGCACCAGCGCCACAACCAGGACGCCCTGGAAACGCTGCGGCTCGCTCGCGCGGACTTGGCCGACCGAGCCACACCCGCGCTGCTGGCCATGCTCCTCGGCGCGGAAGCCGCGTCGCTGGCCGCGCTCGGCGACTACGACGGCGCCACCACCACGTTGGACGCCGCCACGGCCCGTTTCGACCGGATCAAGCCTGAGCGGGAACCCGGCTGGATGTCCTTCTACGACCGAGGTGAACTTCTCGCCCAGCGCGGCCGGGTCTACCGCGACCTCGCCCGCACTGACCCTCACCAGGCCGATACCGCGGTCGCCTGGACACAGGCCGCCATCGACGTGTTCGGCCCGCAGAACGTCCGCAGCACCGTCCTCAACGAAGTCGGCCTGTGCAGCGCGCTGGTCCTCGCCGGCGAACCCGACCAAGCATTAGCAATCGGTTCCGCCGTCGTCGACCACGGCCGCCGCCTCGGCTCGCAACGCGTCCGCGACCGCATCCACAACCTCGCCCGCGACATCCCCGCCGCTACCCAGCACAGCGGCCTCGCCGACTTCCGCCGCCTCGTCCTCCAACCCGGGAAAGCCGCATGACCGACAGTCGCACCACCGCCACCTCGCAGGGCAGGTTCAGCGAAGCCGCGATGCGCCGCACCGCCGAGAAACTCGCCGACGACCTCCACCTCGACGGCGAGCTGAGACTGCTCCAACTGTCGAACAACGCCATCTTCGCTGTACCCGACGCCGACGCCGTCATCCGGATCACCCGATCACGGTCCCTCGGCCACCGAGCGGCGAAAGCCGCAGCCCTCGGCGCCTGGTTCGCCGACGTGAACGCCCCCACCATCCGCCTCGCCGGGCTGGACCGGCCGCAGCCACTCGAGGTCGACGGGCTCGCCGCGACCGTCTGGGTCTACCTCCCACCGACACCGCCCAAGCCCGACGTGTCCGACCTCGGCCACACCCTCCGGGCGTTCCACCACCTCGGAACCCCGCCCTTCGATCTCCCGGCCTGGGATCCGGTCGGCGACACCCGTGCCAGAATCGCCGACGCCGAAGCCCTCACTGAGGCCGACCGCGACTTCCTGCTCGCCTGGTGCCACCGCCTCGAACCCCAGACCACCGCCCTCAACCTGGCACAGGCTCCATCCCTGGTCCACGGCGACGCCCACGTCGGGAATCTCCTGCGTGCTGACCCACAGCACGTCGTGCTCGGCGACTTCGACGCCACCTGCCAAGGCCCCTGGCAATTCGACCTCGTCGCCGTCCCCGTCGGCGAAGCCCGATTCAGCCGGCCCGGCGCCCACGCCCAACTGGCCGCCGCGTACGGCTACGACGTCACCACCGACCCCGCCTGGCCCATCCTCCGCCAAGCCCGGGAACTCAAAATGGTCGCCGGCGCCCTCCCACGGATGGGCACCTCCCCGGCCATCCAGCAAGAGTTCAAAATCCGGCTCGACTCCATCAGACGAGACGATTCGTCCGCCCGCTGGACACCCTTCGCCGCGCTGGAAGGAGTCTCAGGCGTGAGCGACCGACGGTGATGGTCTATGCCGACGGCGACCACGTTCCGGGATCTCTGCGGCTGGAGCCACCACAGGGTGGTCAATCATCGACCGGCCTGAAGAGCGGAGCCTCGAGCTGAGTTTGGAAAAACGGCCGTAGCGTCATCGAAGGTCTTGCGCTCCGTTCCTAAGCGTCTGCGTCATTCGTGGTCCGCCACGCGAAGTGCCGCAAGGTGATGGGCGAATGATTCGGCAAGACTTGCTAGGAGCATGTGGCCCTTGGCGGCTGTGGCGGCGGAAGGCTGGCCGATGACACCGCTGACCGTATAGGCCTCCATGCCGTGTACGAGCAGCATGGAGCGCTCGGACGCGAGGTGATCTGCTGCGTACGCGCCGGGACGGATTGCCTCTGGCCAGGCAGCGGCGAGGACGGAGACCTCCAACTCGCCGGCGTGCATGTCGTCATGCGCGGCGGATTCCAGCTTCGCTGCTTGACGTGCAGTTTCCCAGTCGGTTCGCGTCGGGAAGAGTGTCATGCTGGCCGGCCGAGCGGCGTTGGCCTCCTGGGTGATGTTGCTCAGGACATAGTTCCCGCCGTGTCCGCTGATGAGAGCGAGCCGGTTGATGCCTTGCGCGGTCAGGGAACTGGCGATGTCGGTGATGATCGAGGTGAGAGTGACGTGGCTGATGCTGACCGTTCCGGGCCAGGCTGCGTGCTCGTGCGAGCAGGAGATCGTCAGGGCGGGAAGTTCGAGGACGTTGTAGCTGGTGGCGAGGTGTCGAGCGATGGCGACGGCGACTGCGGTGTCGGTCGCCAGCGGTAAATAGTCGCCGTGCTGCTCGAAGCTGCCGATCGGGAGGATGGCGACCGTCGGCTGCCGTTGGCGGACGTCGGCAGAGGTCGTCAAGGGGTAGTGATCCACACCCTCATCCTGTCAGCCCGGCGGTGAGCGCCTCGCGATGAGCGGTAAGGAACTCATTGACGATCGGGAGGCGGCGCCGGGGTCGCAGCCGCAGCGCGAGCGGTTGGAGCGCTCGGACGATCCTGGTTGACCCGGACTGGTGGAACAGGGTGAGGGCGCGTTGGCCGGTGGCGGCGGCGTGCTCGGGACTCGACGGCTGGTAGGCCTCGGCGAGGTGGGTAAGCCAAAGTCCTTTATCCGCGGCGGGCGCCGGCGTCTCGTCGGCGAGGACGTCTTGGAGAACAACCACAGCGTCGGCGTGATCGCCGAGCAGATTTCGGCAGCGACCATCGACGGCGTTGACATACCGGGCATCGCAGTGCCGTGCCACCGCCGCGGCGGGGTCTTCGTCCGGGGCCGCGCTGTACCGGGCGGCGGTGTCAGCGTGTTCGAGGCTGGTGTCGTCGCCCGCGAGCGCGAACGCCTCGGCGAGGCGGGTCATGCACAGTGCCCGGGTGCGCAGCGGCAGCGCGGGCTCCGATAGGGCGGCTCGGATGTGCACGACGGCGTTCCGCGCGTCACCGGCGTCGAGCGACCGCTGGCTTTGGCGCATCAGCACGTAGGCAATGAAGTGGGTTTGGCCGGCTTTCACCGCGTGGTCGTAGGCGCGGGAAAGCCACATCGCGGCTTCGTCCTGTCCATCGTTGTCACAGATCCAACTCAGTCGTTCCGCCCAGCGGGCAAGGGCGTATTGCTGAGCCGTAAATGAGGAGAATTTCCGGGCGGAGACCTGGCTGAGTGATCGGAACTGACCTAGAGCCTTCTGGTGAGCGCCGAAGTTGCCTTTGAGCTCGATTTCGGCGGCTAGGGTATCGAGACTGTCCAACCAGGTGCATTCGTCAACAGAGTCCGGGAGATCGATCACCGGCATGAGCGGAACATCAGCCAGCGCGTGAGAGTCGCCGACGAGAGGGGGATCGATATTGCTGTGGCGAAACATGGAAAATCCGAGCTCGTCATCGCTGTCGACGCCCAGCGCGGGGCGAATCGCCATGCGGCGAGTCTCCTCGCGCGGGCAGCGGATTTTTCCCTGCTCTAGCTTGCCGACGTAGTTTCCGTCGATGTCGCTGTTCATCACTCCCATGGCGTGTAGTCCGTCGTTGACGGCAGACGCCAATTCGGGGCGCGACATGCATTGTCCCGGCCGGGTGGGTGAGGGTCGGTGATGCCGGACGTCCTTCAGCTTGGCGTTGGAGGTCCGGTCAGCGGCGAGCGATTGGGCCAACGTGGACCACTTTCCTCCAGGGACCGTTGACGTCGTGCCGAACACGATACCGGCACGACGCAGTCGCGGGGAGAAAGTTCATCGGGCGGACTTGCAGCCGGGGTGACAAC
>NZ_JAVROT010000182.1:0-27670 GCF_032162605.1 Mycobacterium sp. | reverse complement strand
CCCCGCCGTCGTCCTGGGCGGCGCAGCCATGGGGCTGTTCGCCTGGTCGACGCTCCTCTATCTGGTCCCCCAACTGATCGCCGGCGTGGCGGCGGGCGTGGTCTTCCGCGTACTCAACCCCACCGACCATTAAGTCGCAGCCGCGATGAGCCAAGAGACGCACGCAGCGAGCCGGTTTCGCAGCCTACTGCCAGTGAGGTTGCCGGGGTTGTCAATCTGCTCCGTCACGAACGAAGAGTAAGTCTCCCGGCACGCCAGGCAACCCGGGCTATGACGGACCCGACGGCCTGACGGCGCGGCACGTAAACTTCGATCACGGGTCGTCGGGCTGACGGTCGGAGTGCGAAGCCTGCACGGTGCTACGGTGCCGATCCCAGATTTGTGAACGAAACGCCGTGAAAACGGCCGAGATCAAGCCGAATGACGTACGACGCTAGAGACATTCAGTCGACCCTGAACTGCACATTTGAGACGAGCGCCCCACGGCGCGACACGGAGCCGGTAGCTCATAACCAAGAGGTCGCGGCAAGGGCAACTGTGTGCTCGCCAGCAGCTGGACAGCGTGATGTGTCGCCGCTTGATACCGGTACCCGTTGCGCTGCAACGGGTACCGTCGTGAATCGTAGAGAGGGCCATTAAGCGGTGGAATGAAGCTGATGGAACTGGGTAAACACGACAACGTCGTGCAGGTGTACTCAGCCGAGATTGAAGGCGCAACACCGGTTATCCGCATGGAATACCTCGAAGAAGGCAGCGTCGCGGGCAAGTTTGGTCGCGACGCCTTGCCAGTCCGAGAAGCACTGCAGATCATGGAGGCAGCTTGCCGCGGCGTCATGCATATCCACCATGTGGGTCTACTTCATCGCGACATCAAGCCGGCCAATCCGCTCCTGCATCCGTTACAACCCGTGAAGGTGAGTGACTTTGGTCTTGCCTGCCACCCCGTCGATGTGGGATCAGGCACGGCAATGCCCTATCTGGCGCACCTCCCTCCTGAAGCATTCGCCGACGGCACGATGGCCATCATTGATGTCACCGGCGACGTGTACGCTCTGGCACTCACCACGTATCGACTCCTCAACGGAGACAGAGTCGTACGCCCAAAGCTCGACGCCCGGTTTCCAGTTCCGATCGAGAAGGATTGGAAACCCTACATTCATAAGTCACTTCGAACCGCAGTGACGAAGGCCTTGAACCCCAACCCCGACAAGCGAACCCAAAGCGCCCAAGATTTCAGGTACGCACTCGAAAAGGGACGCCCCGTAGTGACCTGGCAGGAAGGTCCTCCCAACAGTCTCGCCTCAGACGAGCTGCGTGTGTGGCACGGCTCAGCGCTTGGCGGCACGGACTGGCGAGCTCGCATCGTCCGAACATCCAGCACAAACATCCGACTAAGAGTGGAGCGCCGGTTACGCAATAAAGATTGGCGAGCGCGGAACAGCGACAACATCGACGCGACCGCGTTGGATGAATTTGCGGAGTCACTGTTCATACGCACCGCCTCCTTCCGCTTGCCATCTCGCGGCCGAGAGAACACGTTGGGAATGACGTTGAGCAGTACTGCCACCACAACCATGACTAGTACCAAGCCCGGGGTTACCGAGCTCAGTCCAGCAACATCGATCATCGTACTTAGATCTCGTTGAAGTAGCGGGCGGCCTGGTCATCCCGGATTACCGTCTCGGGAGGGCGTCGAGCAGAGTTTCGATCGTTGCGGCGATCTGTGTCCGTGCGGCGGAATCGGTGATCACACCGCCTGGGCCGACTGCATCGTGAACGATCGGTATGTGGCGGCACGCCGCGTCGATCACCCTGGCATGGACGTAGCCGAGAACCGTGGCCAGAGTGGCGTGTGCGCCGTGGCCGCGACGCTGATCCGCTGCCACGTGCACCCAAGCGACGGGTTTGCCGGACAGCTCGGTGCCACTCACGGTCCAGTCGAGCAGATTCTTCAACGAGCCGGGCAGGGTGCCCGCGTACTCCGGCGTGCAGAACAGCACCGCGTCCACCGCGGCAATCGTCGAACGAAGATGCGCAACCTCGCGCGGCAGTGGATCGTGATCGTCATCGGGATTGAAATGCGGCAGAGACGAGATGGCGGAGTAGTACTCGACCACGACGTCGACGGGAGCACAAAGGACGGCGGTGCGGCAAAGCGCAGTATTCGTCGACGCGCTGCGAGTGCTCCCAGAGATCACGAGCACCCGTGCGGCACTGCTTGGGTGGGCCACACAGATCGCAACTGCACTCCTCGACGGCTTGTTCCCTACCGTCGTTGATTGGCAAGCGGGGTAACGCGGGCACTGAATGGCCTGGTTCGGGTGGAGGCCCCTGACCTTGGAAACGAGGTTGGAGTCATGCCGAAGGAACAGTCGCCCGGGAAGCCGACGACACGTAGGTACACCCCAGAGGAGAAGGCGTCCGCGGTTCGGATAGTGCGGGGGCCTTTCGGGGCGGAGTGGGTACCGATCTCGGGACCGTGCAGCGAATGGCGCGTCAGGCTGGCTATGGCATCGAGCCGGTGCGGTCCTGCGTGCGCCAGGCCGACAGCGACGACGGCCTCGCCCGCGGTATGTCCACCACGGAGTCGCAACGGATCAATGATCTGGAGCAGCAGAGTCGAGAACTCAAGCGCGCCAAGGAGATACTGAAACGCGCAGCCAGTTTCTTCGGGCGGATCTCGACCACCAACACAAGGAGTAGTCACCATCATCGACGCGAACCGCGCCGAGTTCGGGGCCGGGCAAGACGTCGGACGTGACCAGGTCGCTCGACTGATGCGGCCCGCCAGCATCGAAGGGGTACGGCGCGGCAGGCGGGTGCGCGCCCGTCGCCTACTCGTCGCAGGTGCTGTGTCTACCATGCTGGTTGAATGAAGAGCGCGCGGTGGAACTTCGGGCCTTCGGGGTGGTCGAACCGCTCCCAGCCGAGATGGTGCGCCACGCATTGCTCGATCCGGTCCTCGGTTGCTGCCATACAGCGATGGTGCACGGCGATGGTCGAGATCTCCACGACACGCTGAGAATCAGCCTGAGCCATCATCTCCTTGGGCAGCGCGAGCGCGTGCTGCCCGGAGCAATTGCTGCCCCAACACCGCAACAGAACATGTCGGATCGCGCCAGTAAAATTGGCTGTGCACACTTTCCTGCCTGGGTACGAATGCGAAGACGGCTGCGGCTCGCTCTACGAGGTGCCGATCGAAAACCGTGGACTGCCTATGGTGTTGCGCACCGTGGTGCCGCTGGAGGGAATCGGCGTCGTCCACGTCACGACCAAGCCAGAGGACTGTCCCAGTCAGTGCGATCCTTCAGCAGCGCGGCGGCGTACTTGAGTGCATCGTCGGCGCGCATCAGGAGGCCACCAGCTCGTCGTCGTGCTGCGCGTGCTCGCCGGTACCGGCGCGGTCGTCGTCCTCGACCAGGCCGACGTCAGCCAACAGATCGCGGTCGGCCTGAGACGTGTGGGGACGGGTGATCACTGGGCACCACCTGACTGGCCACGCAGGCGGCGGGCCTTGGCGCTGGCCATGCTGAGCTTGAGCATGTGCGCCTTGCGGAGGTGCTCGGCACGCCTGGCGCGCTCGGCGGGGTCCAGGGTGCCCTCGGGGTCTGCCTGGCGCTCGAAGCGACGGTAGAAGCCACGACGGGCGGCCTGCGTGCGTGCGGCGCGGTCGTCCGTCTTGGCCCAGAGCGCGTGTGCGCCAAGCTGAGCGCGCATGCTGCGCTCGGCGGGGGTCATGTCGCTCACTGAGCACCCCCGCCGGTCGAGCAGCAGATCGGCGATACGTGCGCGCTGTTCGTCGTTGAGGGGTGGATTTGCGGCCAACTGCTTGCGGAGGTGATCAGCCAGGCGCAGGGCGCGGTAGTTGCGGCGCGACTCGGTGATCTCGGACTCGGGCGCGTGGTAGCAGACCAGGTGCGCCAGGCGGGCGCGTTCGGACTGCCACGACGCGGGGTCGTACGGCATGGACATCTCCAGGGACAAAGGCACTTACAGCCGTTGTTGCGGCTGGTTCGTGCGGTTGCATCTGGCGGTGACCGACCCTCACTGTTGGGTCAGTCCCGCGCAGTCCCTAGAAATGTCATCGGCCCCACTTGGGGCCTCCGTCCTAGAGGGCACCCGATTTCTCGGGTGGGATCATGCGCATATGGCGCTTGATTCCGTGAGAGCCTAGCGCGGGGTCGCTCCCGACAAGCGCTGTGCCGCAAGGTAATAACGCTCCGCTATGGACAACGGGCGTGACTATAGGTTGATAACTCGCAAACGTGCGGGGTGACCTGCAACAGCCCGAATCGGTGAGACTTTTCTGCAATCTTTTCCGATCACACGCCGAGGTTGCCGAGGTCCAGGTTGCGGGCCTCGACGGCGGCGCGGTCGGATGCGGACGCCCGGGTGTATCGGTCGAGCATCGATCGCGTGGACCACCCCGCTACCGCCATGAGGCCGTTCTCGGAGCCACCGGCGGCAAGCCAGCGGCGGGCGGCGGTGTTGCGCAGCAAGTGCAGGTGGAATCCGGTGATCCCAGCGGCGTCGGCTCGGCGCTTCAGCGTGACGTTCAGGCCGTGGTACGCGAACGCCTGGCCTCCCCCGCCAAGCCACAGAGCCTCGGTGTGCGCCAGTCGGTGTGAGCGGCGCAGGCGGAGGTACCGGTCGACGCTGCGGGCCACCTGCGGGCCGAAGGGCACCACGCGGCCCTTTCCGCCCTTGCCGCGCTCGACGACGGCCAGGCCCCGCGCCACGTCGACACCGTCGACCGTGAGGCCGAGCACCTCCCCGGCGCGCATGCCGGTCTCGATCATCATGCGCACGACGGCCTCGTCGCGGCGGTCGATGAACTCACGCCCCTGGCAGGCCTTGACCAGCGCGGCGCACTGCTCGTCAGTCAGGCCCGCCACCACCTTCACGTCGAGCTGGGGCGGCTTGAGGTCGCGAATCAGGTCGGTGTCGGCCTCGTCCTCCTCGACCAGCCATGCGGAATACCGCTTCAAAGCCATCTGCCTGGTCCTGGCCGTCGCCGGGGCCGCTCCCCCGACGTGAAGGTCGTTGATCCACCCGCGCACCGTGGCGCGGTCGAGGACGGCCGCGTGCCCGTGGCGCTCGCACCACTTCAGAAACAGCCGCACCCCTGTGACGTAGGCGTCGAAGGTCTGCTTGCTCTTGCGGTCGGCCTGGAGGGCCAGCTTCCAACTAGGGAGCAGCGCTGCGAGGTCGACGGAGGTCTCTGTGGCCATGCGAATATGTTGGACCGGCACCGGTGCGCTTATGTCGAGGCGTATAGATGGGTACCTAACTACTGGTAGAGCCATCTTTGTGCACTAGCAGCCGCTCAACATACTTGGCGATGACGTCGACTTCCAGGTTCACCGGCGTGCCCACCTCGGCGCGCCCCAGCGTCGTCAGCTGCAGCGTGGTGGGAATGAGCGACACCTCGAACCAGTCCGGGCCGAGACCCGACACCGTGAGCGAGATTCCGTCGACGGTGATCGAGCCCTTCTCGACGACGTAGCGCGACAAGTCATCGGGTAGCGCGATCCGCACCACTTCCCAATGCTCCGATGGAGTGCGGGCGAGCACCTGTCCGGTGCCGTCCACGTGCCCCTGCACGATGTGTCCGCCGAGGCGGCTCTTGAGGGCAGCGGCACGTTCGAGGTTGACGTGACTGCCCACCTCGACCCCCCGGAGGCTGGACCGGTTGAGCGTCTCGGCCATCACGTCGGCCGTGAAGGCGCCATCCGGCAGGAGATCGACCACGGTCAGGCACACCCCGTTGACCGCGATCGAATCGCCGTGGCCGGCGTCCGTCGTGACGAGTGGACCACGAATGACGAAACGGGCGGCGTCGGCCAGATCCTCCTTGCCGACGATCTCGCCCAACTCTTCGACGATGCCGGTGAACATGCGGACCAGGCTAGTCCGGCGGCAGAGCGCTCCCGAGCGCACCGGGCGCCCTGTCGCGCCGACCTACCGCAGATCCGCGTCGCCGAACTCTGTCGGGACGGATTGAAAGACCAGCTCAGTAGCCACGATCCCGCTTCTCACAGGTGACCGGGGCAACTGTCCACCACCCCACACCCACTACTATGCAGATATGCAGACGCGCCCTCGCATTGCCGTCCTCGTGTCCACCTTCGCTACGCTCCTGCTCATCGCGGGCTGCAGCTCCTCAACCAAGTCCGCTGCACCGCTGCCCGACGCGGCGTCTCTGGTCAAGGACTCCGAACAAACCACCAGGCAGCAGAAGAGCGTGCACTTGGAGCTGGCGGTGACCGGCAAGATCGAGGCGCTGCCGATCGAATCCGTCAGTGGCGACCTGACGAACGCTCCTGCCGTCGCCGCCCAGGGCAAGGCCAACCTCGTCGCCTTCGGGCAGAGCTTCAAGGACGTCGACTTCGTCGTCGTGGACGGAAACCTCTACGGCGCGCTGACGCCGGGGAGCTTCACGAACTTCGGTCCAGCAGCCGACATCTACGACGTAGCTGCGATCCTCAGCCCCGACAAGGGCCTGGCCAACCTGCAGGCGAACTTCTCGGAGCCGAAATCCGAGGGGCGCGAGACGATCAACGGCGTCGACACCGTGAAGATCAGCGGCAAGGTCACCGCCGAGGCCGTCAACGGCATCGCCCCTCAGATCGCCGCCACCGGCCCGGTCCCCGCCACCATGTGGGTCAAGGAGGACGGTGACCACGATCTGGTGCAGGCCAAGCTCGACACCAGCCCTGGCATCAGCCTGCAGATGACGCTGAGCGACTGGGGCAAGACCGTCAACGTCACCAAGCCCGCCGCCTAATGCCGGGGGTCCAAGGCACCGCTGAGCCTACCGCGTCCAGCCGGCGAATTGCGATCACCGCCGGCGGGCTCGCCGTCCTGCTCGGCGCGCTCGACACCTACGTCGTCGTCTCGATCTTCACCGACATCATGCGCGACATCGGGATCTCGCTCAATCAGATTCAGCGCGTCACCCCGATCATCACTTGGTACTTGCTCGGCTACATCGCGGCCATGCCGCTACTGGGCCGGGCGTCGGACCGATTTGGCCGCAAGCTGGTCCTGCAGCTCAGCCTGGCCGGCTTCGCGGCGGGTTCGGTGGTCACGGCGCTGTCCACCGATCTGATCCCGATGGTCATCGGCCGAACGATTCAGGGCACCGCGAGCGGGGCGCTTCTCCCCGTGACCCTTGCCCTGGCTGCGGACCTGTGGGCGTCGCGGAACCGCGCCGCGGTGCTCGGCGGCATTGCAGCGGCGCAGGAACTCGGCAGCGTCCTGGGCCCGCTGTACGGAATCGCGGTGGTCTATGCGTTGAACACCTGGCGCGACGTGTTCTGGATCAACGTCCCGCTGGCGATCGTCGCCATGGTGATGATCCACTTCAGCCTTCCGGCCCAGGACAAGGACGGCCCGCGCGAGAAGGTCGACGTCCTCGGTGGCCTACTGCTCGCCGCTGCGCTGGGGTTGATGGTCATCGGGCTGTACAACCCGACACCCGACGGCAAACAGGTCCTGCCGAGCTGGGGACTCCCGGTGCTGGTGTCAGCGCTGATCGTGGCCATCGCGTTCTTCGCGTGGGAGAAGTTCGCCAACACCCGCCTCATCGATCCCGCGGGAGTGAAGTTCCTCCCGTTCCTGGCTGCCCTCGGCGCCTCGCTGTGCACGGGAGCGGCCCTCATGGTCACGCTGGTCAACGTCGAACTCTTCGGCCAAGGCGTGCTGGGCAAGCAGCAGACCGAAACCGTCTTCCTGCTGGTGTGGTTCCTGGGCGCACTCCCCGTCGGCGCGGTAATCGGCGGCTGGATCGCCACCAAGATCGGCGATCGCATCATGGCGTTCGTCGGGTTGCTGATCGCAGGCTTCGCGTACTGGCTGGTGTCGCATTGGACCGTCGACGTGCTCTCCGCGCACCACGACCTCGGGCTGTTCACCCTGCCCACGTTCGGCACCGACCTCGTGCTGGCAGGCCTCGGCCTCGGTCTCGTCATCGGCCCACTGACGTCGGCGACACTGCGGGCCGTGCCGGGCTCACAGCACGGAATAGCTTCCGCCTCAGTGGTGGTCGCCAGGATGATCGGAATGCTCATCGGGCTGGCATCGTTGAGCGCCTGGGGCTTTTACAAGTTCAACCAATACCTGGCGGAGTTGCCGAAACCCAAGGGCGCCAACCTCATGGAGATCGGCGCGCAGCTCGCCGCAAATGTGCGGATCGCCTACACGATGCAGTACGGCGAGATCTTCTTCATCACCGCGATCGTGTGCGTGGTGGGCGCGGTTCTGGGCCTGCTCATCAGCGGCAAGAACGAGCACGTGGACGATTCGAATACCGCAACCGAGATGATCGGCGTTGAGCGCTAGCGGGTCAGCAGCGTTCGACGCCTGGGCTGATCAGCTTGAGTTCGGCACGCTCTTCAACGTCCGGGGTGCTCAGTACGGCGCGCAGTGGGCCGAAGACCATTTGCTTGATGGTGCTCTGATCGACGGGGCGAAAGCTGAGCCAGTCCTGCAGTGCAGTCATTGCTCGTCGTCCTTTACTCGTCGTTCATCGGGGTGGGCAGCCTGACCGGGATGGCCTCGACTCTGCTCTCGATTTTACGGACGCCGTCGGCTCGAATCCGGTCCGAATGGGGCGGGTGAGGTCTCGAACGGGTAACGAGTCACCAACTGAAGCCATTTGTGCGTGACGCGAGTCACATTGGCGGCCAAGGGAATTCCAGATCTCACCGATATCGGGACCGACCAGAACCTAGCCCGGCACCAGGCTCAGTCGTAGGTCCGGTCCGAGGCGCTGCATGCCGTCGAACCGCCACCGCTGAGCCTGCGCGATGCTCATCACGCCGATCTCGTCGAGTGCGGTGACCGGGCCGCCGAGCAGGATCGGGGCCATGTAGGCCAGGATGCGGTCGATCAGGCCGGCCTGCAGGAACGCGCCGGCCACCGTCGGACCGCCCTCCAGCAGGACGTCGGTCCGATCGGACAGCGCCCGCGTCACCTCGTGGGGATCGCGGGTGCGGATCACCATCGTTCTGGAATCGTCGTTGAGCACCCTAGCGTCCGGAGATATCTCCCGCTCCCCGACCACGACGCGCAGCGGTTGCCGATCGGCGAGCGAGCCGTCCGGCAGTCTCGCCGTCAACGTCGGATCGTCGATGAACACGGTGCCCGTTCCGACCACGATCGCATCGGCGACCGCACGGAGTCGGTGCACGTCGGCCCGCGCCGCCTCACCGGTGATCCACTGGCTGCTGCCGTCGGCGGCAGCGCTGCGCCCGTCGATGCTCGACGCGAACTTCCAGGTGACGTGCGGCCTTCCGGTGCGCTGCCGGTGCAGCCACTCCCGCAGTGATCCACCCGCGACCTCGTCGGCCAGCACACCCACCTCGACCGAGACTCCGGCGTCGGCCAACCGCCTCGCCCCACCCGCTGCGGCGGGATTGGGGTCGGCGACAGCGTAGGCCACCCGCGAAACCCCGGCTGCGACAAGGGCATCCACGCAGGGCGGCGTGCGCCCGTGGTGGTTGCACGGCTCCAGCGTGACGACGGCGACGCCGCCGACCGCGCGCTCCCCCGCCCGCCGCAAGGCAACGACCTCCGCGTGCGGCCCACCGGGAGGTTGCGTCGCGCCGACGCCCGCGATGCCGCCGTCGCGATCCAGGATCACCGCGCCGACGGGCGGATTCGGATAGGTCGTGCCCTTCACTCCATCAGCCTGCGCGATGGCCGACCGCATGGCGTCCTCTGTGTTCATCGAGCGGTCATGGGGTCAAGTGCTTGGACGCCGCTGCCGCCTGCCTGCGCAGCGCCTGCACGGCGAGTGCTGGATCGGTGGCGCTGAACACCGCCGATCCCGCGACGAAGCAGTCGACGCCGGCTTCGGCGGCCGCTTCGATGGTGTCGGAGTTGATCCCTCCGTCGATCTCCACGACTATCGTCAGTTCACCGGCGTCGACCAACCGTCGCACGGCGGCGACCTTCGGCAGCACGTCGGGAATGAACTTCTGCCCACCGAACCCAGGTTCGACGGACATCACCAGCAGGGTGTCGAAATTGCGGAGGATCTCCAGGTACGGCTCGATCGGGGTGCCAGGCTTGACGCTCAGGCCGGCCTTGGCGCCTGCGGAGCGAATGTCGCGGGCCACCGCCACCGGGTCGTCGGTGGCCTCGGCGTGGAAGGTCACGTTGTACGCGCCGGCCTCTGCGTACGGCGGCGCCCAGCGTGCCGGATCGTCGATCATCAGATGGCAGTCCATTGGAATGTCGGTCACCTCGAGCAGGCTCTCCACGACCGGCAGACCCAGCGTGAGGTTCGGCACGAAGTGGTTGTCCATGACGTCGACGTGCAACCAGTCGGAGCCGGCGACGGCTGCGATCTCATCGGCCAGCCTGGCGAAGTCGGCAGCCAGAATCGACGGCGCTATCAAGGGTTCTGCCATGGTGGTCAGCTTAGGTACGGCGGGCAGGAGCGAAGCGACCCGGGGGCATTAGGGCGATGCTCACCGCACCACCTGCAGGGCCGCCGCGAACATGGCATCGGTGCCGTGCCGGTGCGGCCACAATTGCACGTGCGGGCCCGCCCCTAGACCAGCCATCGGAGTCGGCCCCGCCTCGAAGAGCGGCCGGGTGTCGATGGCGTGCACGGGTTGGCGGCGCAGGGCGTCGGCCACGACGCCGACCGTCTCGGCCAGATGCGGCGAACACGTCGCGTACAGCACGACGCCGCCCGTGCGGGTCAGTGCGATCGCCGCCGCGAGCAGCTCCTTCTGCAGTTTTGCCAGCGCGGGCACGTCGCCCGGCTGACGGCGCCACCGAGCCTCGGGTCGGCGCCGCAGCGCCCCAAGCCCCGTGCAGGGCGCGTCGACCAGTACCCGGTCGAACGACGCGGCGGGCAGGCCGGTCGCGCGGCCGTCGACGCGGAGCACGTCGACGTCCAACCCGCGGACGGCCTGCTCGACGAGCTCGGCCCGGTGCGGCGTGGGTTCGACGGCGGTCACCCGCGCGCCCGAGTCGGCGCCGATGGCGGCAAGCAGCGAAGTCTTTCCGCCGGGGCCTGCGCAGAGATCGAGCCAGCGCCCGTCGTCGCCTTCGACGGGGGCCAGGGTCATTGCCCGCGCCACCAACTGGCTGCCCTCGTCCTGCACCTGGGCCGCACCACCCCGCACGGCGTCGAGTTGACCGGGATCGCCACCGGAGAGGTACACGGCATACGGCGAGTAGCGGCCGACCTCGCCGTCGACTGCCTGAGCCAACGTCTCGGCCGTCAGCACTCCGGGCCGGGCGGCCAGATGAACCAGCGGGCGGTCGTCGTCGCTGGCGAGCAACGCACCGAGTTCGGCGGCGTCCGCGCCGAGGGCATCGGCGAACGCCTGCCCGATCCACCGCGGATGGGCATGCGTGAACGCGACGTGGCCGACCGGGTCGGCGTCGGCGGACGGCGCCAGCTCGGCTACCCAGGACTGCTCGTCGCGGGCCGCTATGGTGCGCAACGTCCCGTTGACGAAACCGGCACGCGCCGTGTCGAATTCGATCGCGGCCTGTTCGACGGTGGTGTCGACGGCGGCGTGCGCGTCGACCCTGGTACGCAGCAGCTGGTACGTGCCGAGCCGCAGCAGGTCCAGCAGCACCGCATCGATGCGAGCGACCGGGCGGTTCGCCGCGAGCACGATGACGGCGTCGAGTAGACCGAGTGCCCGGCACGTGCCGTAGGCGAGCTCGGTGGCGAAGGCCGCGTCACGGCCGGTGATGTTCCGTTCCCGCAGCAGCGCGGGCAGCACGAGGTTGGCATAGGCGTCGCGCTCGGAGACCGCGCGCAATACGTCGAACGCCGCCTGCCTGGCGGGATCGAATGGCCTGCGTGGCGGTCGCCGCCGTCCCGGCGGGTGGCTCACGTGGCGCTCGCATGCTCGTCGAGCCGCGCTCCACGGGCCCAGTCCGCGGCCTTCATCGGTTTCTTGCCCGGCGGCTGAATCTCGCCCAGCAGCACCGACAGTGACGCGGTACCCACCTTCACGCCTTCCCGATCGACGCGAATGGCACCGGGCGACAGCGGTTCCCCATCGCCCTCCCCATCCAAGACGGCCACCGGGCCAAGCTTCACTCGCAGGTCGCCGATCATGGTCCAAGCACCGGGGTTGGGCGTCACCGCGCGGATCCGCCTCTCGACCACCTGGGCGGGCAGTTCCCAGCGCACCCGTGCCTCGTCGACGGTGATCTTCGGCGCGAGAGTCACTCCTTGGTCGGGCTGTGGCACGGCGGCCAGCGACCCGTCCGCGAGGCCGTCCAGGGTCTTCTCCAGGAGCGTCGCTCCCGAAAGCGACAGCCGCCCAAGGAGATCGCCTGCCGTATCCGTGGGACGGACGGTTTCGGTGACCACCCCGAACACGGGTCCCGAGTCGAGGCTGGGTTCGATGCGGAACGTCGTCGCACCGGTCACCGAATCGCCTGCCGCGATGGCGGCTTGCACCGGGGCCGCCCCGCGCCATGCGGGCAGGAGTGAGAAGTGCAGGTTGATCCAGCCGAGCGGGGGCACTGAAAGCAGGCCGTCGCGCAGCACTGCGCCGTACGCCACCACGGCACAGCAGTCCGGAGCCAGATCGTGGAGTTCGGCGACGAATTCGGCGCTGTTGGGCCGCTCCGGACGCATCAGCGGGATACCGGCGTCGGCGGCGAGCTGCGCGACCGGGGACGGCGAGGGTCTGCCGCGTCGGCCGGACACGGCGTCGGGCCGCGTCAGCACCGCGATGACGTCGTGATGCGGCGAGTCGATGAGACGCCGCAGTGACGGCAATGCGGGTTCGGGTGTGCCCGCAAAGATGATTCGCACGAATTACCTAGGGCTTCCGGCTGGGATCTGGTAGTACTCGCGTTCGGACACCCCGGCGAGCGGGGCGACGAACATCCACGGAATGGTGGTTACGGTCTTGTTGAGCGTAGCAACGGCGTCGTTGTAGTACTGGCGGGCGAACGCGAGCTTGTTCTCGGTGTCGGCGAGGTTGTCCTGCAGGTTCAGGAAGTTGGTCGATGAGTTCAGCTGCGGGTAGGTCTGTCCCAGTGCCAGTACCGGTCCGAGCGCGTTCTCCAGATCCCGTTCGGCCGCGCTGCGTTGCGCGACGGACTTCCCGCCGGTTGCCGAGGTCAGCGCGGCACGGGCGTCGGTCACGTGATCGAGCACACCCTTCTCGTGGGCGGCGAACGTCTGGACCGTGTGCACCAGGCTCGGGATGAGCGACGCGCGGCGGGTCAGTTCGACGTCGATGCCGGACAGCGCCTCGGAGACGCGGACGTCGGCGGAGCGAGTCTTGTTGTAGCCCATCACGAAACCCGCGAGCACCGCGGCTAGTAGCAATACCACCAAGATCAACACGTAACTCACCACGAGCCTCCTCCTCCGCCGCCGCCTCCGCCACCCCCGCCGCTGGACCCGCCGCCGCCCGATGAGGACGACGACGACTGCGACGCGGTGTAGGCGCCGATCGAGGACGACAACGCGGAATCGAAGCTGTCGAAGTTCGGGCCGCCCGAGTGCCCGCTGAAGCCCCGGCCGCTGGACGTCGACGACGAATTGTACCAATCCGGTTGCGGGGCAATTGCTCCCGTCGCATCCTGGTACTTCTTGGCCCACAGCGCCGCCGTGCCCGCGGCGATCGCGAACGGGATGTAGGCCGTGTAGAGGTCCTTGCGGGCAGCGAAGTCGAATCGCGTCTCCGCCGAATCGGTCGAGAGGAGGCGGTGGAATCCGCCTGCCTGCGACCACAACTGACGCCCCGCCTCGGTGCGGCGCGTACCGACGCCAGCCGACCAGGACCGCCTGGAGAACAGGAAGAACGCGACGAACGGCAGCGCCCACATGGTGGCGGGAAAACCCCACCGGAAGAACGCACACACCGCCACGATGAGGGCTAGCCCGTTGGCCGAGCGCACCCACAATTCCTTCTTGCGCTTGACCATGAAGCCGCCGTCGATCGCCCACTTCCCGACGGCGGCGCCCATGTCGATCTTCGCCTTGTTGAGCTTCTTCCCCGCCTTCACCGTCTCGTTGGCCTCGAATTCGGCGCCGGGGCCCATCACCTTCAATGCCGACCCGACCGCGACACTGACCGGGTCGGCGTCCGCCCACGCCCCGCGGCCTGCCGTACCGCGGACGTTCCACTGCTTGTCGTCGACCTGTCTCAGCTCGACCAGCTTGCGCTCGGCGAGGTGGAACAACGTGGCTGTCAGGCCGTTCTTCGGTGTCGCCTCGGTGCGGATGTACTCGGCCTGGACCGGCCCCAGACCGGGCGGCGGCCCGTATTGCACCGGGAAGCCAGGAGGCGGCTCGACCGTCGTGCGATACCAGAGGAAGGCCACCAGCGATGCTGCCACGGACAGCCCGACGACCCAGGCGACGCCGCTCAGCGAGCGGCCAAGGACCCTGTCCCATTCGTAGGACCACGGCAGACTCGTGCGCGGCGGCGTCGCCACGTCGACGCCTGCCCGCAGGGTGACCGGAGTACGGGGCATCAGCTGTCCCGTGCTGAGCTCGACAGTGTTGCCGGACACCGTCAGTCCGCTGCAGGCCTGCCCGACTCCGACGCCGACGGCGCACTGGGCACCGGTGACCTCGGCGGGAAGGGTGACGCGCGCCCGCACCCGCTGGATCACGTTGTTCCACGACGGCGCGACGACGTTCCAGAAGAATGCGGACGTCGACTCGGGGGTGCCGACGGTCTGAGCGAAACGCCTGTTCGCGCCGGTGCTTCCGGGGTCGAGGACCCCGGGGATCGTGTAGCGCAGCTCGTAGGTGTGCGTGCCGTACGGAAGGGTGCTGTCGGGATCCCCGATCTTCGCGACCCGGAACCTGTCGCCTGACTCCCACAGCAACTGGTACGGCACGGGTTCGCCGTCCATCAGGATCGAGGTGATCTCGGGCTCTTGACGCACCTTGGGGCTGTTCTGGTTGGCGACGTCCCAGTAGCGGAAGATGCCGTGCCGCCCGGACGGGAACTCGCCCCGGATGGTCTCGACCGCGTTGAGAGTGCCGTCGGTACCGACGGTGTAGTCGGCCTGGTAGTCGCTGATCACGACGGGATCGTCGGCCGGTCCCGCGGCGGTGGTGCTCTGGAAGATCAACGGCCAGAGGAAGCCAACGGCGATGAGGGCCAACAGGATCAACCACCCGAAAACCCGCTTCACTGCACCTCCCCTACCGCCCCGCCCGAACTCGATTCGCCACACCCTATGTGCAACGGGTCGATTTGCACACGAACGGGCGGCTGATCGTGGCGGGCGCTGAACACGCCGGTCGCGCGGCGCAGCGCAGAGGCCAGACCGAGTCCACCGTCACGTGGCACCCGGACGAGCATCCGGCTCACTTGGGTCTCGCGTTCCGTGCCCGGCGGTCTGCGGGCGCCCGGCGGCAGGTCCACGGGGCCGAGTAAGTCGGCGCCGTCCGGCAGGTGCGCCGTCTGCAACAGCGCGGTCACCGCGGCCGGAGCCCCGTCGACGGCCGCCATGTGGACCGCAGGCGGCAGTCCGACCTCGGCCCGCGCGGCAAGCTCGGATTCGGCGTGCCCGACGGGATCCCAGCGGATGAGGGCCTGGACGGTCGGTATCGCCGACTCGGCCACGACGACCACCACTCCGCCGTCGCCCCGGTCACGTACGAGTGCGGCTGCCGCCATCCATCGGCGCAGGGCGTCCTCCGACGCTCGCAGGTCCTGCCTTCCGAGCAGGGCCCACCCGTCGAGCAATAGAGCTGCTCCGTACCCGCCCGGCGCCACGGGTTCTGCGCCAGGAGTGGCGACCACCAGGGACGGCGCGGCGGGCACCTCCGACACCATCGCATCGCCGCCCGACGTGATCACGGTGGTCCCGGGGAATGCCCGTCCCAGTTCCTCGGCGGTCCTGCGGGCACCGACGACGACCGCGCGCACCGCGTCTGAACCGCACCGCACACATCGCAGTGCCGCCTCGCCGCGGCCGCACCAGCGACAGACCGCGCCGATCGCATCGCGGTCGGACAGCGACATCGGCCCGGTGCAGTGCCTGCATCTGGCGATCGTTCGACACTTGCCGCACGACAGGGCGGGCACGTATCCCCGCCGCGGCACCTGCACCAGCACCGGACGGTCGGACCGCAGCGCGGCGCGCGCCGCGTCGAGCGCCATCGACGGCAGCCGCGCCGTGTGCGAGGCCGCGTCGCGCTCCTGGGTGTGGGCGCTGTCCTCGAGCGCGATGACGCGTGGCGTACGCAGCCGGACCACCGCCCGCGGGGCGACCATGTCATGCGCCCATTTGCCTGCCACCAGCGCCTGCGCCTCGGCAGTGCGGGCGTAGCCGGCGATCAGCGCCGCGCACCCCTCCTGGTGTGCGCGCAGCATTGCGACCTCGCGGGCGTGCGAGTACGGGGCGCGGGGTTCGGTGAGCGTGTCGTCGCCGTCGTCCCACACCATCACCAGCCCGAGGTCGGCGACCGGCGCGAACACCGCGCTGCGAGTTCCGATGACGAACCTGGCGTGACCGCGCAGGACGGACAGCCACCGGCGGTAGCGCTGTGAGGGTCCGAGCCCGGCGGACAGCGCGACGACCGCGCCTTCGTCGACGTGTCGGACCGCGGCCGCGGACAGCGCGTCGACGTCACGCTGGTCAGGTACGACGGCCAGTGCGGAACGGCCCGAGGCGACGACCACGGCCGCCGCCTCGGCGAGCCGGTCGGTCCACTGTTCCCCCGGCAGCGCCTGCCAGACGGCGCGAGCGGCCCGGCCCTCGCTCAGCGCGTCGAGGAACTGGCGGCCGCGGTCGTACTCCGTCCAGGCCGCCTTGTCGACCGGTCGCGCCGTCGCCGTCGGCGGCTCCGGCATGACCTGCTTCTCGACCGTCGCGTGTCTCGGTGGGACCGCGAGCCGCAGTACGTCGGCACGGGTGCCCGCGTACCTGGCGGCGACCGCGTCCACCAGCCGGCGGACGTCGGGGGTCAGCACCCGCTCATTGGAGATCACGCGGTCCAGAAAACCGAGCTTGCCGACGTGGTCCGTGTCCGAACGCCTCTCGAGGAGGAAGGCGTCGACGAGTCTGCCGTGAAAGCGCACCCGAACCCGCACGCCGGGTTGGGCGTCATCGGACTGCTCGGCCGTGACGAGGTAGTCGAACTCGCGATCGAGGTGCGGCACGGACAGGATCGGAAGCACCCGAGCAACGGGCTCGTGCTCGGCCGCCTGCCTGATTTCGGTCACGCCCGTGGTGTAGCAGAGTGTTCCGACGCCGATCCACCGCGGCCGAACAAGAGCCCTGCGGTGATCAACAGCAGTGACGTCGCATACGCCCACCAGATCGGCACGGCCAGTGCCTCCGAGCCTGAGGTCGCCGGCTGCCCGGCTCCGGCCTGCAGCACGAACTTGCCGATCCCGATCATTGCGTCGGACACCGCGAAACACAGCGCACCCAGCGCGGTCCACGGCGTCGGCAGCCCGGCCAACAGTGCCGTGCACACCATGGCGGCGAGCACCACCATGTACAGGACCACGGGAATCGCCATCCCCTCGGCAATCAGCCGCGGCCAGAACCACACCAGCAGCGCCACACACGCAACGCACACACCGATCGCGGTTGCCACCCTCGACGGAGTGCGGGTGGCCAGCGGAACCAGCGCGACGAGGAAGCACAGATGCGCGAGCAGGAACGCGCCGAGGCCGAGGACGAACGACGGCTTCCACCATGGCATCGCCAGCAGGAAGTCACCCGCCGCGGAGAACACCAGAGCGGCGACCAGCCAGCGGCGTTCGCGTGGGACCTGATGGCCGAGCGCCGCGGCGGCCAGCAGCACGGCGGCTAGGGCCTTGACTGCGGGCTGGAGAGCGAATTGGCCGGTGAGCGCGCTACCTGCGGGCGATCGCAGCGCCGTGACGAGGAGGAACACCCCGTAGGTCACGCCGACGGCCACCGCCGCGCCCCATAGCGCCCGCACCGTACGCGATGCGTACGGTGAGTCGATGCCCGTCACCGACGACGCCGACGACAAGCCCGGTCTGGATGCCATCCTGCAGAAGGTACTGGAAGCGGTGCCATTCCAGTTGACGACCGACGGAGGCCCGTACGCGGCACGGCAACGCTTCCGCGACCTCCCCCGCCGTCCGGTTCACCAGGACCTGCGAGTCGAAGACCGGACAATCGAGGGGCCCGCGGGTCAGGTCCCGATCCGGCTGTACTGGCCACCGGACGCCGGGGACGCAGTGGTGCCGGTAGTGATGTTCTTCCACGGCGGCGGATGGGTCGTTGGCGATCTGGACAGTTACGACGGGGATGCCCGCCGCCACGCAGTCGGCTCGGGTGCGCTGGTGGTGTCGGTCGACTACCGCCTGGCGCCCGAGCATCCGTACCCCGCGGCGGTGGACGACGTGTGGGCCGCGACGCAGTGGGTGGCAGCGCACGGCGACGAGCTCGGTGCCGACCCGAAACGGCTTGCGGTCGCTGGAGATTCGGCCGGGGGCAACCTCGCGGCGGTCGTCGCACAGATGTCGCGCGACGCCGGCGGGCCACCGGTCGTGTTTCAGCTGCTGTGGTATCCGGCGACGACATGGGACACTTCACTGCCCTCGTTCACCGAGAACGCGGACGCGCCGATCCTCTCCCTCGACGCCGTCGGCGCGTTCTCGCGGTGGTACGCCCGCGGCCAGGATCTGCGGAATCCACCGTCGACCCTGGTCCCCGGTCGGGCCAGTGACTTCTCGAGTCTGGCGCCGGCCTACATCGCGGTCGCCGGACACGACCCGCTGCACGACGACGGAGTTCGTTACGGTGAACTGCTGGCCGCCGCGGGAGTGCCTGTCGAGGTGCACAACGCCGAGACGCTGGTCCATGGCTACCTCGGTTACGCCGACGTGGTGCCCGCCGCCACGGATGCCGTCGCGCGGGGGTTGTCTGCGCTTCGCCGCGCGCTAGCCTGAGGCATATGACGGAATCCTCGACGACGCGGCCCGGTATCGATCCCATCCTAAAGGCACTCCTCGAGACCGTGCCGCTCGAGTTCACCATCGACGACGGCGTCGAGGTGGCGCGGGACAAGCTTCGCGCACTGAAGCCTCCCGCGGAGACATTGCCGGACATGCGCATCGAGGAACGGGCGATCGGTCACGGAGACCTCACAGACATCCCGGTGCGCATCTACTGGCCTCCGATCGAATCGCACTCCGACCTGCCAGTGGTGGTGTTCTACCACGGGTTCGGTTGGTCCGTCGGTGATCTCGACACGCACGACCACGTGGCACGGGCCCATGCGGTCGGCGCCGAGGCGATCGTGGTCTCGGTCGACTACCGACTGGCTCCCGAGCATCCCTTCCCCGCGGGCATCGATGATGCCTGGGCGGCCCTGCAGTGGGTCGGAGTACACGCCGCCGAACTCGGCGGCGACCCGGCCCGGATCGCCGTTGCGGGCGACTCCGCAGGTGGCAACGTCGCGGCCGTGATGGCGTTGCGGTCGCGGAACGCAGGCGGTCCACCGCTGGTGTTCCAGTTGCTCTGGTATCCGGTGGCCGTCGGGGATCTGACGGCGCCGTCGTTCACCGAGAACGCGGACGCGCCGCTCCTCAACCGCGAGGTCATTGAGGCGTTCCTGACCTGGTATGTGCCCGGCGTCGACATGTCCGATGCCGCCTCGCTTCCCACCGACCTGGCCCCCGCCAACGCGGCGACGCTGGCCGGGCTGGCACCCGCCTTCATCGGCACTGCCGAACACGACCCGCTGCGTGACGATGGTGGTAGGTACGCCGAAATGCTGTCCGCTGCAGGTGTTCCCGTTGAACGGAGCCTTGAGCCGACGATGGTGCACGGCTACGCAAGCCTGGCGCTCGCGTCACCTGCCGCGGCCGAGGCCACCAACCGCGGGCTCGCCGCACTCAAGGCGGCGCTGCACACGGGGCGATGAACGACCGCTTCGTGCTCGACGTCCGATCCTCGCAGCAGTGGGAGGACTGGTTGGAGGACAACCACGACTCGGTGACCGAGGTGTGGTTGCGGCTGTTCAACAGGGCCTCCTGGGGCAGGAGCGAAGCGACAGGGGGAATGGCGGGCGACGTGCCACTGGCCTACGGCGAGGCCGTCGAGATCGCGCTGTGCTTCGGGTGGATCGACAGTCTGGCCCGCGGGCACGACGAGGTGTCCCGTATCCAGAGGTTCAGTCCGCGTAAGGCCAAGAGCTCGTGGTCGAAGTCGAACGTCGAACGGGTGCACCGTCTCATTGCTGCGGGACGGATGCGTGCACCCGGTCTGCATCACGTCGAGGCGGCGAAGGCCGACGGGCGCTGGCCCACATAGCGGCTCTGCAGCGAAAGGCCGCCTTCGGGTGATCGGACGATGGAAGATCGACGCATGGCTGAACTGAGTTCCCCCGACTTTCACACCATCATCGTCGGCGCAGGGTTCTCCGGAATCGGCGCGGCGATCGAACTCGAAAGGGCCCGACTTGACGACTACCAGATCATCGAGGCGGGCGATGAAGCGGGCGGGACCTGGTATTGGAACACCTACCCCGGTGTCGCCGTTGACATCCCGTCGTTCTCATACCAGTTCTCGTTCGAGCAGAGCGCCGAATGGTCGCGTACCTACGCTCCCGGCCGGGAGCTCAAGGCTTACGCCGAGCGCTGCGTCGACAAGTACGGCCTGCGCGGGAGGATACGTTTCAACACCAGGGTCACCGGGGCCGCGTTCGACGATCGATCCGACTGCTGGCGGGTCGACCTGGACTCGGGCGATTCGCTGACTGCCCGTTTCATCGTCAACGCCAGCGGCGTGCTCACGGTGCCGAATTTGCCCGACATCGACGGGGTGGACGGCTTTGCCGGAATCACCATGCACACCGCGCGGTGGGACCATTCGCAAGACCTGTCCGGCAAGCGCGTCGCGATCATCGGCACGGGCGCCTCGGCGGTCCAGGTGATTCCCGCGATCGCCCCGATCGTCGACAAGCTGGTCGTGTTCCAACGGACGCCGATCTGGTGCATGCCGAAGCTGGACGTGCCCCTGCCGGCTCCCGCACGCTGGGCCATGCGGATACCGGGCGGCAAGGTGATCCAGCGACTGCTGAGCCAGGCCTATGTCGAGCTGACGTTCACGATCGCGGCCCAGTACTACACCGTGTTCCCGCTGGCTCGTCGCGCGGAGAAGATGGGCAGGGCGTACCTGAGGCGCGAGGTGCACGACCCGGAGGTGCGGGAGAAGCTCACGCCCCGTTATGCCGTCGGCTGCAAGCGACCCGGGTTTCACAACACCTACCTGTCGACCTACAACCGCGACAACGTGGAACTGGTCACCGAGCCGATCGACGAGGTCACCGGCTCCGGCGTCACGACCGACGACGGAGTCACCCACGAGGTCGACGTGCTGATCCTGGCCACGGGGTTCAAGGTGATGGACGTAGACAGCATCCCGACGTTCCCCGTCACCGGATCCGGTGGGCGATCGCTGGCCGGGTTCTGGTCGGAGCGACGGCTGCAAGCGTACGAGGGCGTGAGCGTTCCAGGCTTTCCGAACTTCTTCAGCGTGATGGGCCCCTATGGCTACGTGGGGTCGTCGTACTTCGCACTGATCGAGACGCAGACGCACCACATCGTGAGGTGTTTGAAGCGGGCGTCGAGCACTGCCGCGACCCGCGTGGAGGTATCGCAGGAGGCCAACGACCGCTTCTTCGCCGAGATGATGCGCAAGCGGCACCGCCAGATCTTCTGGCAGGACAGCTGCCAGGTGGCCAACAGCTATTACTTCGACAAGAACGGCGACGTGCCACTGCGGCCGACCAGCACGCCCGAGGCGATCTGGCGCAGCCGCCGCTTTCCCCTGGCGGACTACGACTTCAGCGCCTAGCCGTCAGCGCGCCGCTCAGAGTTGCACGCCGCGGGTCAGCGCGCCGTCGACGACGAGGTTGGTGCCGGTGATGAAGCTGGCGGCCGAACTGCTCAGGAACACAACGGCATTGGCGATCTCCCGCGGAGTCGCCATTCGGCCCGTGGGGTTGAGCCCGAGCGCCGTCTGGAACAGCTCAGGGTCGTTCTCCTCGATCGACGGCCACACCCCGCCCGGAAAGTAGGTGTTGCCCGGGCTGACCGTGTTCGCCCGGACTCCCCTGCCCGCAAGGTTGTGGGCCAGACCCTGCGTGTAGTGGATGATCGCGGCCTTCATCGTCCCGTACGGGCCCGAGGCGAAGTCGATCTCGCGCCCGGAGACACTTGAGATCGTGACGATCGACCCGGCGTCGCTCGCCAGAAGCTGCGGCAGCGCCGCCTCCACCAGACCGACGGTGCCCATCAGATCCACGTCGAAGCTCGCGCGCCAGTTCTCCTGGTTGTCCGGAATCGCGAGAGCACTGACGTTCGCCACCACGCCGTCGATGCCGCCGAGTGCCGTTGCGCTGGCCTGCACCCAGCTCCTCAGTGCCGCAGCGTCACCCACGTCGACGGCGGTTCCGATGGCCTCGGCGCCCTTGGCCACGAGTTCGGACTCCGTCGCATCCACGGCCTCCGGTGTGCGCGCGCAGTAGGCCACCACCGCGCCTTCGGCCAGCAAGCCGTCGACCACGGCACGGCCGATGCCCCGCGTACCGCCAGTGACCAGGAATCGCTTGCCGGTCAGTCCGAGTTCCATGTCGTCTCCTGGGTCGTCGGTGGGGTGTCAGTACGAGATCGAGCCGAGCGACCTTGCGACCCGGCGCAATTCATCGTGGATACCGCCGTAGGACGGCGCTGTGGGCAACAGTCGCTTGTCAACCTTGGTCACGGCGCTGTAGTTCGTGTCGACGACGTTCGCGATCGGAACCTGCGAAATCTGGCTCAGCAACTGGTACGCGTCGAGGCGATCGAGCCCGTAGAGCTGACCCAGCCAGCCGATCATCTCAACCTGTCCGGCCCGCCATGCTTCTTCGAGCGGGCGCCCCGAACCGATGCACATCAGGTGGGTGTCGGTCTCGATCCTGGGCCAGGCCGGGCCGCCGCCCTTGATCAGGTCGACGATGGCGGTGACGTTCATGGCGCCCTCGACCGCCGTGCCGCACGACTCTCCTTCGCCCTGCCGGTAATGGCCGTCGCCGAGTGAGAACAGCGCGCCGTCGACGTTCACCCGTAGGTAACAGGTTGCGCCTGGCGCCATTTCGGGAGTGTCCATGTTCCCGCCGAAGTAGTCCGGAACCAGCGAGGTGCGTACCTCGCGGTGCGCCGGAGCCACGCCGACGGTGCCGAGCATGGGGTTGGCGGGCAGCTTCAGCTCGAACTCGCTGCCCAGCGCGGAGAAGCCGACTGTCGCGGTGGCCGGGTCGTATTCGTAGATCCAGGTTCGCTCAGGAAGAGCGTTCTGCAGCGTCGGGCTGGCGGGGATGCTGGTGAGCCCGCCGAAGAACGGGATCAACGTCGAAGCCCCCCAGGTGCGGGCGGGTGTCAGGTCGACGAGGTGAACGGCCAACGTGTCCCCCGGCTCGGCCCCCTCGATCCAGAACGGGCCGGTCTGGGGATTGAGGTCGTCGGTGTTCAGAGCGACGCTGGCGACGTCGTCCTTGCTGGTGATCCGGCCGCCGTAGGCATCCTCGGTCCACAGCGTCAGAACCGAGCCCGGTCTGACCCGCCTGATCGGCGGGGCGCCGCCGAAGGTGTAGGCCAGCTGGTCGACCGAGGGCAGGAAGGTGACGTGATCCATGGCCACCATCCTGCTCGAATCTCGGCCCTGGCGCGGGCCGACAACGCAACGGCCCCCATCCCGCGAGGGAAATGAGGGCCGTGGCGTTGATCGGGTGACTACACGGAAGCCTTGAGCTCCTCGACCTTGTCGGTGCGCTCCCACGGTAGGTCGATGTCGGTACGGCCGAAGTGGCCGTAGGCGGCAGTCGCCGCATAGATCGGGCGCAGCAGGTCGAGATCGCGGACGATTGCGCCGGGACGCAGATCGAAGACCGAGGTGATGGCCTTCTCGATGCGGGCAGGATCGACGGTCTCACTGCCGAAGGTCTCAACGAACAGGCCGACGGGAGCGGCCTTGCCGATGGCGTAGGCGACCTGGACCTCTACACGCTCGGCCAGGCCGGCGGCGACGACGTTCTTGGCCACCCAGCGCATCGCGTAGGCGGCGGAACGGTCCACCTTCGACGGATCCTTGCCGGAGAAGGCACCGCCCCCGTGGCGGGCCCAGCCGCCGTAGGTGTCCACGATGATCTTGCGACCGGTCAGGCCCGCGTCCCCCATGGGACCGCCGAGCACGAACTTGCCGGTGGGGTTGACCAGCAGCCGGAAGTCGGAGGTATCCAGGGTGTCGTGATTCAGGTCGGCGAGGACCGTGTTGACGACCTTCTCCCGGATGTCCGGTGTGAGGGTGCTCACCAGGTTGATGCCGTCGGCGTGTTGTGTCGAGAGCACCACGGTGTCGAGTCGGATCGGAGTGTTGCCGTCGTACTGCACGGTGACCTGGGTCTTGCCGTCGGGCCGCAGGTAGTCGAGAACGCCGCTCTTGCGCACCTCGGTCAGTCGGCGGGCAAGGCGGTGGGCCAGCGCGATCGGCAGCGGCATCAGCTCGGGCGTGTCCTTGATGGCGTAACCGAACATCAGGCCCTGGTCGCCGGCGCCTTGGAGATCCAGCGGATCGCCTGCGCCCTCGACGCGCGTCTCGTGGGCGGTGTCGACGCCCTGGGCGATGTCCGGGGACTGCGCGCCGATGCCGATGTTCACGCCGCAGGTGGTTCCGTCGAAGCCCTTCTCCGAAGAGTCGTAACCGATCTCGAGGATTCGCTCGCGCACGGTGTTCGTGATGTCGGCGAACGCTTCCTTGGCGGTTGTGGTGACCTCACCAACCACGTGCACCTGCCCGGTCGTGACGAGGGTCTCGACGGCCACGCGTGACCTGGGATCCACGGCGATCAGCGAATCAAGCACCGAGTCGCTGATGGCGTCACAAATCTTGTCGGGGTGTCCTTCGGTTACCGATTCACTGGTAAACAGCCGGGCATTGCTCACGGTATATCCCTTTCAAGAAGTTAGTTAGACGAATCATATCGGTGCTCCGTTGCAGCCAAGCGTGCGCCCTCGTTGCGCGCAACCCTTACGCGCAGCGTGTTGCCGTCGGTTCCGTCACGAGCCGTCGCTACCGATGAAGGCCACGATCGCGTCCACGATACGGCTCGACATCAGCGTCTTAGAACCGTGCTCCAACGCGACTTCGTTGCCATCGGCCGCCAGCAGCCAGCCGTCGTTGTTGTCCACCTCGAACGCGCGCCCCTCGCCAACGGCGTTCACGACCAGTAGGTCGCATCCCTTGCGCTGCAGTTTCGCCCGTGCGTGAAACAGCACGTCACCGTTGGCGTCACCCGTCTCCGCTGCGAATCCGACGATGGCCCGCATGTTGGGCAGCTGGCCGTGCGCACGCGCCCGGACGGCTCCCGCCAGCACGTCGTCGGTACGCGTCAACGCGATAGTGGGTGCGGCCGCGGCCCCCGGCTCGTGAGACTTCTTGATCTTGGTGGTCGCGACCTGGGTTGGGCGGAAGTCGGCGACTGCGGCAGCCATCACCAGGACGTGCGCGTCGGGTGCGTGCTTCGACACCGCGTCCTGCAACTGGTCGGCCGAACCGATGTGCACGACGTCCACGCTCGCAGGGTCGGTCAGACCTGCCGTGTTACCTGCGATCAGGGTGACGTCGGCACCGCGTTGCGCGGCGACACGCGCCATCGCGAAGCCCTGTTTGCCCGAGCTGCGGTTGCCGATGAAGCGCACCGGATCGAGGGGTTCGCGGGTGCCGCCCGCGGTGACGAGCACCTTCACCCCGGCCAGATCGAACGGCAGAGCGTCAGGGCGGTCGAGCAGAAGCTGGGCCAGCGTCGAGATCTCTTCCGGCTCGGGCAGGCGACCCGCACCGCTGTCCGACCCTGTCAGGCGGCCCGAGGCCGGTTCGAGGACGATGTTCCCCCGGCGTCGCAGGGTCTCGACGTTCTGCACGGTGGCCGGGTGCAACCACATCTCGGTGTGCATCGCGGGTGCGAACAGAACCGGACATCGCGCGGTCAGAAGCGTGGCAGTCAATAGATCGTCGGCACGGCCCGCCACCGCCCTGGCCAGCACGTCGGCCGTTGCGGGAGCAACGACCACGAGGTCGGCCTCCTGGCCGATGCGGACATGCGGGACCTGGTTGACGTCCTCGAAGACGCCGGTGCGCACCGGTTGTCCCGACAGCGCCTCGAACGTGGCGGCGCCGACGAAGCGAAGGGCCGATTCAGTGGGGACGACGCGAACGGAGTGACCGGCTTCGGCGAGTTGGCGGATCACCGTGCACGCCTTGTAGGCGGCGATACCGCCCGCGACGCCGACGACGATCTGCTTGCGCTCGCTCATCGCTCTTCGCCCGAGAGGCTCATCGGATTGTCCGCTCTTCGCCCGAGAGGCTCATCGCCGCGCGGCCGGGGCCTAGCCCTCGCCCTCGGTGTGCTCGAGCAGGTCGCCGTGGATCTCGCGCATGGCGATCGACAACGGCTTCTCCTGCAGGCCTGGCTCGACGAGCGGTCCGACGTACTCGAGGATGCCGTCGCCCAGCTGGTTGTAGTAGTCGTTGATCTGGCGTGCCCGCTTGGCAGCGAAGATCACCAGCGCGTACTTGCTGGACGCACGGGACAGCAACTCGTCGATGGGCGGGTTGGTGATGCCCAGCGGCGTGTCGTAGGCGTTGGCGGCGTCGGAGTCGGGGCTCTCGACAGGGGTTGTCACGAAGTAATCTCCTGGCATGTTGCTTGAGGACTAGCTAACTGTTCGGGTCGGTCCACGCCGCATCCGGCGTGTTGCCCATCAGCAAGGATACCAACTCTGAACAGGCGAATTCCAATTGCCCGTTGACGACGACCGCGTCGAAGCCATCTTGGGCAGCGAGTTCGTCTCGCGCGGTGGCCAGGCGGCGGGCCCTCACCTCGGGGGTCTCGGTGCCGCGACCGGCCAATCGGGACTCCAGCGCCTCCCAGCTCGGAGGGGCGAGGAACACCGTCATCGCGTCCGGCATGGCGGCCTTCACGGCCCGTGCACCGGCCAGATCCACCTCGATGAGGACCGGGAAACCGGCACGCGCGGCCGCCCTCACGGGTTCGGCTGGGGTCCCTGAGCGGTGCAGACCACGGTGGATCTCGGCCCACTCGAGCAGGGCGCCCTCGTCGATCAACTGCTGAAACCGCTCGGCGGTGACGAACGAATAATCGACGCCGTCCACCTCACCCGGCCTTGGCGCCCTGGTGGTCACGGACACGCTGAAGTGCAGGTCGGGGACCTTGTCGCGCAGGCAGCGGACCACGGTCGACTTGCCGACGGCAGAAGGACCGGACAGCACGACGATTCGACTCATCGCAACCGCCGTCCGGTCCCCCGCCGGCACTAATCTGCCGTGAAGTCGAACTTTTCCAACAGGGCCTTGCGCTGACGATCGCCGAGGCCGCGCAGGCGGCGGGTCGGTGCGATCTCGAGCTCGGTCATGATTTCCTGCGCCTTGACCTTGCCAACCTTCGGCAAAGCTTCCAGCAGTGCGGAAACCTTCATCTTGCCCAAGACCTCGTCGCTCTCAGCGTCCTTGAGGACCTGCTTGAGGTTGGTGCCGCCACGCTTGAGTCGATCCTTCAATTCAGCTCGCGCTCGACGTGCGGCAGCAGCCTTCTCCAACGCTGCCGCGCGCTGTTCGTCGGTCAACTGGGGAAGGGCCACGGGTTCCTCCGTCTCTC
>NZ_JAVROT010000181.1:0-14963 GCF_032162605.1 Mycobacterium sp. | reverse complement strand
CGATCGGGGTCATCCTGTTGGATCACTGGCGGATCACCAACGACCTGGGTCGGTTCTCGGCGCTGGGATGGTCATCGCGGTGGTTCCTCGGTGCCGGGTGGGCGGTGCTGGGTGGCGCTGCAATGGTATCCATACTCGATGCACCGCTATGGCTTGGCTGGCCGTTGAGACCGAAGCAGTCGACTTGTTACCGCTGCGGTATGTGTTCTGCCTTGTCGATCTCCTAATGCTTCAACTTAAACTGTTGCATCGCAACGGTTACTGCTATACATTCGCTGCAGCGCGACGCACCCGACTGCGACGCCCGGACGAGGAGTGAAACGACATGAAGGCATCGGCAACCAACGTGGTGGGAATCAACCGGCCGGCAGTCACCCCGGTGGGTCTCGACGGACTGCCGCTCGGCGAATGCACTCGGGATCCCGAGAGGTGGACCACGGCCGCCGATGACGAGGCCAAGGCCATCTGCCGCCTGTGCCCCCGCCGGTGGGCCTGCGCGCGCGAGGCCGTCGAACTGCCCAAGGCCGAGGGACTGTGGGCGGGCATCGTCGTCCCGGAGGCCGGCCGGGGCCGCGGTCACGCACTGCGACAGCTGCGCGAGCTGGCCGAACGCAACGGCTACCCGGTGCGCGCTCGACGCGTCTTCCTTGAGCCCCTCCTCGAGTCTGCGTGACTACCTACCTGGGGCAACGGGGTGCCCTCGCTGCCGATGTTCGAGGGGCCGGCAGCGGGGGCAGCGTCGTCTCCGGCGCGCGGGAATGCCGGTTGGAATACCCGACGGCCGATCCGTGGTTAAGCTATAGCCGACGGTGCCGGACATGCCCCGGGTACCACTTAAATTCGTCGCCTAGAGCGACCACTTGCCGTGAGGCGCCATGGCGGTACCGTCGCCCGAGCCGCCGATGCAGACGCATCGGCGGCTTTGTGGTCTCCTCGGCCTGTGGATAACTTTCGATGAGCGTCGGCAGAGACTCGTAGCTTGGCCTCATGAGTGATTTCTGGATCAACACCGTCAGCCGCGGCCACGTCCAGCGTGGCGTCGTCGGCGGTTTCACACAGGCCAACCACGGCAAGCCGCACATGCTCCGCCGGATGGCGCGCGACGACTGGATCGTCTTCTACTCACCGAAGACCGACTACCCCGACGGCGAACCCCTGCAGGCCTTCACTGCCATCGGCCGCGTGGTCGACGACGAGGTGTACCAGGAGGATCTCGACCCGCAGTTCCAGCCCTGGCGCCGACGAGTCGAGTTCCTGTCGTGCGCGGAGACGCCCATCCGACCACTGATCGACGACCTCGACTTCATCGAGAACAAGGCCCAGTGGGGGTACCGCTTCCGGTTCGGCGTCTTCAAGATCGACGAACACGACTTCGGCGTCATCCGTAGCGCGATGACGGGATGACGCCTCCGTTCGGGGCTACTCTGGTGAGGTGAGCAACACGGAGGCGGCGCCAGCCCAAGTCGCCTGCGGTGCTTCGGGATTCACGGGTGTCCTACATCCCCGTGACGTCCCGCTGGGCGGGCCGCGGGGCATTCGCGTCCGGCGGACTCTGCCACAGCGGGAACGATCACTCATCGGCGCGTGGTGCTTCGTCGATCACTATGGCCCGCACGACGTGCGCGAGGGAACCGGCATGGACGTCCCGCCACACCCCCACACCGGCCTTCAGACGGTGAGCTGGCTGTTCAGCGGCGAGATCGAGCACCGGGACAGCGCAGGCGTGCACGCCGTGGTCCGCCCAGGCGAACTCAACCTGATGACGGCCGGCGCGGGCATCTGCCATTCAGAGGTGTCGAGCCGAAGGTCGCCGATCCTGCACGGCGTCCAGCTGTGGGTAGCCCTGCCCGACGCCGACCGGGAGGCCGCACGCGACTTCACCCATTACGCACCGACGGTGCAGACGATGGGTGCCGCGCGGATACGCGTGTTCCTCGGCCGCCTCGGCGGTGTCGGCTCACCGGTCCATACCTTCACTCCGCTGCTGGGAGCCCAGGTCGACCTGCCGCCCGGCGCCGCGATCGACCTCGCCGTCGACCGATCGTTCGAACACGGCGTTTTGCTCGACCAGGGCAGTGTCGAGGCCTGCGGCACGACACTCGGCGACCAGGGTCCAGGCGATCTCTGGTACCAGGCACCCGGCCACGACACGGTCGCGCTCGCCAACCGGGGGGAACGACCCGCCAGGGTGTTACTCCTCGGCGGCGTCCCATTTCCCGAGGAGCTCGTCATGTGGTGGAACTTCGTCGGCCGCAGCCACGACGACATCGTCCGCTTCCGCCGCCAGTGGGAGGAACACGACGACCGCTTCGGCTCGGTCTCGGGCTACCCCGGCCCGCGCCTGCCCGCACCCCCGCTGCCCAACACGACCCTGCTACCCCGCCCCAATCCCGTGACACCAGGAGATTCTCAATGACCACCGACCGGACCGGCGCCCAGGCCACCGTCACCGAGGAGCCCGGCCGCTTCACCATCGCCGTCGACGGCCAGACCGTCGGCCTGGCCGACTTCTCCGACCGCGACGGACGGCGCACCTTCCCCCACACCGAGGTGGGCAGCGCCTTCCAGGGACGCGGACTGGCGACGATTCTGGTGGGCGAGGCCTTGCGCGCGACGCGGGAGGCAGGGCTGCGGATCGTCCCGGCCTGTTCGATGGTGGCGGATTACATCGACAAGCATCCCGAGTTCGCGGACCTCGCCGAACCGGTCTGATCAGCGCGGCAGGACCGCGGCGCTCGCAGCCACCGATATCGTCGGTCGCGATGACCGTCCCACTGCCCCCGGCCTATTTCATCCCCGACGGCGACGCCCTCGTGCCCACCGCCGTGGCGAAGGGGCCCTGGGGGCAGTCGATCAGCGGCAACTTCGTCGGCGGAGTGCTTGGTCACGCCATCGAACGCGACGAGGGCGACCCCGAGTTGCAACCCGCGCGGCTGACCGTCGACCTCTTGCGTCCCGCAGCCATGGAGCCGCTGCGCGTCAGGACAAGGGTGCTCCGCGAGGGCAGACGGCTGAAGCTCGTCGACGCCGAGGTGCTGCAGTCCGACGTCGTCGTCGCCCGGGCGAGCGCTCTGTTCCTGCGCACCGGAGAGCAGCCGCCGGGAGTCGTCTGGACCGCACCCATCGCCATGCCAGCGCCACCGCCCGAACGCGACGAGCAGCCCCATACGGTCCCGTTGTTGGTCTGGGCCTACGGCAGGAACCCCAACCTTCCGCGGCGCAGCTTCGATCTGACCCAGTGGCAGCACGACGGCCCGAAGTTCGTCTGGCTACGCGACGTCAAGCCCCTCGTCGAGGGTGTGCCGATGACGCCGTTCACGCGCGCCGCGATGGCGGGCGACGTTGCGAGCTCGCTGACGCACTACGGCACCGAGGGTCTGCACTACATCAACGCCGACTACACGCTCACGCTCAGCCGGCTGCCCGAAGGACCGGACATCGGCCTGGCGGCACTGACGTTCTCGGGCCACGGCGGGGTAGCCACCGGCACCGCCGCCCTCTTCGACCGGCGCGGGCAGATCGGCTCGGCCACCGCGACCACACTGGCCAATCCGGGATTCTCGCCCCGCTCGGCGGGTTAGCGCGGACGCAGAATGCCGACCGAGATCTCGCGTTCCGTCCAGCCCTGTTAGGTGTCGAAGTCGGCGTATGCCTCGATCAGCTTGGGCCACGACCTAGTTCGATCGTCTGCCCCCGCGACGACGTCGGCCGCTTCTGCGCTGCCATGTCAGGTCAGGTACTGCGCGGTCGTCCCGGCCATCGGCATTTCCGGCATTCCGAGCTTGCGATGGTCCCAGCTCCGCAACCGGCTCGGCACCACCCGCACGGCGATCCGGTTGTTCATCATCTGATCTACGAACGGCCTCATGTCGTCGGTGTAGGGACCGGTGTAGCGCTCCCACACGCTGATCCCCACGCGCAGAAGGAGTTCCGGATCGTCGTCGACGATCTCGGCGCGACCGTCGATCGACACCCCACGCAGGGTGTCGTACGTGTGCCCGTCCTCGATCATCACGGTGATGGTCGGATCACGCCGGACGTTGACGGCCTTCTGCGACTTGGCCTTGGTCTCGAACCAGATCTCGCCGTCGAGCACGGCGTACCACATCGCGATGAGGTGCGGCTTGCCGCTCGCCGACAGCGTCGCCATGGTCGCGGTGCGACTGTGGTCGATGAACTCGACGATCTCGTCGTCGCTCATCACGATCTTCGAGCGCTCGTTCTTTCCCATCTGGTAATGCCTATCAGGCGTGCGGCCCCACCCGTTACCGGGATGCCGTCGAGCGCCCGGCGCGGAGTTCTCTCCCAAGGCTGGCAGCCGGTATACCCTCGCATTTCGGTTAGGTCACACATCCCGGGGGCGGCGCACGAAATGAGCTATCGATGGGCGGCTTGAGGGCTGCGGCGGCGGCCTCGTGTGTGGCGCTGCTGGTCGCGGGCTGCGGTTCCACGACGCAGGGTCGTGCGGTCTCTCCGCTGTACGACCCGTTCCGCGCTGGCGGACTGGCCGCTCAGGACGGCCCGAGCGGCATCCGCGAAACCGCGCCGGCTCCCGAGGGCGACGTCAAGGACAGCGACGGCGGTGACGCCGACAAGCTTGCGACCCTGGCCGTCAACGACGTCACGGAGTTCTGGGAGAAGAACTACTCCGATTCATTCGACGGATCGTTCACCCCCGTCGGGGATCTGGTGTCCTATGACTCCGACGATCCCGCCAGCCCCGAGATCTGTGGCGGTGACACCTACGGGAACCCGAATGCGCTCTTCTGCGCGAGGGACGACCTGATCGCTTGGGACCGCGGCGTCCTCGTCCCCCTGGGACAGCACTTCTTCGGGGATGCGTCGATCTCCGCCCTGCTCGCGCACGAGTATGGCCACGCCATCCAGAGCATGGCGAACATCGCCGACGACGACACCCCCACGATCGTGAGGGAACAACAGGCGGACTGCCTTGCAGGCACGTACGTCCGATGGGTGGCCGAGGGTCAGTCGCCCCGCTTCGAGCTCAGTACCGGCGACGGTCTCAATCACGTTCTGGCCGGAGTACTTACGCTCCGCGACCCCACGTACGGCCCCGGTGATGCGCCCTTCCTCGAACAGGGCCACGGCACCGCCCTCGACCGAATCAGCGCATTCCAAATGGGTTTCACCTCAGGCGCATCGGAATGCGTGGGGATCGACATGGACGAAATCACCGAGCGCCGCGGCGATCTTCCGCTGACGCTGCCGCAGGAGGGCGCGGGCGACGCCGTCTCCGGCGACGTCGCGCTGACCGAGGACGTCGTCACCTCGCTCGTCGACGTGCTCGGTGAGGTCTTCCGACCCAACGAGGCTCCCACGCTGTCGTTCGACCAACCGGATTGTTCCGACGCGCAGCCGAGCCCACCCGCTTCCTACTGCCCGGAGAGCAACACGATCTTCGTGGACATGCAGGGACTGGCAGCGCTTGGCAAGCCTGCCGACCGCCAGGACTACTCCCTACTGCAAGGGGACAACACCGCGCTGTCCGTCGTGACGTCGCGCTACGCGCTGGCCGTTCAACACGAACGCGGTGAGTCGCTCGACTCCGCGGTCGCCGCGTTGCGCACCGCGTGCCTCACCGGCGTTGCCCAGCGCGCCATGGCGGAGAACAAGGGTCTGGCGCTGATACTGACGGCGGGCGATCTCGACGAAGCCGTCGCGGGATTGCTGACCAATGGTCTGGTGGCAAGCAACGTCAACGGTGAAACGGTCCCGGCCGGGTTCACCCGGATCGTCGCCTTCCGCTCGGGCCTCGCCGGCGACGAGGACCTCTGCCATGCGCGCTTCAAGTAGCCGCGCGTCTCGCCAGCGCGAACTCAGTGTCGTTTGACGTTCTCGTCGATGGCTATCATGGGCTGGATCCGGTAATACCTTGAGTGCGATGGGGGTTCGCGAGCGGTGGCTAGAAAGACGATCGTCGAATGGGTCGACGACATCGACGGGACCGCGGCCGCCGAGACGGTGACGTTCACCATCGATGGTTCCCGCTTCGAGATCGACCTGTCCGAGACGAACGCGACGAAACTGCGCAACGTCATGGGCGGGTGGATCGACGCGAGCCGTCGATCGGGTCACCGCGCGGCGCGTGGGAGCCAGCCCACACGTGATCCCGCCGAGTCGACCAAGGCTCGAAAGTGGGCGGTCGACAACGGTTTCGACGTCGGTCCCCGTGGCCGCCTCCGCTCCGAGGTGCTCGACGCATACAGGTCTCGTACGCCGGAGAAGTAACACGTCCCGCCCGCGTCGGGCTGGTCCCTACCCGGGAACCATGCCAACATGCGCATGTATCGAGGTATGCTCGGTTCGTTCGTCCGGTCGATCACCCAGGGGGAGGCGACGCACGATGGCAGAAACCGCACACGGCCACGGGGGCCACTCCCACGGCATGACGGCCGACGCCGACCGGAAGTGGCTGACCCTCGCCCTGGTCCTCATCGTCGGCTTCATGGCCGCCGAAGTGGTCGTCGGTGTGATCGCGGGATCGCTGGCGTTGATCACCGACGCGGGGCACATGCTCACCGACGCCGCATCGATCGTGCTGGCCCTGGTGGCGATCGGGCTCGCCGCCCGACCGGCCCGCGGTGACTACACCTACGGATTGAAACGCGCCGAGATCCTCTCCGCGCAGGCCAACGGGATCACCCTGCTGCTGCTCGCTGCCTACTTCATCTTCGAGGGCATTCGTCGCCTGCTCGACCCCGGCGAAGTCGAGGGGCTGCTGGTGCTCGTCACCGCCCTGGTCGGCATCGTCGTCAACGTCGCGGCCTCGTGGTGCATCAGTCGCGCGAACCGATCGAGCCTCAACGTCGAGGGCGCGTACCAGCACATCCTCAACGACCTCTACGCGTTCATCGCCACGGCGATCGCAGGCGCCGTCGTCTGGCTCACCGGCTTCGCGCGCGCCGATGCGATCGCGGCCCTCATCGTCGCGGCGCTCATGATCAAGGCCGGCTGGGGTCTGGTGCGCGCCTCCGGTCGCATCTTCCTCGAAGCCGCCCCGAAGGGTGTCGACCCCGACGGGGTCGGCAAGGAGCTCGCTGCGATCGACGCGGTCGTCGAGGTACACGACCTGCACATCTGGGAGATCACCTCGGGTGAAGCCGCCCTGTCCGCCCACGTGATCGTCGGCGACGGCGCCGACTGCCATGCGATTCGCGGCGACCTGGAACGGGTCCTGCGGGACCGGCACCACATCGACCACACGACGCTCCAGGTCGATCACGTGTGCGCGGATGACCCCGACGAGCACTGCGTCGAGCCCCACGGTCAGTCCTATCGGGGTGCCTAGCCGAGTCCACGCGGACACGCGAGCCCGTCGACCGCGCCCGAAACTGCTGAGAGATCGTGTATTACGCGATCTCGCCGCAGTCTCGGCGAAAACGTTGGCTTAAAGCATTTCGTTCACGTCCGCACGCGAATGCCGTACTGACTGATCTTGCGGTACAGGGTGGCTCGGCTCATCCCGAGCTCGCGGGCGGCTTCGACCATCGTCAGGCCGCCTGCGTCGGACAGCACCCGGATGATCTCGCCGCGCTCGAACGCCTCGATGCGGGACAGATGCCGGGACGAGCCAGCGAGGACCTCTGGGGGAAGGCTTCCCACGTCGATGACGTCGGTGCGATTGGCGGCATGGGCGACGACGCGCGCGAGCTGGTCGACGTTGCCAGGCCATCCGTAGCTCTGCAGCGCGCGGCACGCGGCCGGGCTGATGACGACGTCGCGACCCCGCGCCCGTTTCGCGATGTGCGCGGCGAGCGGCAGCACGTCGTCCAGCCGGTCACGCAGGGACGGCACCTCCACGATCGTGTCGATCAGACCGGCCAGCGCCGTCGGGATGTCCTCGAAGCGTTCGGCCGTCACGGCGAACGGCACCATGGCCTCGCGGCGGGACCGCACGACCAGGTCCCGGAGTTGATCAGCCACCCAGGTCGGCAGCGTGTCGACGTCGCGCACCACCACGGCGGTGTGCGCCTTGCCCAGTTCCGGCGCCCACAGGCCCAGCCAGGTCTGGATGTCCGAGGAGCCAGGGGCACTGGCCGACAGAATGCGATCGCGCGGATAGGTGTGGCGCGCCGCCTGCGCAAGCAACGTCGAACGGCCGACCCCCGGCTCCCCGATCGCGGCCACGACGCCGCCCGCCGACATCGCCCGCTCGGCGAGGCCGACCGCCGAGCTCCACACAGCCGACAGCTGATGCAGGGTGCCCGAACCCGGTTCGAGTCGCGGAACCTCGACACGGAAGACCTGCCCCCGGGGGGTCTGGCGCGGGCGACGCCCGTTGGATCTCGCCAGCATCAGGGCGGCGGTGTTGCTCGCCGCCGAGCGGGCCAGCGCCAGCAGCAGGTCGCTGGACGACTGAGACCAGGTGGTGAGGTTGACGCAGCCCTCGAGACGGCCGGTGACGGCATCGAGTACCGGCACCGCAGCGCAGGTGAACGTGCACAGACTCATCGCATAGTGCTGATCGGCGCGCACCAGCGTCGGCGCCCGATCAGCCAGGGCCAGGCCAAGTCCGTTGGTGCCCACGTCGCGCTCGGAGTACGCGAAACCGGGCGCCAGATGGACGTCGTCGAGTGCGCGCAGGAGGCTGTGATCGCCGCTCATCCGGCTGAGCACCACCCCGTCTGAGTCGGTCAGCATCATGCTGACCGGCTCTCCTGCCAGCGTGCGATGCAGGTCTAGGAGGACTTCGTTGCCGCATTCGACGAACAGCGACCCCAGATTGTCGGTGCCGGTGAAGACGGGTTCAACGCTCTCCTGCGGAACCCCGTACTCCTCGCTGCGCTGCCAGGACGCAAGCAATCGACCGGGCACCGAGGGCGCCTCGGGATTCTGCAGCCGCGCAAGCCGCACTCGCTCCGGTAGTTCTTCGGGCACCCGTCTCCTTCGATGTGTGATCCACGTTACAAGCAGCCTGGCCGCAGCCGTCCCGACTGCCTAAGCCAAGGCGTCTCAGATTGAGACGTTGACGACCTCCGCGGCGCCCGCGGCCGACCATAGGCTCCGATCAGTTGGTGTGACAGCCCTCACACCAGAGTCATCGAGCCAAGCAGCCCAGTCAGGGAGAACCGCATGTACCGCAAGGACGGCACCAGCTACTTCATCGTCGACGCCCACGTCGCGCTGTGGGACGCGCGGCCGGAGAACCAACGCAACATCCACGGCAAGCAGTTCATCGACTGCTTCTACGACTACCACCGGAACCTGTCCCCGGAATCCGAGGTCTGGAGCTACGAGGACTACCTCTACCAGGGCAGCGAACGTCTGATGAAGGACTTGTTCACCGACGGCTACGTGGACCACGCGATCTTCCAGCCCGCGGCGCTCGGCGAGTTCTACTACAAGGGCTTCGGGCAGACCGACGAGGCGTCCGAGCTCGCCAAGGCCAATCCCGACAAGCTGACCTACAACCACAACTTCGACCCGCGCAACGGCGAGGCTGGCCTGTATCAGCTGCGCGAGGACGCCAGGCGGTTCGGCTTGAAGGGCGTGAAGCTCTACACCGCCGAATGGCACGGCGACTCCCGTGGCTGGCGCCTCGACGACCCATGGGCCTACCGCTACTTCGAGGCGTGCCGCGAACTGGGCATCCGCAACATCCACGTCCACAAGGGCCCCACCATCCGGCCGCTGGACCGCGACGCGTTCGACGTGGCCGACGTCGACCACGTCGCCTCGGACTTCACCGACCTGAACTTCATCGTCGAGCACTGCGGCCTCCCGCGGCTGGAGGACTTCTGCTGGATCGCCACCCAGGAACCCAACGTGCACGCGGGCCTCGCCGTCGCGATGCCGTTCATCCACACCCGTCCGAAGTACTTCGGGCAGATCATGGGCGAGCTCCTCTACTGGATCGGCGAGGACCGCATCCAGTTCTCGTCGGACTACGCGATCTGGACGCCGCGCTGGCTCGTCGAAGCGTTCGTCGACTTCCAGATCCCCGCGGAGCTCAACGAGTACGCATCGATCACCACCGACCAGAAGAGGAAGATCCTCGGGCTCAACGCGGCCAAGATGTACGACATCCCGGTGCCGGCGGAGCTGCAGCTGGCCTCCCCAGACAAGACAGCCGGCGAGCCCGCCGTCGGGCCGCGGGGCGCCGACGATCTGGTCGGGGCCTAACGTGGATCGGGAACTGTTGCGCGACGCCATCCTTCACGCTCTCGACGCCGTGATCGACCCGGAGCTCGACGAGCCGATCACCGATCTCGGGTTCGTGCACACCGTGGACGTCACCCCGCGCGGCGACATCGCGGTCCACCTGCGGCTGCCGACGTCGTTCTGCGCACCGAACTTCGCCTACCTGATGGCATCCGACGCCAAAGACGTTCTGGTGGCGCTGGACTGGACGGGGCACGTCACCGTCGAGCTAGACGATCACCACGACTCCGGCATCATCAACGCCGGGTTGGCCGCCGACGCCGGCTACCGGGGCACCTTCGCGCACGAGGCCGAGGACGATCTCGACGAGCTGCGCGTGACGTTCCAGCGCAAGGCGCACACGGCGGCGATGGAACGCTGCCTCACCGCGCTGCTGCGCACCGAGCCGGAACGCCCGGTCGCCGACCTCGGCGGGGTCCGCATCCGGGACCTGCCCGGTGACGACACCACCGCCTCCTTGATGAGGCGGCGGGCCGGCATCGGGTTGTCCACCGCGCCAGACGATCTGGTGCTGGTCGACCACACCGGAACCGGGTACGCCCCTGACGACGTCCCGATGGCGTTGCGCCGCGCCAGATCCACCCGGATCTCGATCGACGGGAACGCCCACTTCTGCCGGGGACTCCTACGCACTCGCTACCCCGATGCCGATCAGACTCGACAACTCACACTCGTTGGAAGGAACGCACAGTCATGAGCACCATGAGAGCCGTCCAGGTCGTCGGCTACCACCAGAATCTCGAGATGGCCGAGGTCCCGGTACCGACCCCGACCGGACCGTTCGACGTCGTCGTCAAGATCGGCGGCGCCGGCGTCTGCCGGACCGATCTGCACATCCTCGAAGGGCAGTGGGCCGAGAAGTCACAGGTTGCGCTGCCGTACACGATCGGGCACGAGAACGCGGGCTGGGTGCAGGCCGTCGGTTCCGCGGTGACCAACGTCGCCGAGGGCGACAAGGTGATCCTGCACCCGCTGATCACCTGCGGGCTGTGTCGGGCCTGCCGCTCGGGTGACGACGTGCACTGCGAAGCAAACCAATTCCCAGGCATCGACACCAACGGCGGGTACGCCGAGTACCTCAAGACCTCAGCGCGCAGCGTGGTGAAGATCGGCGACTCGCTGGAGCCCTCGGACGTCGCCGCGCTCGCCGACGCCGGCCTGACCGCCTATCACGCCGCCGCCAAGGCCGCCCGACGACTGACGCCGCGGGACCATTGCGTCGTCATCGGCGCGGGAGGGTTGGGCCACATCGGCATTCAGGTGCTCAAGGCGCTCTCCCCCGCCGAGATCATCGTCGTGGACCGCAACCCCGACGCGCTCAAGCTCGCCGAGGCGATCGGCGCCGACCGCAGCGTCGTCGCCGACGGCAGCCAGGTCGAGCAGGTGCTCGAGCTCACCGACGGCCACGGTGCCGAGACCGTCGTCGACTTCGTCGGCGAGGGTGGCGCCACCCGTGAGGGCATCGCCATGTTGCGCCGGGCGGGCGACTACCACGTCGTCGGGTATGGCGAGAACATCGACGTTCCGACGATCGACGTCATCTCCACCGAGATCAACTTCATCGGCAACCTGGTGGGGTCATACAACGACCTGTGCGACCTGATGGCGCTCGCCGCCCGCGGTTCCGTCAACCTCCACACGCAGAAGTACGCGCTCGACGACTTCCAGTCCGCCATCGACGATCTCGACGCGGGTAACGTCCGCGGGCGCGCCATCCTGACCCCCTGATTCGTAAGGAAAGGAATGATGCTGTGATTTTCATAGTCGTGAAGTTCAGGCCGAAGCCAGAGTACGTCGAGACTTTCCCCGACCTGATGGCCGACTTCACCGCCAGCACCCGCGCCGAGCCGGGCAACATGTGGTTCGACTGGTCACGCAGCCTGCAGGATTCCTCGGAATACGTTCTGGTGGAGGGCTTCCGCGACGGGGACGCCGGCAGGGAACACGTCACCAGCGCGCACTTCGACAAGTTCATCGCTGACACGCCTGCGCTATTGGCCGCGACGCCCAAGATCATCAGCCAGACCATCGAAGCGACCGGCTGGTCGGAGATGGGCGAGATGACGGTGTAGCCGCGCTGCTACTTGAAGCGTCCCGCGAAGCCGCGCAGCGGCAGATCGGCACTGGTGATCAGACCGGGCGGTGCGGCGACGACTGACGCGATGGCGTTCAGCGCAGGCAGGCCGGTGACCGTCATGCCGATGGATGCGAAGTTGTCCGGGTTGGACAGGTCGACGCCGGGCTTCGGGAAGATCATGTGCTTGTTGTAGATGCAGGGGTCGCCCTTGATCTGAGTGATGTAGCAGCCCTTGATGTCCCAGCTGGGATCGGTGTGCGGCGTCATCTGCCACTCGAGGTGCGTCTCGACCAACGGAGCACCGTCGACCATGCCCTGGTACTTGATGTAGTTGCCGCCGAGTGATCCCTTGGGAAGCGTGTACCAGCCGAGGTCGACGTCCTTGGTGCAGGCGCCGAGCTCGTAGCTGAACTTCACCTCGTCGAGTTCGACGCCGAAGCAGTCGGCCATCAGTAGCACGCTGTCGGCGAACACCCGGGTGTACTTCTCCAGCTTCGACGGAATCGACGGGTCCTCCACGGGCAACCCGTAGCCGACCTCCATCCAGGTGTCCTTGCTGTGGTGACACGACACGTCGACCGACTCGATGGTGGTGACGTTCTCGATCTCGGCGACGTCGGCCGAACACACCACGCCCAGAATCTGATTCAGGCCGGGGTTCATCCCGGTGCCGTAGAAGGACGATCCACCCTTGGCGGCGGCCTCGGCCAGCAGTTGCGTGACCGGTTGGCCGGAGGGATGGGGGTGATTGGCGTCGCGGTGCCAGCCGGTGATCCAGTCGGCCGTGGTGACGACGTTGATCCCCGCCTCGAGGATCTCGACGTACAGATCCTCGTCGGGGAAGACGCCGTGGAACGTCAGCACGTCGGGCTTGGCCGCGATGATCGCCTCGACGGTGCCCGTCGCCATCACGCCGACCGGACCGATGCCGACGATCTCGCCTACGTCGCGGCCGACCTTGTCGGCGGTGTAGCAGTGCAATCCGATCAGCTCGAGGTCAGAGCGGTTGCCCATCCTCTTGATCATCTCGCGACCGACGTTGCCCGTCGCCACCTGGAAGACACGGATCGGCTTGCTGGTGGAAGGCTTGGAGGTCGTGGAAATCATTGTGATTCAGCCCTTCTCGTCACTGACACGGCTTGGAGCTGCGCGGCGCTGCCACCGCGGCCATCCGGATAGAACTGCCTGGCCCACTCACGGATCGCGGTGAAGCCCTCGAACTCGGACGAGGACAGTGCGGGCGGGTCCGAGTAACGCTGATGCGACCAGATGTAGACGTCTTGGCTGAACTGCCGGATGACCTCCTGGCCGAACTCCTGCGCCTTCGTCTCGGCCCGTGGGGTGTCCCTACCGGGGGTGCGGCCGATGTAGACGGTGAAGCGGACGTCGGAGGTGCGCTCGTCGACGGGCGTGATCGCGGAGATGGTTCGGTTGTCGACCATGCCCCAGCTCTTGGTCACCGCGATGCCGAGCCCGCCGTTGATGGCCTCGACGCCGCTGTTGACGTCCTCGATCTTCTGGCCGTCGTCACCTTCGAACGTGATGGTGAAGTCGACGTAGGAGACCGCCGCGGCGAAGTCGTGGCGCGTGAACACCGGCACGATCGGCGTCTTGTGCACGAACTTGAAGTGGGCGAAGTCGACGCCGTTCTCGAGCACGTACTGCGGATGCAGCTCCAGGTTCTGCTCGTAGAGGCTCGCGCGCGGGTAGTAGTCGGCCGCGCTGCTGCCGTCGCCGAAGCTCGCGAAGACGTCAGGCGCCTCGAAGGAAGGCTCCCGGCCCTGCGCGTCATGCCAGATGTAGATCGACTCGTTGCGCTCCGCCACCGGGTAGGTGCGCATGCGCCTGCCGCGATTGGGGCGGGGCTCGTACGGGATGCACACGTTGCGGCCCTCGGCATTCCACTGCCAGCCGTGGAAGGGGCATTCGATGACCTCGCCCTCGACGTGGCCACCGAAACCCAGGTGGGCGCCGAGGTGTTCGCAGTACGCGTTCATCACCGACACCTGGCCGGACTGCGCACGCCACGCAACCATCTCCTGGTCGAAGTACTTCATCGCGAGGACCTCGCCCACTCCGATCTGGTCGGACCACGCGACCTGGAACCAGCCCGTCGGCTTCATCGAAAGTGGCGGTTTTGCCATGTCGACAAGAATCACAGAGGGTTCTATCATTCGTCAAGTGTCCAACCCGGTGTCCAATGCGCGACGGACCAACCGCCGCGGCCAGGCGACCCGCGACAGCATGCTCGACGCTGCGCTGCGGGCACTCGCCACCGGCGACGCCGCCGCGGCGTCGGCCAACCGGATCGCCAAGGACGCAGGTGCCACCTGGGGTGCGGTGAAGTACCAGTTCGGCGACATCGATGGGCTGTGGGCCGCCGTCCTGCGCCGCACCGCGGAACGCCGCGGCCAGCTCACGCCCTCGCTCTTCGCGCAACCGCTCATCGGCAAGTCCCAGGCCGCCCCCGAGGCGCCCCTGCGCGAGCGCGTGGCCACGATCATCGATCTGCTGTTCGACGGGCTCACGGCGCCCGACTCCCGTGCGATCGAGACGCTGCGCACGGCCCTGCCCCGCGACGGCGCCGAGCTGGACCGGCTCTACCCGCAGACCGCGGCCGAGCTCCAGTCGTGGGGACGCAGCTGGATCGACGCCTGCCAGAGGGCCTTCGCCGGGGGCGACGTCGACCCCCCCCCCGGCCGGG
>NZ_JAVROT010000180.1:0-13570 GCF_032162605.1 Mycobacterium sp. | reverse complement strand
CGGTGACGTGGACGATGCCGTTGACGTCGATGTCGAAGGTGACCTCGATCTGCGGCGTGCCACGCGGGGCGGGCGGGATGCCGGTCAGCTCGAAGCTGCCGAGCAACTTGTTCGCCGAGGCGATCTCACGCTCACCCTGGAAGACCTGGATCTGCACCGACGGCTGATTGTCGTCGGCCGTGGTGAAGGTCTCCGACCGCTTGGTCGGGATGGTGGTGTTGCGCTCGATGAGCTTGGTCATCACGCCACCCTTGGTCTCGATGCCGAGCGACAGCGGTGTCACGTCGAGCAGCAGGACGTCCTTGACCTCACCGGCCAGCACACCCGCCTGCAGGGCGGCACCCACGGCCACGACCTCATCGGGGTTGACGCCCTTGTTGGGCTCCTTACCGCTGAGCTCCTTGACCAGATCAGTCACGGCAGGCATGCGGGTGGAGCCACCCACCATCACGACGTGGTCGATCTCGGAGACCGAGACGCCGGCGTCCTTGATGACCGACTGGAACGGCTTACGGGTGCGGTCCAGCAGATCCTGGGTGATCTTCTGGAACTCGGCGCGGCTCAGCTGCTCATCGAGGAACAGCGGGTTCTTGTCCGCGTCGACCGTGATGTACGGCAGGTTGATCGAGGTCGACTGGCCTGAGCTCAGTTCGATCTTGGCCTTCTCGGCAGCCTCACGAAGACGCTGCATGGCCATCTTGTCTTTGGTCAGGTCGATGCCTGCCGAGGCCTTGAACTTGTCGACCAGCCAGGTGACGATCCGGTCGTCCCAGTCGTCGCCACCGAGGTGGTTGTCACCGGAGGTCGCGCGGACCTCGACGACACCGTCGCCGATGTCGAGCAGGGAGACGTCGAACGTGCCACCACCGAGGTCGAAGACCAGGATGGTCTGATCCTTGTCGGCCTTGTCCAGGCCGTAGGCCAACGCCGCCGCAGTGGGCTCGTTGACGATGCGCTGCACTTCGAGGCCGGCGATCTGACCGGCCTCCTTGGTGGCTTGGCGCTGAGCGTCGTTGAAGTACGCGGGCACGGTGATGACCGCGTCCGTGATGTCCTCACCCAGGTAGCTCTCCGCGTCGCGCTTGAGCTTCATCAAGATGCGCGCGCTGATCTCCTGCGACGTGTAGTCCTTGCCGTCGATCTCGACGGACCAGTCAGTGCCGATGTGGCGCTTGACCGAACGGATGGTCCGGTCGACGTTGGTGACTGCCTGGTTCTTGGCGGGCTGACCGACCAGCACCTCGCCGTTGCGCGCGAACGCGACGACCGACGGGGTGGTACGTGAGCCCTCCGAGTTTGCGACCACGACGGGTTCGCCGCCTTCGAGCACCGAGACGACGGAGTTGGTGGTCCCGAGGTCGATACCGACCGCACGAGCCATAGTTACTGCCTCCTGTATAGAAAAACTGCCAAAAAATCGAACGTTGTCGGGTCTGAGTGGACCACGCTCAAGCTTGCCCTCGCGGGTGCGATGGTGTCAAACCAGAGTTGAGCCTGCTTCACTCAAGTTGTCGAATGGGTCAACGGGGCGGGTGCGCGATTTGTTCCCGGGCGCTCCTGCAGGATGTAGGAACCCGCATAAGTTGTCGGATTTTCATTTGACTGTCGGACGCGCAGACTGCATAAGGATCGAGGCGCGGGTCGACGTGGCGTACGCCGTCGTGTCAGCGTCGCGTATTGCCACAGCGGCGTTCCCGCACAGCGAGGTCGCCCACTCAGTGTCCCCGGCGAAATTGGCCGCCGCGGCGGCCGTCGCGAATCGACGGGCGGCCGACTCCTGATCGGGGCTCAGTTCGGCCGCACGTTGCAGCGCTCGGGCGACTTCCAGGTAACCGCCACGACGGAACGACAGTTGCGATGCCGCCTCCAGCGACTGCGCGATGTGTTCCTCGGGGCCGGTGGCCGCGGCCGCGAGATACCATGCGCGACAGGATGGCTCGCTCTTCAGCACGGCGGCCAGCGCAAGATGGGCTTGGCGTCGTTGCGACAGGCTGCTCTCGGCATAGGCGGCGGCCCGCGCCAACGGGTGGCAGAACTCCGGTCGGCGATCACCGGTCACCGTGATCAGACCGGCCGAGAGAGCCGGCTGCCATGCCGCCGCGCCCGCGCCATGGCCCGCGGCAGCGGTGATCGTCGCCATCGATTCGTAGCCCGAGCCGGCCGCGGTCAGCAACAACAGACGGCGCGTATCCGTTGGCAACTCAGCCAATTGCATCGCGAACACGGCGTATGCGGCACCCAGCGCTGGGGCGGTGACGCCGCGGAACACCCGCTCGCCCGTACGCGCGTAGAGCCGGGAAACGTCAATGAGCGCCAGCGGGTTGCAGAAGAACCGACTTTCCGATACCGGTCTCCCCGAGCACGATCAGGGCCGGTGGCGCTGACGCGGCGTGCTGGGCGACATCGGTGACCAGCTGCACCAGCTCGGCTCGACCCACCAGCGCGAATACCGATCGCGCGGCCGAGCCAGGTGGGCCGATGTTCGCCGAAACGACCATGCGCCTCCCATCTGACCGGCTGACACCCTGTCGTTATGCTAGTCGCGCTCGATGAGATGGCACCGCGCATATTCGATGCTGAATCGGTCGACGAGCGGACTGCCGATCGATCGGCCGCGCGGCGCTCCTCTCCGGCCTCGGCGGGTGCGCGCGGTCAGTCGCCCAGGAACTGGGGGCCGAAGGATGCACCCAGCGAAGATTGCGCCGCCAGCCGCATTCCGCGTCCGGCGACCTCGACCAGGTGAGTCAAGCGCGTCGCTTCCCAGCGCTGCAGGTTCTGGTCGGGCAGCGGGTCGGGTGGCGACCATCCGCGCAGAGCGTGCGCCAGCTCGGCGGCATCGCCGAGCGCCTTCGACGTACCCGACGCGGTGTGGGGGCGCACGGTTCCGGCCGCGTCACCGATGAGGACGATATGGTCGGCGACCATTCGGGTTGGCGGGAGATCGTAGACCGGCTGCAGGAACACTCTGGACGATCGCATGAGGGTGTCGAACTGCGGTGGCAACGCCTCGCCGGCCAAAGTGGTTAGTTGGGTGGTGGTCTCGGGTGTTACCTCGTCAGCGGGAAGGAAATGGTCGAACCGTCGCCCCGAAGTGCCGGTAAGCAAATGTTCCAGGGCGGATTCAGGCGTGTTGATGTACCACACCCAGTTGACCCGTCGGGAACCCTTGTCGCGCTCCCCATTCGGCCCGGGAACCAGGTAGCAGAGCATCTGCATCCCGGGCACGCCGAAGTACGTGAACCGTTCCGAGAGGAGGTCGAGAAGGTCGTTGCCAATGGCCGACTCCGGTTCCAGCCCACGGCAGGCGATATACCCCGCGTACCTGATGTCGTTCGCGGCGGTGAGCAGCGAGCGCGTCGTCGAGCCGATCCCGTCGGCACCGATCACGACGTTCCCGCGGGCCGTTTCACCACCGACGAATGCGGCTGTGGCGGTCTGCCGGTCGACGTCGACGCGCTCGAGAGCGCTGTCGAGTCGGACGCACGCCGCCGCGAGCGGCTCTCGAAATGCCTGGTAGAGGGTATCCCACGCGGTCATCCACTGCGGGGCGTCGTAACGGGCGAACCTGCCGTCACGGTGTAGGTGCTGCCGTTGCCGAAGCTCGACGCTGACTGACGGTACCGACCTGTTCAGTCGGTCCAGCAGCGCCGCTACTTCGGGCTGCATGACGATACCGGCGCCGCGCGGCTGGGTGCGATCGGCGGACCGTTCGTAGACGGTGATCTCCGCGCCGATCGACCGCAGCTCGTTCGCGGCCGCCAATCCGCCCACCGAACCGCCGATGATCAACGCGCTGAATGGTTTCCGAACGCCCATCCAAATCTCCATCCGCTCGCACCAGATTGCCGGACCAACTGGATCATCGTCCGCGCCTGCCACCACGCAGCGTCGATGGATCGAGGAGATCTGCCACGGTGCCAGCCTGGCCGCTTGAACAGCGGAGCGCATCAGTCGGGTGACTGATGACTTCCGCCGGATCACGGCGCAGTCTGAACAGGAATGGCCGGTGCGAAAGGTGATGGCATGACGACGACGCCCGAGCAGGTTGGTCGCCCGATCTCACGGGTGGAGGGACGGGACGAGGTGCTCGGGCGAGCCCGCTATACCGCCCCGAAGCCGATCGCAGCCCCGAATTGCAGAGGGCCCTGTGGGAGACCACGGCATCACTAACCGAACGCTGCTGCACCACGGTCAATTAACCCCCAAGCCGGAGCTTTCGCCAGCACTCTCAGTTGGTGAGAACGACTTTGAGCGCCCCAGTTTCGGCGGACCTCTTGAAGATGTCGTAGCCCTTCTCGGTCTCATTGAGAGCCATCCGATGGGTGATCATCTTGGTGCCGTCGAGCGCGCCCGTGGAGATGGCGTTCATCAGTTCGGGAATCGTCAGGCCGGATGGGATACCCGTGGTGATGGTGACCTGTTTGGCCCACAGCGTCTCCAGATGGAGCGTGGCCGGACCTTCGTGGACTCCGATGTTGGCGATGTGGCCGCCGGAGCGAACGAGGTCAGCGGCGAGTTCGAACGCATCCGGGAAGCCGACGGCTTCGATGGTGACGTCGGCACCCAGACCGCCGGTCAGCTGTGCGACCAGGCTGTGGACTTCGTGCTCGTCGACCGCGTGCGTCGCACCGAGTTTCAGGGCGACATCGCGCCGCCCGGCGACACGATCGACGACGACGAGGTTGCGCGGCGAGAACAGTTGCGCGGTCAAGGTCGCGGACAGACCTACCGGACCGGCACCGACGATGACGACGGTGTCGCCCGGCCTGACCTGTCCCTTGAGCACACCCACTTCGTAGCCCGTGGCGAGGATGTCGGTGAGGAACAGCACCTGCTCATCCGTGAGCGCATCGGGGATTTTGTAGACGGAGTTGCGGGCGAACGGGATTCGGGCGTACTCGGCCTGGACACCGTCAATGGTGTTGCCCAGGGCCCAGCCGCCGTTGAGACACTGGCCGTACATTCCGGAGGTGCAGAATCGGCAGTATCCGCACGCGCTCACACAGGCCGCGATTATCCGGTCGCCGACCCTGACGTTCTGCACCGAGTTGCCGACCTCCGTAACGACGCCGGTGGCCTCGTGGCCGAGCACGGTGCCCGGCCGTACGGTCGGTACTGCACCTTTGATGATGTGCAGGTCGGTACCGCAGATCGTCGACTGTGAGATCTTCATGACGATGTCGGTGTCGGCATCCAACGTCGGCATCGGATGGTCGCGGTATTCGATCTTGCCGGGTCCGTCGTACACGAGAGCCTTCACGGTCAAACTCCTCTATTTGCTGGGGATTTTCGTTCTTGCATCTACTTGCCCGGCCCGTACAGACCGAAGCGCAGGTCTGGATCGCCGGGGATCCAGGTGTTGCTGAACTGAGATCGGGCGCCCATGGCCGATACCCGATCGATGAGCTGATTGCCGAGTTCGAGCTGTCCGGGCTCCCATATCTTGAGCGCTTCGACGATTCCACCGTCATGGGCTCCCAGATGGTCGAACAGAGCCCAGGCGTCGGCAGCCGCCTTGGCCGACCCGGCCGCCCCATGCGGGCGTGCGGCGAAGGCGGCGTCGCCGATGACGGCAACACGTCCGTCCACCATCCCCGGAATGCGGGTATCGAAAATGACCTGGAGATAAGGCTCCTCGGTGCCCACCATCACCTCGGCAACGGCTGGTGCCAGTTGGGCGAGCGCCGCTGCCTTCATCTCGTCGATGTAGCGCTGCTGGACGGCGCCGGGATGAAGTGAGACTGGGGCTTCGAACCCGCGGACGTCGGTGGTGAGTTCGTACAGTTCGGGCCCGTCGGCGACGTTGCGATACCAAACGTAGTTGAGTAGCCGCTTGCCCACCTCGAGCTCGCCGTCCATACCGGGGATCGTGTACATGACGGCGTGTGTGCTGGGCGCGACGCTGTAGGTCAACGAGTCGGCCAGAATGGCGCGGGTCTCGTCGCTGACCAGATCCTCGCGCAGCGTCCCGCGCCAGCCGACATAACCGGAATACTCCCGGTCCAGGTTTGGGAAGAGGCGCCGGCGTGCGGTGGAGGTGATGCCGTCGGCGAACACGACGAGATCTGCATGCTCTACCCGGCCGGTGGCGAAGCGCAGTTCAACCTGGTCGGTGTCCTGGCTGAAACCAGCGCAGAATTCGCCGAGGTGGTAGTGCTCCTCGCCGAAGTCGCTCAGGAGCGCGCGATAAACAGTCCCCCACGACGTGTAGCGCCACTCCATGAGTTCTTCGTGCACGACTTCGTTGTGCTGCCCCAGATAGCGCAGACGAGTGCTCTTGGTGCTCAACTCTTCGATCTGACGCGCGCTGTGACCGCCAAACCATTTCGTCGTGATCGGCTGCAGGACGATCCCGCCGCCCCGATGCTCCAGGTTGGTTGGCGTTCGTTCAAAGACGTCGACGTCGAAACCCAACTTGCGCAGAAGTAGTGCGCTGGTGAGTCCACCGATCGAGCCGCCGACGACTATCGCTCGCGAGCCTGCATAGTGCTGCACGGTTGAACCTCCTTGCTGTCTATCGTGATGTGCTCAAGAGTGCGGCACGGTGGTCGCCGCCACACTGTGGAAACAACCAGTGAATGCGCGCAAGGCTGTGGACAATCCCCTAACCGCGCGGCGCGGCGCCGCCCTACCTTGATGAAGCACGGTGTTCGCAGCGGCGCCGGCGCCACATACCCGGGAGGTAAGCCATGCCCATTGGTGTTTCGAAGATCCGCGACGTCGCCGACGGCGTCCAGGCCGGACAATTCGAGGTCGGTGAGCGTTCCGTGCTCCATCGCCTCGACGACCTCGACCCGATCTACCTGCAGCTGCTCGACGGTCCGGTGACCGCCGTCATCTCCGTCATGGGAGGCGCGGGCCGGCCGAACCTCTCCCCGGTGTGGTTCGACTACGAAGGCGATCGGGTACTGCTCAACCTGGCCGAACACCGCAAGAAGACCCAGTGGCTTCAGAACAATCCGCAGGCGACCTTCCTGCTGATGAACCCGGCGAATCCATTCCACTGGATGAGCATCAAAGCGACTGTGGCCCGCAAGATCTCAGAAGACGACCCCGTCGACGGAGCGCGGGTCACCGCCCACATCGATCGCATGGCAGCGAAGTATCTCGGCACGGGCGGCGGGTACGCGCTTCGCGACCCGAGCCGAAGCGAGCGCCGGGTGTTGTTGGAGTTCACCGTCGATGCAGTCGCGACCTTCGGCAAACCGTGAGTACGCCTTGGCAGAGCTCACCCTGACGGGGTGGTCGCCGGTGGCTGCGCACCGCCAAGGACGTCGGCGGCCATCAGCGCGAGTTTCAGTTGCAGCCAGGACTCGGGCTGCTGGATCGATAGCCCCGCCACTTCCTCGATCTTCTTCAGCCGCAGTCCGACGGTGTTCTGATGGACGAACAAGGCCGCCGCGGTACGGCCGACATTCATTCCTTGCTCGAGGTATGTACGTAGCGTCGTGACCAGCTGGGCTTTCTTCCGGTCGTCGTATTTCCGCAATGCGCCCAGTGTGTGGTCGGCAAACCGCACGAGTTCGTGCGGGTCGTTCAGCTGTAGCAGCAAGCCATAAACACCTAGGTCCGGCAGTGTGACTACGCGGTCCGCCCCTTTGAGCCGCGCGAGCTGCAGTGCAGCGCGAGCTGACCCTACTGCGGCCCTGGCGTCCGCAAGACGCTCACAACGGTGACCGACGACGACGGTCGCGGTCCCTTCGCCGACAAGCCGACTCACCGCGTGCCGAATATGTTCGGCCGCTTGTGTGGGGGTGTCGGCCCGCGGCGCTTCTGGCCACAGCACGAGTACGTCTTCGCCGGTGCTCGTCACCAGCGGCCGGGGTTCGCACTGCGCCGCCACCGCTCGCACGGTCGACAGCAATGACCGCCCCCCGCTCGGCCCCGCGTCGCCGTCGGATGCCGCGACGATGACCGTGTGGGCGCGGGTCAGATCGTGCCCGAGCGCAATAGCGCGGGCGCTCAACGCATCTGCCGTGGCACCCGAAAGGAAATCGGCGAGAAGGTCTGAGCGCAAACTCCATTCGACGTCGATGGCCGTGCGCTGGCGGAGGAACTCGAGCGCACAGACCACTGCCGCGTGCTCCAGTGCGCGTCGATCGAGTTCCGTCATCTCCGCGAACGGACCGGACAACCACAACCTCGCCACGATCTCGCCTCCCAATGACACCGGTGCCGTCACCCGATTCCCTTGGGCTACTTCCCCGGTACCGTCAGGCATCAAATCGGGTTCGATCGGTCGCGGCGCGAGCTGCACGCCCTGATACGGGGCATTCGCGACGACGACGTCTGCGGCGTCCGTGACGAGCACTGGACGCTGTTGTAGGCGGGCCAGTGCGTCGGCAACGCCCTGGACACCGCCCGCGCGTAGCACCACTTCCGTCAGTTCGCGGTGGATGTCCTCGGACTGCTCAAGCAGTCGGCGTTGCTCGGTCAGCGAGTTGATCAGCCGCGAACTCTGCAGTGCGGTACCGGCCTGGTTCGCCAGGATCCAGAGCAGTGCGACCTCATCCGGGCCGAAGTCGTGCACTGAGGTTCGGTAGCAGTTGAGCGTGCCAACCGGGATCTGATCGACCAGAAGTGGCACCGCGGCCATCGCTCGATATCCGTAGTTGTCGGCCAACCATGCCCAGGGAGCAAAGGAAGGGTCGGCCAGGATATCGGGGACGATCACCGGCTGGGCAGTCAGGAATGCCCGCGTCGAGGGGCCGCCCGACAGCGGGCCGGCCTCCACCGTGATGGTCCGCCGCTCGTTGACCTCTGCGACGTACTCGGCCGACAGCCCGGCCGAGCCCGAGATACAAAGGAGGTGGCGGTCGTCATCTACGAGCAACACACCACTGGCCTCGTAACCGGTTAGCCCGCAGGCGGTCGCGGCAATCAGGTCGAGGAGCTTCGGCAGCGGGGTGGCCGTATTGACGGCGGCGGCCAGGTCACCGACTCCGCCGAGCCATTCCCGCATCTCGCTGCTCGTATAGGTACGCATGCCAGCCCCGATTTCGCTGTCGTCTCGACGCGCCGCAACCTTGGAATTGTCAACAATGCGGACGGTACATGCTGTGGCATCACACAGTCCACCATCGGATCACTGTGCATAAGGTTCGTAGCGAAGCACTGCGTTTCAGCTCAATCGAACTCAACGGGAGGCCGCCATGACCACCTCGCCCGCGAAGCGAATGATCGATGCGGCCCGGGCATGGCTCGCCGGCCTGACCGACGAGCAACGCCACAAGGCGCTGTCGCCGTGGCCTTCCGACGAAGAACGTCTCCGGTGGTACTACACACCCACTGATCACGGCGGCCTGGCGCTGGCACAGATGAGCCCGGCCCAGCAGAGCCGCGCGATGCAGTTGGTCGCGACCGGCCTGTCCACACCGGGGTATGTCACCGCGACCACCATCATGGGCCTGGAGAACGTGCTCGACCACGTCGAAGACTGGCAAGTGGACTGGGGCCGCGAGCGTGGACGGGACCCACAGATGTACTGGCTCAGAATATTCGGCGAACCCGATGCGCAAGGGCCGTGGTCGTGGCGTTTCGGCGGGCACCACGTCTCGGTTCAGCATTCGGTCGGACACGGTGAGGTTGTCTCCAATTCTCCCAGCTTCCTCGGCGCAGATCCGGCCGAGTCGCCCCTGCTGGGCGGGCACCTGCTCCGCCCCCTAGGTGCGGCCGAAGACCTTGCGCGCGAACTGGTCCGGTCACTCGACGAGGGGCAGGCGGCGGAGGCGATGATCAGTCCGGTCGCCCCGGTAGACATCGTCGGCGGCAATCGCACCCATCTCAGTGACGGCGATGTCATGATGGGCCTGCCGGACCTGTGGCGCGCGCAGTTCTCCGAGCCGCGACTGCGCGACCTGGTGCACGCCATGCACGACACGGCGGAGGCGAACGCGGGCCTTCGGCCGGAACATCATCGCGCCCTGAGCCTTACGTCAGCGCCGAAAGGCATTGCGGCAGATGCGATGACGGCGAGCCAACGTGAGCTACTCCGAGCGGTTCTCGACGTCTTCATCGGCAGAATCCCAGAAGAACTCGCCGATCGGGAGGCCGAGAAGTTCGCCGGTCACAAGCTCGACGCCGTGCATTTCGCGTGGGCCGGCGGCATCGAGCGCGGCCAACCCCACTACTACCGGCTGCAGGGACCACGCCTACTCGCCGAGTACGACAACACTCAGCGAGACGTCAACCATATTCACACTGTGTGGCGGGACCCCTCAGCGGACTTCGCCGATGACGTTCTCGCGCGCCACCACGCGGACTTCCATTCCCGGCCTCGACTCGCCTAGGAACGTGGACAATGAATCAGCTCAAAGGTCCCGCTGATTGGCGAATCGATCCAGCGCTCGAACGCGACTTAAAACACCGCAACCCCCCGATGCCTGCACAGGAACGACTGCAGGACGTCGACGGCTTCCTCGTGACCGGCCACATAGGCGGCGTAGCGCCCGCCGGGCGGCCGAGCCAGCGCCCCACGACGGGCTCGTTTCGCTGCGCGGGTCGCGGGCCCGGGAGGCGCAACACCGTCGTCGTAGGCGACGATCCTGAGGACTCCGACACCTCAGTGACAACCATCGTGCGACACGATGGTGACAATCCCCAAGTCATTGGCCCTCAAATCCGACAGCTCCGACGACTTCCTACACTGCAGGATGCCGGTGCAGATGTCATCGCGGTGGAACCCGACCCCGCTGCAGCTGCCGACGATCAGTCCGCAGTATCCGACGGGTTCATTGTCCTCGCGACGGCGGATCGTGAGGAGTCCGATACCACTTTGCTGTTCCTGCGAGCGCTGTTCGGCCAACCGTCGATGAACGTCCTGAACCGGCTCGGGTGTCTGCCAGTCCAGTGTTCTGCGTAGGCGGGGGTTCGGCGGCCACTGCGGCCAGGTCGTCCGGACCGAGCCTCGCGTGGCATCGCGAGTGCGGTTCCGAGAATCCAGGCAAACAGGAAAGCCGGCATCACGGTGATCGAGAAACCCTCGAGCGAAAGCGGCCCATCGCGGACGACGAACGCTGCGAGGAGCAGGGGGTGTATCGCGGCGCCGGCGAACGCGAGGTGAGCGGTATACCGCGGCAGCACCCGGTGGACGTACACCGCAACCGCGAACGACCCCAGCGCCACGACGGTGGGCATTCCCGACATTGCCAGCAATCCGAAGGTCAGGTCGTAGAGCAGCGTTGACGTTTCAGCGCTGTGGTGTCGGTAGAGCATGAGGTCGAACGCGGTGAACCCGCTGAGCAGCAGAGTCACGCATCCGATGAAGCCAGCGGCGAAGCACGCCGGAAGAATCGATCTCACGGGAAGTCGATCACATAGGTAAGTCCATACCGCGGCGCCGAATATCAGCCAAAGCGTGACGCCGACGGTATTGAGCAGCATCGTCACGACCAACCGATCGTGGTGAGTCGTGGCCCACCGCGCCACTTCGGTACCCGACGTCTGGGTTCCCGGGAATGTCCAGATCGGATAAACGACGAGCGTGATCGCAGGCAGGACGAATCCGAGCGTGCCGGCCCACCGCACCACGCGCGCTGACCCCCAAGGCGTGGCACCCACAATCGCCACGCTGTTGTCGTCCATGCGTACTCCTGACCGCGAGTCTTACCAATGGACAGTTTGTCGATGTTGACCAGTTTGCCGCGTCTCGCGGAACTTATCAATGGTCAGATTGCGTCGGTACAGTGGCGAACTATGACAACGAGTGCCACGCGGCCCTATCACCACGGGCAGCTTGAGCGAGCGGCGATTGACGGCGCGGTTGAGGAAGTCCAGACCGTCGGGGTCGCTGCGGTGAGCATGCGTCGCATAGCCCGCCGCGCGAGCGTTTCGCATGCTGCGCTGGCCTACCAATTCGGCGACAAGACCGGAATCTTCACCGCAGTTGCGACCGAGGGATTTCGTCTCCAAGCAGAGATGATCGGTCCGGCAGCGACCGGCCCAGAGGGATTCATGCGCGGTGGTCAGGCCTACATCGCATTCGCCCTTACCCACCGCGGTCACTTCGAAGTGATGTTCCGCCCCTACCTGTACCGCAGCGACGACCCGAAGCTGGTGCTCGCCAAAAACGCAGCTTTCGACATCCTGTACGGCACCGCCCGAACCAGTCTCACTTCACATCGCTCGGGACCGGTGACCGACGATGATGTCCGCGGGCTCGCCATGGCGGGCTGGTCGCTGTCCCACGGATTCGCCACTCTCGCGTTGACTGCCAACATTTCCGAGCAACTTGACGCCGACACCTCCACGCTAGCCGCGCAGATTACCCAGGGCGTCATCACCATGGGAGAACTAGCGAAACAACAAATCGCCTAGGCGCCCTTTACAAGCGCGAGCACACGGTGAACTTCAGGTACGGTTCACGACCATTTTCTCGACGCGCCATTTGACGGTGTCGGCGCAGTTGTTACTGGTCGCCGCTGCGGCAGCGATCGTCGCGTGCCTTCCGGACATCTCGGCCGACGACCCGGCCCTCGCGATGCTGTTGTTCGGCGTTCCGCTGAGCGCCCTGCTGTGCGCCGAGGTGACGACCGCTGAGCCCGCGTCCGACCTCACGACTCGTCGTGGTTGACCGGCGGTCAGCGCCCGTGGAGGCACACAGATCGCGCGGGCTCACTCTGTATCCAACGCTGCCAACGCCGTAAAACCGCAGTTCGGGAGGGCTCCTCGTGACATTCTTCGAAGATGGCCGTGGGGGTCGCGCCTACTGGGGTAGTGACGTTCCGCTTCACCGACATCGAGGGGTCGACTCGTCGGTGGGAGACCGATGCGGTCTCGATGCGGGACGGCCTCGCTGTCCACGATGAGGTGTTGCGCGAAGTCATTGCGGCACATGATGGTTGGTTGTTCAAGCACACCGGTGACGGAGTGTGTGCCGCCTTCGCCTCGCCGCGCCCTGCCGTCGACGCGGCGATGGCCGCGCAACGGAGGCTCGAATTTCCGGTCCGGATGGGTATCGCGACCGGCGAAGCGGAGCAGCGAGGCGCGGATTACTTCGGTCCGGCACTCAACCGCGCCGCGCGGGTGATGGCGGCAGGCCACGGCGGCCAGATCCTGCTGGCCGATTCGACGGCGGACCTGATAACCGGAGTCGAGCTCATCGACCTGGGGCCGAGACGGTTGCGGGACCTGACGGGGCCGGTCGTGATAGCTCAAGTCCGCGCTACGGGGCTCCGCACCAAGTTCCCACCGCTGCGGGTTCTCGATGCGACGCCAGGGAACCTGCGTCCTGCCGTCACCAGCTTCATCGGGCGGGAGCCCGAGGTCGCGGACGTGGTCGCAGCGGTACGGGGGCATCGGTTGGTGACGCTGACCGGGATGGGCGGGGTCGGCAAGACGCGGTTGTCGATCGAGGTGGCTGAGCACCTGATCAACGAATTTCCGGACGGCGTCTGGTTTTTCGAGTTTGCTGCGGTCACCGATCCGGGCGCGGTACCCGATGCGGTGGCATCGGTGCTGGGCATCACCCAGCAGCCAGGAAGGAGCCTGACCGACAGCGTGGCTGCTGCGTTGGAGGGCCGGGTCCGGTTGTTGGTGTTCGACAACTGCGAACACGTGCTTGACGCCGCGG